>RFHU01000449.1 GCA_003695705.1 Planctomycetota bacterium
ACTATGATCAGGCAAGGGATTACGACAACCCATTGCAACCTCGTCGATGCCGTCCTGCTGTTGAGCTTCGATCGGGGGGAATTGCTCAACCTCTGCTCGCGCCACGGCGTGCGCCTCGTGGGCGACGAGGCCTGCCCCGAGGACGCCGCCCAAGCGGCCCGCTGCCTGCACCGCGCCGCCCACGAGCGCCCCGAAGTCGCCCGCTCCCTCGAGCGGACCCTCGACTTCCTCCACGGAGAGACCTTCGCGGCGCTCGAAGGCTTCGCGCCGGACGCCCTCGTCCGGGGGCTGTGCGAACTCCTCGAGTCGGGCCGCAGCCTCGCTGGGACCCTCTGGGCCCTGACCACCCTCGACGGCCCCGGCTTCTCCTGCCTGCGTACGTTGGCCCTGGGACGCTTGGCGGCCTTTGGAGCCGAGGCCCTCGCGGCCCGCACGTTGGGGGCGGAAGAGTGAGGCCGCTCGTCCCCTCCGACCTGCTCTCCCCCGAGGACTACGCGCGCCTGCGCCCGTCCCTGCGCCCGCTCCTTCTCGCTCGCAAGGCCGCTCGGCGGGTCGTGTGGGGCGACCTGGGCCTGAGCTTCCTCTTCGAGGACCGCTGGACGCTGCTCTACCAGGTCCAAGAGGTCTTGCGCGCCGAAGGGGCGGTCGACGAGGAGGCGGTCGACGAGGAACTCGCGGCCGTCAACTCCATTTTCGCGGCCCCCCAATCCCTGGCCTGCACCCTCTTGATCGAACTCCCCGAGGCAGCGCGCCGCGCGCGGGAGCTGCCCCGGCTGGCGGCGGCGGCCGGCGCCGTTTCCTTGCGCTTCGCCGACGGCTCCCTCGCCAGGGGGCGCCTGCGGGGGCCTACGACGGAGCGCGCCGCGGTCTTCTTCCTCCTCTTCCCCCGTGGCGAAGCAGAGCCGGTGGCGCTGCGGGTCGGGGCGGGGGTGGGCTGCGAGCGGCCGCTGCCGCCCTCTTGCCGCCGGGCACTGGCCCGTCCGCAGGCCTCGTCGCGGCACGGGGGGAGCTTGCGCGACCTCCTCGCGGTCGCCGCGGCGTAGGGACGCGATCGCCCTCCGGGCGCCGGCGAAACCGGGGCGCCCTCGGCGCCCAAGGGGGAGATGCACGGAGGCTTTGCCCATGTCCGTCCCCACCACCCTGCCCCCAGCGCGCTGCCTGCTCGCCCTCTCGCTCCTCCTCTGCTACGGCCTGGTCGGGCCGGCTCCGGCGCAGGAGGGGAGCGCCGCCGAACCGACCTTCGGCTTCGAATTCGAGTTCGCGGGTCAGGGCAACCGGATCGTCCGGTTCGAGGACATGCCGTGGTCGAACTACGAGCGGCTGATGCGGCAGGTCGTCGAGCACTACGGCGGCGACCCGAGCACGATCCGCCGTGTGGACTTCGAGGTCGAGACCGGCAACCTCGAACGCTACCCCAGCGGCCGCCGCCGCCTCTTCCGCGCCGAGTGGACCGACCCCCACGGCCGTACCTGGCAGATCGTGCCCGAGTTCGTGGCCAGCACCGGCTACGACGGCTACGAGCTGGTCTCCCCTCCCCTGGACGACCCCCGCGAGCTCGAGGCGGTCCTCGAGCGGGTGCGCGGCTCGGGGCTCGTGCGCGAGGGGCTGCGCTCGGGGGTTCACCTCACCGTCGAGGGGCGGGGGCTGGTGACCCCAAGCGGCGACGCGCGGGCGCTGGTGAACCTGATCCTCCTCCACGAGAACATCGAGCCCGCGCTGCGGCGCCTCTTCGACCCCGTGCGCGGCGGAGGCCCGAACAACCGCTTTGCGCGCTCCCTGGCGCACGACCACCCCGGGCTCCTCGAGGCCCTCGACCGCCTCCCCCCCGCCGAGCGGACTCGGGAGAACGTCGAGCAAATCTTCCGCCGCTACCAGATCGCGGAGGAGCGCCTGCAGGGCGTCGACGCCGAGGCCCCCGCGACCCGCAAGAGGCCGTGGAAGTACCGCAGCCTGAACCTGGCCAAGGTCCTGGGGCTGAACCCGGAGGTCGCCAGCGGCCGCGAGGGGCTGGTGGAGTTCCGCATGTTCGACCTCGGCGATGGCGAGGCGCACCGAGCGCAGGCCGAGGTCTACCGGCGCTTGGTTCGCCGGGCCCAGGAACTGGCCGCCGAAGGCGTGGACGTGCGCTACGAGCCGCGCGCTCCGGCGGGGCCGGGGGGAGATTGGGTGGCTGCGAACACGGCTCCGGGCGCAGCGGAGGCGCGCGCCGAGGTCGCCGAGGCGCTCGAGCGCATCGGCCTCGAACCCGAGCGCTTCCGCGCCCTGATCGAGCGCAACGTGCGCGGCCGGGGCGTGCCGAGCTACGCGGAGGCCGTGGCCGAGGCAGACCGCCTCGCCCGCGGCCGGCCGACCCACGGCGACGCGCCCTTCACCTACGGCTTCGAGCTCGAGGGGCGCGGCAGCGGCCTGGTGAACATTTTTCGCCCGACCGACGCCGAGGTGGACGCCCGCTGGGACGGAATGAGCGAAGCGGAGCGCCGCGCCTACTACGAGCAGGTCGTCGGCAACAACCATCGCTCGGTGCAAGAGCACTTTCGTCCCAACCCCGCCGTGGAGTGGCTCGACCCCTACTGGTACGTCGAGGGCACCGGCAACTGGGAGATCCACTCGAAGGTGTTCGAGTCCGTCGACGAGGTCGCTCGCGCCATGCGCGAGGCGAAGCGCCTCACCCGCGGCAGCGCCAAGGGCTTCCACCTGCACCTGCGCGACAACGGGGTGGACCTAGAGGCCCTCCGCGCCAAGGGCGCACAGTTCGCGGACTTCCTCGAGCGCGCGGGCAACTGGGTGTGGCTCGAGCGGGCCGCCCGCCTGCGCACCTACATTTCCATGAACACCTGGTCCAACGCGCGGCCGAACGAGCGGATCGTCGACAGCTGGGAGCAGGTCCGTTCCTCGTCGCGCTCGACCCTGCGCCTCAAGCACGCCGGCCCCGACTACCTCGACGTCGAGATCCGCGGACTGACCCTCTTCGTCGAGGACATCGAGCGCCTGGCGCGGATCGTGACCGAGAAGCTGCGCACCCTCGACTTCGGCCCCTGGGAGGCCGGCGACAACCGGCTGGAGACTTCCCGCAGCCTGCGCGAGCACGTGGAGGAGATCCTCCGCGAGACCGAAGGCCGTCGCTTGACCCCCGAGCAGGCCGAGGTCCTCGACCGCTTCGGCACGCTCGGCAACGCCCACACCCGGCGCAACCTGCTCACCCCCTTCCTCCCTTGGGAGCGCGAAGCCGCCCTCCCTCCGACCGTGCGGCGCGAACTGCGCTTCCAGAAGGAAGACTACGCCCGCGGGCTGTTGGGCATGGCCGACCGCGTCCTCGAGGGGCGCTACGGCCCGCCGGAGGCCTTCGACCGGGCCGAGGTCGAGCGCCAGCTCCGCTACCGCGTCAAGCAGTGGGCCCGGAGCAACGGGCTGCGCGAGGGCCTCTTCGCCTCGCTCCTGCCCCGGCGCGAGGCCGAGCGGAGCGCGTCCTTCGCGCCGGCGCGGCGCGGGGCCGCGGCCTCCGGCCCCGTCCCGGTCAGTTCGGAGCGCCTGGCGCGCGAGGTCTTCGAGGCCGTGCGCGAGGCGGCCCTCGAGCGCTCGCGCCGCACCCTGGAGGTTCTCCCGCCGGGGCCGGTGGCCGACGCCCTGCGGGAAGGACAGCGCCGCCTGCGGGACGCGCGCCTGGAGCTGACGCCCGCGGGGGGCGTCGAGGCCGAGGCGGGCGCCGACGGGCGCGTTCGCGTGGGCGCGGGGTTGCTGCGCGAGCTCGACACCCGCGCCCGCGGCCTGCGGCCCGAGGAGCGTCCCGCCTTTCGTCGGCGCGCCCTGGGGCTGGTCCTCGCCCACGAACTGGCCCACACCGCCGGGACCCGCGCCGAGCGCGCCGCCGACGCCGAGGCCGTCCATACCCTTCGCGTCTCCCGGCTGGCGCGCGTGGACGGGGTGGACCGCCCCCTCAACCGGCGGGAGCTGCGCGAGACCCTCGCCCTCTTCGAGCGCCCCGCCGGCGCGAGCTGGAGCGAGAACCTGGTCTGGCGGCTGCGCCGACTCGCCCGCTACGGGACTTCTTCCGGCCGGGAGGCGGCGCTGCGACGGGCCGTCGACCGCGCCTGGCGCAGCTCGCCTCCGGCGCGGGAAGGGCTGCCGCTCGAGCGCGCGGGGTCGAGCGAGCGCGCCCGCGCCTTCGGCGAGGTGCCCCGGCGCGCCTTTGGCCGCGAGGGCTTCGGAGAGCGTTCGCCCCTCCGCGGCGAGGGGATCCTGGGCCTCTTCGAGGGGCGCCTCCTCCGCCGCGCCGCGGAGCGTTCGCTCCGCCGGGAGCGCGAGGCCCGCCGCTGAGCGCCCCTACCGTGTTCCCCCTGCCGAGGTTGACGCTCCCGCTTCCGAGAATCCCCCGAGCCTGGGAGACGCGTGGTGAAGAGATCCAGCCGCAAGAAGAAGACGAACACGGGCACGAGGCGGCCAGCGTCCGAGCCGAAGAACGACGGCGTGGCGCGAGGGCGGCAACGCCGAATCGTGGTCAGCCCTCTGCGCCGTCCTCCTCTTCGTCCTCCTCCACGAGGAGTTCCGCGGTTCGCACCGCCGCGGCGACCTCGGCGAGGCCTTCGTCCCACTCGATCCCCAGCCCCGGCGCTGCCGGGTCGAGCACCGACAGCCGGTCGGTCAGCTCGGTCTTGGCGACCTCGGGGAGTTCGACCTCCAAGAGGTCGCCCGGATCCGCCCGCAACGCCTCCTCGAGCAGCGCGCGCAACCAGGAGAGCCCCCAGTCCTGCGCAAGGTCGTCGAGAGACCAACCGCGGATCGCCCCCTTCTCCGAGAGACGCTCCTCGAAGGCGGCGATCTGCGCGACCGCCCCGCTGGCCGCCGCGCGCCTGAGGCGCATGCGCACGATGCCGCCCAATTCGCCGGCAGCTCGCGCGGCCTTCGCCTTGCGCTTGGCGGCCTTGGCCTGCTCGCGCTGCTTCTTCTCCACGCGCTTGCGGATCGCCGTGGATCGCTGCCGCCGCTTTCTGCTCATTCCTTCTCCTGGTGGGGCATACGATAGCCGCTTGCGCGCGGCGCAGGAAGGCTGGGGCGCAGGGCGTCTTCTCGCTGAATGCTGCGACCGCCCGGCCGCGCCGCTAGCCTGGGGAGGTGATCGACCGGAATCTGCGCCACCTCGAGCGCTCCACGGCCCTCGGCGATCGCCGGTCCGAGGTGCGCCTGCTGCGCGCGCGCGCCCGCGCAGGGCAACTGCGCGCCCAAGACCTGGCGCTTGCTGCGCACCTCGGGCACTCGGTGGCCTGCGCCGCCCTGGGTCTGCGGGCCGCAGAGCCTCCCGACGACCTCACCGCGTGGACCCTCGAGCTTGCGCGCTGGGGGCGCCGGCCGACGGCGGGGGCTGCCTTGGCCGCGGCCTCGGCGGTGCGCCCCTCCTTCGAGCGCTGGCTGCGGCTGCAGATCGGCCGGGGCGATGCGCTCGAGGAGGCCTTCCGGGCGAGCCTCGCCTGGTGGGAGAGCCCCCGACCCCGCCGGCGTGGGCGAGCCCGCGCGCGCTGGCGGCGCTTCCTCGAGCGGGACGCCGCCTGCCTGTGCGGCCAAGGCCCCGCGCACTTGGCCGCCGGCGCGGTGGCCTGCGCAGTCCGCAGCGTGTGCGACGAGGACTTCGCCGACTCCGCCTGCGCTGCCCTCCGCTTCGCTGCGCGCTGCAGGTCGCCTCGCGCGGTGCTCGCCGCGGTCCGCGCCCTCCTCCTGCCCGGCCTCTTCTGCCCGCCGACGGCGGTGGCCTGAGCGCGCAGGAGACTCCGGCGGGAGCCGAGGGAGGGAAGGCGATCCTCCTGGTGCAGGACGACCGCACTCAGAGCGCGGCCGCGTCTCCCTCGAGGAAGCGCACCCCGGCGCTGAGCCGCGCCCGCTCCTCGGGCAACGCGACGCGCAGGGGCACGGACGGGAGGGGAACGCTGAGGCGCACGGGCAAGAATCCGCAGGCGACTCCGGCGACCCTCAGGAAGAGCCCGCGGCGGCCCGAGCGCACCCCCAGCCGGTGCAACCGGCACGCAGTGAGCCCAGAGCCCAGCGCGGCGCCCTGCACCTCGAAGTCGAGCCTCCCGCGCTCGAGGTCGAGAGGCCCGGGGGCCAAGGCGACGCGTTCGGACAACCGGAGTTGCGGCCCCGCCGGCAAGCGGCAGACCAGCGGTCGGGCGAAGGAGACGACGAGCCCCGGCGCGCGCTGCGCGCCGACGCGGGACACGGCCTCCGCCCGGCGAAAGGCCTCGGCGAGGTCTGCCCAAGGCTCCGGCAGCCCTCGCTCCGCCAAGAGCTCGGCAAGGTCCCCTCGGTCGAAGGCGAAACGGCCCACCGCGGCGCGCACCGCGAGGCCGAGCGCACCACCGGTGGCGGGGTCGTAGCGCAACGCAGGGTCTTCCTCGGCCCCCCCGAGGCGGAGGGAGGCCTCCCCCCACACCACCGGGCGGCTTCCCTGCAACGGGTCGCCGACTCCGTAACCGTCGGGGACCTCGCGCGGAGCGACGAGGCGCCGCGTCCAGGCGAGCGCCTTGGCCAGCGCGTGGAGCGCCTGGGTCTCACGGTAGCCCTCGACCACCGCGTCGCCCAGGGGACTTCCCGTCAGCCAGCGCGAGAGCACCAAGGGCATGGCGACGAGAGGATCGTTGAGCCCCTCGTGGCACACGACGGCGCGCGCCCCCGCCGCCGCCCAGGCCTGGAGTTCTGCGCGCGCACCCCAGCACGCGGTGCTGTAGACCAACCGCAGCGCGTCCCGCGCAGGCGCCAGTGCCTCCCGCCAGGCCGCCGGCGCGCGGCGAGTGGTGTGCGCAGAGCAAAAGACGTCGAGGGCCTCGCTCCGCGCGGCCAAATCCCGAGCCGCGGCCGCGAGGACCTCGCCGCCCGCGGCCGGGCCGCGCAGGCAGCGCACCTCGCCGTAGGGCCCCCGCTCGAGCAAACCGCCGTAGACCGCCTCGCCAAGGCGCTCGGTGGCCGCACGCCCACGATCGTGGATCCAGAGGAGGGCCGCCTGCCTCACCCCAAGAGGGTAGCACCCCGCCCTCGAAGCTCCCCTCCCGCGGGATTCCCCTCAGCCACCGCCCCGCCCGGCCGAGCCCTCGAGCGGAGCCCTTGGCCCGAGGGACGCGGTCCTCCAAGCGACGATCCCGGGCCCCAGACGAGGCGCCCGGGGGGGATGCGGGCGGGCTGCTAGAATGCCGAGCGCGCCTCCTTAGCTCAGTTGGATAGAGCAGCGGTCTTCTAAACCGCGGGTCGCAGGTTCGAATCCTGCAGGAGGTATCCCCCCGGCACCGCCTCCCGGGCGCGGCCCCCAAGCGTGCAGCGATCCCGCAGGCGACGGAACTCCTCCGCAGGCAGGGCTGCTCGCGCGACGGTCTACCGCTTGGGCCCCCGCGAGCGCGCTGCTATAGTCCGCCCTCTGCGAGGAGCCCGCCGCAATGAAGATGGACACCTTCCTGGAACGAGTCCCCGAGGCCTTCGCCACCGAGATCCTGGCCGCCCTCCCCGGCCCCGACCGCAAGGACCTCGTGCGCCGGCACGGCGCCCGCGTCAAGATCGGCGCAGGGACCCTCAAACGGGCGCAGCGGCTGGCCAAGGAGTGCAGGTTGCTGCTCTCCGCGCTCCGCAAGAGCGACGACGTGGACGCCAAGCGCAGCTTTCTGCAAGGCTGGCTCGCACGCCGTGCGCAGATGATCGTGGCCTTCTTGGACGCCTGGGAGGTGGAGCACCAAGGCGGCATCGTCGAGGACTTCTCTTGGGTCGAGTCGCTCGACGCGGAGAAGGTCAAGCGCTCCCTCGAGACCGTCCGCGAGCAACTCCCCGACCTAGAGCCCGTCGCGCCCCTGGTCTATTTCGCCTACCTCGAATTGCCCGTGACCGAGGAAGTCCTCGACGTGGAGGCTCTCTGGCGCAGCCTCACGCCCGCCGCCGCGGAGGGCTGATCCCCGGCTCGCCAAGGAGAGCCCCGGCCGCGTCGCGCGTCGGGCACCACCCGCAGGTCGCTGCTCCACACCTTGGAGGACCCGTGCTCCTGCTCCTCCTCGACCGCCTTGCCCCGGCGACCGGAGTTGCGCCGACCCGGACCGCGCTCCCACCGCCCGCCGCGCAAGCCCCGCCGAGCGTGCGCTGACCGTGCCCACGACGAAGGTCCGCTGGTTCGTGGCCTCGCTGGGCCTCCTCGCCTGCGCCGTCGCGGCAGCGCTCGTACTGGTGCGGATCGCCCGCCGGACGCCACCGACCCAAGACACAGCAACCGTTGCCTCGCCCCGAGCGCCAAGGACGGTGCCCTCGGCGATCCCGCGGGTCCGCTCGCGTGCCTGGGCCTTGCGCCGCGGCCAACGCTTCCTGCTCCGTTGCGGTTGGAAGGACACCTGGACCCACCGCGGCGGGCCTCCCACGCACCAAGACGGCGACTTCGTGGTCGAGTATTCCTTCGCCGCAGAGGTCCGCACCGTCCGTGGCCGGGTGGCGACCCTCGCGGCCACCGTTCGCTCCGTGCACCTCGAGGGTGCGGGGGTCGCGCTCGACACGGAGGACCGCGGCGCTGCCTTCCTCTCCCTTCGCAGCCTGGTCGGCAGAGAAATCGTGCTCCATTTAGACCAGCCGAGCGGGCGCGTCCGCCGCGTCTTGGGGATCGACCGCCTTCTGGACGAGGTCCTCGACCAGGTCCCCGAGGTCGCGCGGCCGACCCTGCGGGGCGCTCTGGCCCACTCGGGCGGCGAACGCCTCCGACGACGCCTCGACCCGCTCTGGCACTTCGGGCCCGCCCGCCTCGGCGAACCGGCGCCCGAGGGACGCGAACTTCGCTTCTGGCTCGGCCGCGACAACGGGATCGCCTTCGTCGCGGCGGCCCAAGAGACCCCCTCCGGCCTGCGGTGGACCGCAACCCGACGCCCGTCGGCCGACCGCCTCCCTCCGACCACCGAAGTCCTCGCGGCCGCGCTTGCGGGTGAGGCCACGCTCGGGCCTGGGTTCGTCCGCGAGGCGACGGCGACCTTCCGCGGACGGGTGCGGCTGCGCGGCGCGGAATACGACGTGGACTACGTCGTGCGCGCTTCCCTGCGCCCCGTTGAAGGGGGTCGCTGACCACGCGCCGAGAGTTCCGCGCCGTGCCGGACCCTGCGAAGTCCCTCGGGCTCTCCCCCCCCTCAGTGGAGGCTGGACTCCAGCATGAGGAACCACTGCTCGTCCCCCGGACGATCCGCCTGGAGCGAGGCAGGCGGCGACGCCTCGCCCTTGGCGAGTTCCTCCGGCCGGGGCAAGGCCTCCGCGGCGGGCAGTTTGTGCCAGTAGAGGATTCCCTCCACTTCGCGCTCGCGGTTCTTCTCCCCCTCCTTGGGGTTCTGCGCCGTGTTCAGGGTCTCGAGCGTGCACTTGAAGAACGTGCGCGCGCGGCGGCCGCCACGGTCGAAGGTCGTGCGCGTGATCTTGAGGTGCTGAATGTTCAGCTGCTCGGGCTTCACCGCGAACATGCGCTCGATCAGCCGGGGAATGTCGGCCTTCCGCTGGTCCTGCCAGGTGTGGTAGCGCGCAGCCCGCTTGAAGTCTTTGTATTGCAGGTCCTCGAGGAATCCGTAGGCCAACTGTTCGAGGTAGGCGCGCTCGGGGTTCCACGAGACCCCCACCCCGAAGAGTCGGAAGCCCGAAGAGGAGAGCCCAAGGAGGAGGGCCACGGCGAGCAACAGGGCCAGGAGCAGCGCGGCGATCGCCTTCTTCACTTCTGCATCCTACTCGTCCTGCGCCCGCAGGAGGAGGGCGCTGCCGAGGAGCATGACGCCTTGGAAGGCGAACAGCACCGCGAACCCACCCAGCACGGTGGCCCAGGAGGGGTCGTCCTTGGGCAACTCGTGGAGAACGTCGTACGACCACGAGGCGATCATGGCCAGTTCGATGCGCTCCACCGCCTCGCCGGCGTCTCCCAAAATCGCCTCCGAGAAAATGAGCTGCGGGATCAAGGCCACCGGCACCAGCGCGATCAGGCTGTTCTGGCTCTTCACGGCCGCCGAGAGGAGCAGCCCCAAGGCGTTGGCGCACAGGCAGGTGGCGAGGAGCGCGCAGAAGACGGTCACCGGATGCGCGTCGTCGAACACCACGCTGCGCGAAACGGTCAGCACCAACAGCAGGCACTGCACGACCGAGAAGAAGGCCAAGACCACGACCTTGCTCAACAGATACGCGCGTACGGGAACTCCTGCGCGGCGTTCGCGGAGGAAGATCAGGCGCTCCTTGACGACCTCCCGGCACGCGCTGAAGGTCCCCAGCCACACCGCCACCATGGCCAGCACGAACTGGAGGGCCCGGGTCGCGTAGGACTCGCCGTCGAATGCAACCCCGACGCAGAGCCCGATCAGCGGAGCCTGGAGGAGGAGGATTCCGGTCCCCACGGGATCGCTCAACTTGAGGTCGACGAGCCGGGAGGTGAGCACCCCCGCCGTTCGCAACCGCAACCAACCCTCGTGTGGCGCCGGTGCGGTCGCAGCGCTCCGCTGAGCGACCGCCGCCTCGGCGGCCGCGGCCGCCGCCAGCGCCGCGGCGGCGGGCCCCTCCGGCGCCGCGGCCGCTTCGGGAGCACCCTCCCGCGGCTCGGGACCCAGGCGCCGGCGCGCCTCCGCCAGCAGGTCCTCGAGTTCGCGCTCGTCGCTCACCCGGCTCGCCCCCCCGCCGCGCGAAGTGCGCGCGGCCCGCGCTGCGCGAAGCTGCGCGCCCTCGGGCTCTGCGCGTAGCGGCGCGCCCAGGCGGTCGGCTCACCCTTGCGCAGGGCCTTGAAGATCAAGTCGTGGTCGGAAACTCCGAAGTGCTCGAGCGCCCCTTGCGGCGGCCCCCCGTAGGCGAGGTGTCCGGCCACGACGACGAGCAAGAAGTCGGCGAGCTCCACCGAGGCGGTGCTGTGGGTGGTGGTGAGCACCCCCCGCCCTTCGTCGGCCAGCTTGCGGAGGAGCTTCATGGTGGTGGATTCGAGGTCTGGGTCCAGCCCGCTCGTGGGCTCGTCGAGGAACAAGACCCGCGGCGCGCAGAGGAGCTCGATTCCCATGCTCGCTCGCTTGCGCTGACCGCCCGAGAGCTTCTTGATGCGCGTACGCGCGCGATGCTCGAGCTCGATGGCGGACAGCACGCGGTCGACGGCGCTCTGGATCTCCTGCTCCGAGGTTCCCGCGGGGAAGCGCAGCCGCGCCGCGTATTCCAAGGCGTCGCGGAGGCGGAGCTGCGTGTGAATGATGTCGTCCTGAGGGACCATGCCCACCGCGCGAGCGAGCGAGACCCCGTCCCGTTCGCTCAAGGGCCGCCCGTCGAGGAGCACCTCGCCGCGGTCGGGCCGCACGATGCCGGCCATGCAGCGCAGGAGCGAGCTCTTCCCCGAGCCCGACGGGCCGAGCAAGACGCCGAACTCGCCGGCGTGCAGACCCACGGTCACTCCGGCGAGGATCTGCGTCCCACCGCGCGCGTAGCGAAGGTCCCTGGCTTCGAGGAGGAAGCGCCCCACGGGCGGATTGTACGCCGCAGTGGCAAGGCCGTCTTCGCGGAGCGCTCCCGGACGCCCCTGGCGGCGGCAGCGGAAATGCGGCAACCTTCGGAACGTGCACGACGCCCAGCGCCCTGCGGATCCGAGACGCCTCGAGGCAAACCGCGCCTGCCTCGCGTTGCCCTTCGCCCACCTGAACCTGCGCTACAACCCCTTCGGTGAGTTGCCGCTGGAACTGCGCCCTTCCCTTGCGGTCCTCGACCCTGAGCCCTTCCTCGCCCGCCTCGCACCGCTCCGGGCTGCGCTGCAGTTCCTCGGCGAGAAAGGTCGCGGCAAGACGACCCACCTCCTCGCCCTCCGCAGCGCGCGACCCGGAGTCTACGTGCACTTGCCCGAGGACGGACCGCTCCCCGCCGTCCCCCTCGACGCCCCCCTCCTCTACCTCGACGAGAGCCAGCGCCTTCCCTGGCGCCTGCGGAGGGCGCTCTTCGCAGGCCCCTCGCGCCTGGTGCTGGGAACGCACCGCGACCACCGCCGGGCGCTGCGTTGGGCCGGCCGTCCCGTGGTCACCGTGAAGGTCGGCGACGCCCTCGACGAAACCCGCCTGCGCGAGATCCTCGAGCGGCGGATCGAGGCGGCCCGCCGTGGACCCGGACCGGTCCCGCGTCTCACGAAACGCGCGATCGAGCGCCTCCTCGCCCGCTTCGGGGACGACCTGCGCGGAATCGAACACTTCCTCTACGAACGCTTCCAGGCCCTGGACGCCCCAGGCGACGTCGACGCCTGACGGCGTCCCTGCGCAGGCGAACTCGCTCCGGGGCGGAAAGGAACGCCCGTGGCCAAATGCACGCTCTCGATCGTCCTGGACCCCGAACGCGAGGCCTACGCCCTAGGCGAGGTGATCTCCGGATCCGTCCGCGTGACGGTCGACTCCGACTGCTCCTGCAACGCCCTGAACCTCGCTTTGCGCTGGGAAACCCACGGCCGCGGGAATCGGACCCACGGGCCGGAGAGTGTCCAGACGCTGTTCCGGGGCACCTGGCGCGCAGGAGAGGAGCACGCCTATCCCTTCTCCTTCGAGATCCCCCCCGGGCCCGTGACGTACCACGGCCACCTGCTCAACGTCGACTACTTCCTCCGCGCGACCGCAGACATCCCCTGGGCCATCGACCCCAAGGCCGAGCGTGACTTCCTCGTCGTAGCACCCCCAGACGGCTCGCTCGTGCTCACCGGAGCCGAGTCGGATCCCCAGCACACCCATTCGCTGGAAACCTGGCAAGACCTCCAGGCCGGGGCCGGCGCCGCGGCCGTCTTCGCTGGAGTGGTTCTCCTCTGCGTTGGGCTGGGGCTGCTCCTCGTCGGCGGCAACCTCCTCGTTTCTGCAGAACCGGTCGAGTGGTTCTACGTCGCCGTGGGGGGGCTGCTGTCGGCGCTTGGCGCCGGAGCGCTCTACTTCGGTCTCCGCAACCGCCTGGCCGAACGGAAGCTCGGCCCGGTCGCGGTCGAACTGCGGCCACGCCGCGTCCCGCCCGGCGGCGTCCTCCAGGCAACGATCCACTTCACCCCCCGTACCTCGCTCCACCTCAACCGAGTCCGTGTGCGGCTGCGGGGCACCGAAGTCGTCGTCAGCGGAAGCGGGACGAACAAGACCACCCACTCCCACGACCTGTTCTCGGAGGTGGCGACCCTTCACGAAGGAGGGCCCGTGCTGGCCGGCGAAGCCCAACGGCTGGAGTGCCAATTTGCCCTCCCCCCGAGCGCCCCCCTCTCCTTCCGGGCTCCCGGCAACTCGCTTCGCTGGAACGCGGTGTTCCACGTAGACGTCGCCCACTGGCCCGACTGGAGCCAGCAGGTACCCCTCCTCGTCCTTCCCCCCGCCGAACAGGAAGAGGTCCCGGCGCCCCTTTGAGGTCCTCCCGGAGCAGCAGGGGCAAGGCTCCTTCTCGCGCTGCGCGGGCAGCCGGGGCCGCCCGCGCAGCGCGCCGACCGCTTTTCGGGCCCTTCCTTACTGCCAGCCGGTGCCGTTCAGCAGCAGTTCCGTGACCTGCTGGGTGCGCTCCCGATCGCCCGCATCCGCACGCTTCACCTCGACGACTTCGACGAGGTGGTAGCCCTCTTCGCTGCGAAACACGCCGGTCCGGTAGCCGGGCGCCACCGGTCGCCCGTCGGCCTGCACGCAGACGGCCTGGTAGAAGGCGTCGCCGTAGGCACGAACGCCGTCCTCCAGCCGTACCTCACCCACGGCGCCGCCCTTGGACGCGTCGGGGGTTTCGGAGTAGTCGCTGGCGAGTTCCTGGAACTTCTTGAGGGTTGCCTCCCACCCCGGGCGTCCGCCGTCCTCTTCGGCCGAGGCGACGAAGTCCTTCATTTCCGCGCGGGCCTCCTCCACGAGGGCCTTGCTCTTGGAGGCGATGTGGAAGACGCGCCGGTCGCGCCGCGCGGGCGGGTCCCAAGGAGCCACTCGGTCCGCAGGCAAACGCGCGCAAGCGAACAGGTGGTAGGTCACGTTGCCGGCTTGCTGAACCTCGACGACTTCGGGAACCCAGGCCGGATCGTTGGCGCGGGGATCGTCGCTCGCGAGTTCCCACTCGAGCGGCTGCGCGAGGGCTGCTCGCTCGAAGGCGGTCACGTAGTCCATTTCGAACGGCTCGCCAACGGCGAGCGGGTCTTCCGAGTCGCCGTATTCCTCGGCGACCGACGCGAAGCTGCGTCCGCTCTCGAGGGCCGCGAGCGCCGCCTCGAGGCGCTTGCGCGAACTCTCCTCGGCCTGCTTGCGGATTTCCTCGGGGAGCTTCCTCCGCTTGGCGTCCGTCGAGATGAGGATGTGGCGGAAGATCCGACGCCCACGCCGCTCTCCGGCCGCCTTCACGATGTGGTATCCAAGCGTCGACTTGATGACGTGCGGCTCGTCCCCCTCGCCCAAGGCGTAGGCTTCCTCGGCGAAGGCGGCACCGAAGCTCTCGGCAAGGTTCTCCTTGCTCGACGGGGGAAGCTCTCCCTCACGGCGCCGGCTCGCGGCGTGCTCCGAATAGCGCAGGACCACCTCGGCCCACGGCTTCCCTGCGCGCAGCTCAGCGAGGGCCTGATCGACGAGCTTCTTGGCGGCCGCATCGAGCCAGCCACCAATCAACTCACGATCCGGGGGAAGGAAGATCTGCCGGATCTTCAACCGGAACTCCCCACCCGGCCCGTCGCGCAACTCGCGCGCATAGCGTAGGTGCTCGGGCGAAATGCCCTTGGCCTCGAGAACGACCCGGCGAATCTCCTCTTGCGCGAACTCGCCCCGCACCTTGGCCAGGAGTTCCTTGCGCAGTTCGGGGTAGGCCTTGGCGAAACCCTCTTCGGGCGGATCCCGGCGCTCCACGACGCGCAGCAGGAGGAGGCGCGCGTTCTCCGCGTCGGGAACCCAGCGCTCGAAGTCCCCCCCCACCTCCGCGGCGAAGCACTGGGCCACGAACTGGCTCGCCTCGGCGATGCCCTCCAAGCTGTGGGCGTCGCGCGAGAACGGCTCGGTGCGCTTCCTTTCCAGCCCTCGCGCTGCGAGGAACGCGTCGAGTTCCTCGCCTTCTTTGCCCTTGAGGGCGGCGATCAACTCGTCGATGGCCTCCTCGGCCCGCTCCAAGCCACGCTGGAGGCGCAGGTCTTCGGCCACGCGCTCGCGGACCTCCTCGAAGGGCAGGGTCTTGGGAGGGTTCTTGCGCACGAGCCGCCAGATGCCTACGCCTCCGTCGAACTCCACCTCGTGGAGTGCGTAGGGGCGAGCCGTGGGAACGATGTCCGCGGCGGGGCCCAGGCGGGGATGCTTGGCGAGCGCCTCCTTGTCCAGTTCCTTGAGGGCCTCGTCGTCGACGACCCGCATGGCCTTCTTGATCTCGGGATCGGTCCCCAGCAGGTAGAAGTCGAACTTCTCCCCGTCCTTGAAGGCGCCTTTGCGGCCGCGTACCAACTCGCGCACTGCGTCGAGGGTGTCCTTTGCCGCGGCAACGGCCTTGGCGTGGTCCCCTCCGAAGTCCGCGTCCTCGTACACCGCGAGTTCTAGGTGGTAGGTGGTCTCGGTGCGGTACTTCTGGCTCTTGCGCTCCTCGTAGAAGGCCCGCAGTTCCTGTTCAATGCCGCGGGCGTAGGCCTCGCGCACACGATCTCGGATGTCTTCGAACTTCGGCGTACGGGCGTGCTTGACTCCGCGTGCCTGAAGGAGGACCAAGCCGTCCCGGTTGCCGAGCACCGCAGAGAGCTTGCCGGGCTCGCAATGCTCGAACCAGTCCTCGACGGCGCGACCGTGCAAGAGGGCGCGCTCGCCCGCGGCGAGTTCCGCGGCCGTGACCCAGCCCGTCCGACCAGCGACCAGCGCGTCGAGCCCGGTCTCCTTGCGAACGCGCGCCGCCAAGGCCGCGAGGTCCACGGGCTCGTCGGGCTTGGCCGCGTGGGCCGCCCGGGCTGCGTCCTCGAGCCGTTCCATGACGTCCATGGCGCGGACCCGTGCGCGATCCGCATACCACGCCTCGAGGATCTTGTCCTCGAACTCACTGTAGCTCGCTACGGGAGCGATCCCGCGCCGCGCGTTGTAGGCGCGCAGGACCTTCTCTCCGGGATGCTCGAGCCCATCTTCGGCGCCCGCAAAGTCGATCGCCACGTAGTCGAGGTCCACCCGGCGCGGCTCGTCGAAGTCGAGCTCTCGACGCTCGTAGTAGGCCTTGACCTGCTCGTCGCTCACGTAGCCCGGGTCTCCTGGCTTCGCCTTCAGGTCGGGCACGTAGCGCGCGGCAGGGACGGAGACGTACTCCGCCACGCGCAGATGGTGCTTCTCCACGTAGGCCTCGCGGACCTCCGCGGCGTCCACGGTGGCCAGATCACGCAGTACCTGCAGGAAGCGCTGCACGAGGAGCTCCCGCCGCTGCTGCTCTTCGTAGCTGCGGTGGTCGATCCCGTATTGCTCGCGCAAGTACTTCTTGTATTCGGCGACGTCGAGGGCGCCCTTGTCCTGGCCTCCCTTCCCCAGCTCCTCGAAGAAGTATTGCTGCCAGAGGCGCTGCAGCCGGGGGTCGTCGCCGCTGATTCCCTCCTGCTCGAGGCGCTTCATGGCCCGGTAGCGGGCCATGCTCCACTGCATGTCCGAGTGGATCCCCTCGCGGATCTCGGCGTCCGACACCTCGATGCCCGCCCGCTCGGCCGCCTTGACGAAAGCGAGGAAGCGCCACGCCTCTTCGTCTTCGGCGCGGGGATTGGTGATCTTGTAGAGCCGACGGTGACGGTCGAATTCCTGCCGATAGATCGGCTCGCCGAACACGGTCCCGGCGACCAGGTCTCCTCGGTTCTGGGCGACGCTCAGGATGGCGCCCGTGATCCCCATGGCCAACAAGCCAGGGACCAGGAAGATCAGCATGAAGCTCTTTTGGTGGCGACGGAAGAAACCCAGCATGCTCAGTCCTCTGGGAGGGTGCCCTCTCGGGCTCAGTCGTCGTCGAAGACGAGGTTGGTCTTGATTCGCGCACGGGCTCGCAGCCGCTTCACCAAGGCGTCCAGCTCTCCCTGGCTGGGGGGCTCGGCGCGCAAGCGCTGCTCGATCTCGGCGCGTACGTCGCCGAACGCCTTCCGGGGAGGCTTGCGCTCGTCGACGCGAACGATGTGCAGGCCGATGCGGCTCCGCACCGGCTTGGAGACGCGACCCACCGGCAGGGAAAAGAGCGCGGTGTTGAGCTGCGGCAGCTCGGCAAAGCGTTTCCGGTCGAAGCTCCCCAGCGCGCCGCCGAGCTCGCGCGACTTGGCGTCGTAGCTGTAGCGCAGAGCGACCTCCTCGAAGGGAACCCCCTTCTGCAGCGCTCGCTCCGCCTGCGCGAGGTGGGCTCGCGCCGCCTTGACCCGCTCGGGCGGCGCGAAGCGCTCGAGAGGCACGAAGATGTGCCGCGCGGACACCGTCTCGCTGTAGGCCTTGCGGTATTCCTCGAAGACGCGCTCTTCCCAGGCGTCCCGTCCGGGGCCGGAGCGGTCGAGGTCGATCAAGCGCTGGGCGGCGATGGCGGCCCGCGCCTGGTAGCGCAGCCGGGCTTCCCAGGCCTCCCGGGTGAAGCCTCGCTGGGCAAGGGCAGCGAGGAGCTTCTCCTCCGAGCCGGCTTCTCGGCTCTGCGAGATCCACTGCTCGCCGATCCAGTATTCCACGTCGGCCGCGTCGATCTCGAGCCCGCGCCGGCGCGCCTCGCGGAGAATGAGATGTCGATTCACGTAGAGGTCGAGGAAACCAGCCGCGCCGACGTCGCGGTAGAGGAACTCCACGAAGTCCCTGCGGCGCAGCGGCTCGCCGTCGACCCAGGCGACCGGGACCTGCAAGTCGAGGTAGGAACCCCGAATGCGCCCCACGAGCTCGGGCGGCGGCTCGCGGCGCTTGCCCGCCGCGACCTCGGCCAACCGCGAACGAAGCGCCTGGATCTGCCTCGCCTGCTCGCGAATCAACTGGGTGGCGCCAGCGGCCGCAGGGGAACTGGAGGCCTCCCTCCGCAAACGGGCGAGCTCCTCCTCACGCTCCCGCAGGCGCGCGAGGGCCGCGTCGAGGCTGGCCTGCAGCGCGCTGCGGCTGGCCTTCGCCGCGGCCAGTTCGCGCTGCGCTCGCTCGCGTTCGCGCTCGGCGGCCTGGGCGGCCGTGCGGAGCTGCGCAAGCTCCTCCTCCTTGCGCCCGAGCTGCTCGGCGTGGAGTCGGTTGCTCCGCTCGAGCTCGTGCCGGTAGCCCGCGACCTCTCCTTGGAGGGCCTCTTCTCGGGCGGACGCGCAGCCCACCAGGGCGCCGGCGACCGTCAAGGCGACTAAGTTGCGCACACTCAAGGACATGAGCGCGGGATCGTACGGACGGGGTTCGGGGCTGTCAAGTTCAGGCGACGCCCCCTGCGCCCTCTGGAATCGGGTCTGCACCCGGCCGTGAAGTCGCCCCAGAGGCGCGGACCGCGTTCCTCTCCGGCGGAGACCCCCGGACCCCTCAGCCCCATCGGAGGCGTCGGAGTCGCTGGACCGTCCCCGGGGCCACGAAGGACCGACGCGACGCCGCGTGCGCGTCTTGGGTCAGCCCTGCATGGCCCTCAGGGTCTCGATGAGTTGCTCGTTGGAGAGGGCGCCCATCTCCAGGAGGATCAGCCCGACCAACTTGTGGCTCTCGCCGATGCCGTCGCGCTCGCGCTGAATGGCCAACGCGCGCTCGACCTGCTCGGGAGAAAGGTAGCCCCGCTGCACGGCCACCTCGCCGAAGCGTCTCCGGGGTCGCGGACTCCTGTTCACGTCGCCTCCCTTCAAGGCCTCCTCCACGACCTCGACGCCGCCCCGCTCTCGCTCGGCCTCGGCGAAGCGGTGGGCGGAGCGGATCATGGAGTCCACGTCGTGCGCGCAATGCAGTCCGATCACGCGGCGGGCCAGGCTGGGGTCGGCGACCAGACGGGGAGGGTCCCCGGGTCGACGCGGCCGTTCGCTGACCTCGATCCCTGCGCCCAGGACCCGCTCGGCCGCGGCCGCGACCTCGCGAACGGTCACCCCCTTGCCCGTGCCGAGGTTGAGGGCGCAGCCGAAGCCCAGGGGGTCGATGATGTCCAGTCGCTCGAGGGCCTGGACGTGGGCCCGGGCTAGGTCCTCGACGTGAATGAAGTCGCGCTCGGCCGTCCCGTCGCGCGTGGGGTAGTTGGTCCCGTAGAGGCGGAAGGGGCTTCCCTCCCGCGCCGCCCGCAGGAGGTTGGGCACGAGGTGGGTCTCAGGGGTATGGAGCTCTCCGAGGTCGGCCTCCGCGCTGGCTCCCGCCACGTTGAAGTAGCGCAAGGCGAGGACCCGCATTTCGTAGGCGCCGGCGTAGGCGGCGAGGGCGTGCTCGAAGGCGAGCTTGCTGGCGCCGTAGGGGTTCACCGGCTCGCGCGGGCAGCGCTCGTCGATGGGCTGCTGGCTGGGGACTCCGTAGACCGCGGCGGTCGAGGAGAAGACCAGCCGTCGCACACCGTGCCGGCGGGCCGCCTCGAGCAGGCGCAGCCCGGCCGCGACGTTGACGGCGAAGTAGGGGGCCGGATCATCGACGCTCTCGGCGACGAGGGCCTTCCCCGCCACGTGGACGATCGCCTCGGGAGCGTGAAGCGCGAACACTTGTTCGAGGAGTTCGGGACAGCCGAAGTCCCCCTGAACGAGAGGCACCCCGTTCCGCTCCGCGAAGGCACGATGCCCCGTGGAGAGATCGTCGACAACGACCACGCCGTGGCCCGCTCGAAGGAGCGCACGGACCACATGAGCGCCGACGTATCCGGCGCCTCCCGTCACCAGCACCTGCATGAGGGCCCAAGGTAAACCACGCCGGGGCCTGCGCCCAGACGGTCGCGGCCGGCCCCGGCCGCTGGTAGGTTGGTTCCCTTCCGATGGACCTCGCCCTCTACGCCGACCGGCTCTTCTGCGAGCACGAGACCCCGCGAGACCATCCCGAGTGCCCCGAGCGCGCCCTGGCGGTCGCGGACGGCCTCCGCGGACTCGAAGGCGCAGGGCCGGTGCGCGGCGCGGTCCCGGCCAGTGCCGACGACGTGGCGCGGGTCCACGACCGCGACTACGTCGAGGCCCTGCGCCGCGCTGCGGCCGAGGGCGGCGGCGCGCTCGACCTCGACACCTGGGTCTCGCCGCGTTCCTACGAGGTGGCCCTGGCCGCCGCGGGGACCGTGGCCACCGCCAGCGAGGCCGTCTTCGCCGCGGGCGCGCCGCCGGCCTTCGTCGTCGTGCGCCCGCCCGGCCACCACGCCCGGCCCGCCCGCGGCATGGGCTTCTGCCTGTTCAACAACGTCGCCGTCGCCGCTGCGCGCGTCCGCGCGACCCAAGGCGTCGAGCGGGTGGCGATCGTCGACTTCGACGTGCACCACGGCAACGGCACGCAGGAGATCTTCTGGGAGGATCCCGCGACCTTCTACGCGTCGCTGCACCGCTACCCCTACTACCCCGGCACCGGCGCCGCCGACGAGACGGGGAGCGGGGCAGGCCTGGGGAGCACCCTCAACCTGCCCCTCGGGCCCAGGACCCAGCCCGCCGACTACCGCGCCGCGCTGCGCCGCGCCCTCGACGCGGTGGTGGACTTCGGACCCGAGTTGCTCCTGGTCTCGGCCGGCTTCGACGCCTACGCGGACGACCCCATTGGCGGGCTCAACCTGGGGGTGGAGGACTTCTCCTGGATCGGCGCCGAACTGCGGCGCGCCGCCGACGCGGCCTGCGCCGGGCGGCTGGTTTCGGCGCTCGAGGGGGGCTACGCCGTGGACGCGCTCGGAGACCTCGCGGCGGCCTACGCCGCGGGAACGGCCGGACGGTCGGAGTAGCGCCCGATGCGCTTTCCCGCTCCGCTCGAGCGCGGCCGCCTCCTGCGCCGCTACAAGCGCTTCCTCGCCGACGTCCTCCTCGATTCGGGCGCCGAGGTCACCGCGCACACCGCGAACCCCGGCGCCATGACCGGGCTGGCCATTCCCGGGAGCGAGGTCTACCTGAGCCACCACGACCGGCCCGCCCGCAAGCTCAAGTATTCCTGGGAGCTGGTCCGCGCCGGCGAAACCCTGGTGGGGGTCAACCCCCTCCTCGCCAACACCCTCGCCGCCGAGGCCGTCGAGGCGGGTCGCCTCCCCGCCCTCTCCGGCTACGCGCGCCTGCGCCGCGAGGTCCGCCTCCCGACCACGGAGGGACGCGGCTCGCGGATCGACCTCCGCCTGGAGGGCCACCCCGAGCGCCCGCCCGCCTGGGTCGAGGTCAAGAGCGTGACCCTCGCCGAGGGACCGCTGGCGCTGTTCCCCGACGCCGTGACCGCCCGGGGGCGAAAGCACCTCGTCGAGCTCGAACGGGTCGTGCGGCGAGGCGAACGCGGCGCGATGCTCTTCGTCGTCCAGCGCGGCGACTGCGAAGCCTTCGCCCCGGCCGACGCGGTGGACCCCGCCTACGGGGAGACCCTCCGCGCCGTGGCGGCCGCAGGAGTCGAGCTCTACGCCCAGCGGGCCCGCGTCTGCCCTGCAGGGATCGAGCTCGAAGGCCCGCTCCCGGTGCGCCTCTGAGCGCTCGCGCCGCCCAGCAGGAGCCGTGCGGCGCCCCCTCCGGAGCCCGTTGCGCGAACCCCAGCGGAGCGCGGAGAGGTCCTTGCGGCCTGCGGCTCGGAGCCGGCGAGCGAGGCCGCCGGTGCGTGGCGCGACGGGCCCCTACGCGCGGCCGAGCAGGGCGCGCAGCGGTTCGAGACGCAGCTCGAAGGCCGCCACGGGGGCGCGCGCCTTCCAGCGCTCGAGCACTTCCGGATGGATCTCGCCGATCAAGCCGCAGCGCTCGCTCCCGGGCACCCAGATCCAGGCCGCGCGCCCGGGCAGGAAGCTCGGATGCCCGCCGGGCAAGAGCGAGTAGATGCGGGCGGAGGCCCCCTGCGCGGCCAGCGCGGCGTCCCGCTCGCCCGCGGCGACGTAGTCGAGCCCGAGCAAGCGAAGGACCTGGTGCAGGTAGGCCTGGGCGTCGCTGAAGCCGACTTCGTGGTCGGCGAAGGCGCAGACGAGCCCCCACTCGGTACGGCTCTTGAGGTTCTCCTCGCCGTCCCAGCGGCACACCTCGCCCACCTCGAAGAAACGGTGCGGGAAGAGCGCCCCGGAACTGTTCGACTCGACTTCGAGCAAGGTCGGCAAGAGCCAGTCGCGCAGCACCGAGTAGTTCTGGTTCATGACGTTGGCGATGCGCACCGGCGGACCGCCGTGGAGGGCGTTGGGCTCGGGCAGGGCGCCGAGTCCCATGCGCCCGCGCACGCTCTCCTCGCACGTCAGCAGGTTCCCGATGGCCTCCTCCAGTCCGCAGCCAATGGCCACGTCGCGGACGAGGTCGGCGAAGGCCGTCTCGGCCGCCAACCCGCCCACCGTGAAGGCCTCGGGGAGCACCGGCTCGAAGCCGTTCAGCCCCGCGGAAATGGCGTAGTCCTCGATGGCGTCCACGGCGTGCAGGTAATCGGCGCGGTAGGGCGGCGCGGTCGCCACGACCTCTTCGCCCTCGGCCCGCGCCTCGACGCCGAAGGCCCCCAGCCGCGCGCAGATCTCTTCGGGAGAGGGCGCGATGCCGAGGAGGCGCTCCACGTCGGCGGGGCGGAAGCGGACGGTGCGCTTGTCCTCGAGCGGGTGCGGGCAGCGGAGGACGCGGCCGCGCGGGGTGTCGTAGGGATAGCGCGTAACGACCGGCTCGATGCGCGCCCCGCGGTCGGCCAGGTTCGCGGCCAGGATGTTCGCGGCGAGCAGCACGTGGTCGAGAACGGTGCCCGTGACCTCGACGAAGAGTTCGGACATGCCCTCGGTCACCCGCCCGAGCCCGCGGCTGTTGATGAGCGGGGGAAAGGAGAGGACCTCGTCCCGGGCGTCAACCAGCAAGGTCGCCCGGGAGGGGTCGGCCACGGCGGCGGCGTACTCGCGTCCGGTCGGATGGTCCGCGAGGATCTGCGCCGGGGTCCAGGGTTCCTCCCAGCGCGAGGCGGGAATCTCCCTTCCTTGGGCGTCCTTGACGGCCCCGCCCTCTTCGCTCTGCGCCTGGGCGGGCGCCAGGGGGACGAAGGCGTAGCGGCGATCGTCCGCCGGCACGGCGAGGTAGCGGACCGGGAAGCGCAGCCGCGAGGCGTCGTAGATGCCGATGGCGACGCTCTTCCGCTTGCGGCCGAAATTGCGGCAGAGCACTTCCTGGGCGCTGATGAAGGCCTCGAGCCCCGGCCCGTCGACGGTGTAGCCGCGGGCGAGGAAGCCCGCCACGTAGGGGCGCAGCCCCTCGACCGAGGGGTCCACGACGATCTCTCCGGCCGTCTGCGCGTCCACCGCGGCGAAGAAGGAATAGCCCGGGGCCTCGCCGCTCCGGTGCGTCCGCAGCAGGCGCGCGATCCCCTCGACGCACCAGGTGTCGGGCCGATTCGTGTCCTGGAGCTCGACGCGCAGCTCCTCCTCGGTGGACTGCCGGAGGTGCAGCTCCCCCTTGGCGAGCTGCACCAAGGCGTCGACGTCCTCCAGGCTCAGGGGGCCCGTCCCGGCCAGGGACTCGAGGTCCGCCTTGGGGAAGGTGATCTTCGGCATGGCGCCCGTCCGGCCGCGGCTTCAGCGGGCCACGAGCCCGCGCAGGTCGCGCAGGCCGTGGGGCAGGTTGTTGGTGAACAGGTGACGGATGTCCTTGATCCCCAGGGCCACCATGGCCATGCGGTCGAGGCCCAGGCCCCAGGCAATGACCGGGGTTTCGATGCCGTGGGGCGCGGTCACCTCGGGGCGGAAGATCCCGGCCCCGCCGAGCTCGACCCAGCCGAGGTCGGGGTGCTTCATGTGCACCTCGACCGAGGGCTCGGTGAAGGGGAAGTAGCCGGGGACGAACTTGACTTCCTCCGAGCGCGCGAGCTCGTGGGCGAAGACGCGCAGGAGCCCAAGCAAGTGGCGGAAGCTGGTCTGCTCGCTGGTGACGATCCCCTCCACCTGGAAGAAGTCGGGGGCGTGGGTGGCGTCGACGGTGTCGTAGCGGAAGCAGCGCGCCATGGCGAAGTACTTGCCCGGGACCTTCGCCTTGCGCAGCCAGCGCGCCGAGAGCACCGTTCCTTGGCTGCGCAGCACGAGCCGCCGCGTGCGTTCGCGGTCGAAGGCGTAGCTCCAACCGCGGGAGCCCGAGCGCCCCTTGCCCTCGTGCTCGAGGGCCACCGGCTCGAGGGCGTCGTCCTCGATGCGCTCCGCCGAGGCGATCCCGCCGCGCTCTGGGTCCTCGACGAAGTAGACGTCGTGGATCTCGCGCGCGGGGTGGAACTGGGGCAGGAAGAGGGCGTCCATGTTCCAGAACTCTTGCTGGACCAAGGAGCCCGTCATTTCCTCGAAGCCCATGCTGAGCAGCTTGGTCTTCACTAGGTCCAGGTAGGCCCGGTAGGGGTTGCGCCGTCCGACGGGCACGTGGGGCGGCGCGGCGATGTTGAAGCGCCGGAACTCGACCTCGCGCCAGCTCCCGTCCTTGAGCATGTCGCTGGTGAGCTGGGCCACCTGCGGCCGGGAGGCGCCGAGCCGCTCCTTGCGCTCGCGGCCCGCCGGCGTGAGCCGGTAGCTGCGCCGAAGCTCCTCGCGCAGCTCGAGGAGGGAGGGCTGCTTCTTGCCCCGCTTGGCGGGCAGGTCGGCCTCGATCTCCTCGCGGTGCTCCCGCAAGGCCTCGACCGCCTCCGCCTCGAGCGTCGCGTAGAACTGGGAGACCGCCGGAGACGGTTCCTCCGCCCCTTCGACGCCCGGCGGTGGCCACGGAAGCCCGTCCTCGCCGCGCCGCTCCAAAAGGCGCAGGCAGAGGGTGCGCGCCCGCTGCACGCGCCAGGCGGGGCTCTCGGGGGCCAGCTCGACGCGGCCCCCGGCGACCCGAAGGGCGCCGCTCTTCTTGAGACGGCCGAAGGCGGAGCCGACGATGCGCTTGTCGAGGCCTTCGATGGCCTGGGCCTCCTGAACCGGCAAGGGTCCGCCCTCCAGCTTCCGGCCGATCCGCTCCTCGGGGGTCCCGCCGCCGCGGAGCAGCTCCCGCCCGAACTCGGTGATGTGGAGGGTGCGCGAGGCGACGCGCTCGGTGCGCTCGGCGAGCCCGCGCGCCGCCAGGGCCTCGGCGGCGGACTGCGCCTGCGCCGCGCGCAGGCCCGCGGCCGCGAGCAGCTCGTGCACCTCGAACTCGGCGTCCTCGGGGGCGGCCCGCAGGAGGGCCTCCTCGTTGGGACTGAGCGGGGCCTCGATCACGGGCGCCTACTTGAAGCGCAGCACGGCGGCCATGCCGCCGAGGTCACGGAGCCGCGGCTTGCAGTAGGCGATGTGCTCGACGCGCGCGCCCGAGAGGATCGCCAGCTCGACGGCTTCGTCGACGATGTCCGGAACGCGCCGGGTGGGCCGCTTGCAGAGCGGACACTCCACCAGGGTGGCGCTGGTGTCCTCGCGATCCTCCGGCCGCTCGAAGAGGAAGTGGCACTCGGGGCACTCGCGCCCAGGGATCGGTTCGTCGTCGGCGACCACGAGCACGTCGACTTGGCCGAAGAAGAGGGCGCGCAAGCTCTCGTCGAGGCCGGCGGCCCCGAGGCCCGACTTCCCGCGCCGCTCCTCGATCTCCCGCAGGAGGGCCTCCTCCTTCTCCTTCTCGACGCGCTCCTCGATCCCGCACACGAGTTCGAGCGCGGTCTCGGGTGTGAGGTCGCTGGGCGCGGGCTCTCGCGCGACCACGCGCCGGCGCAGGTAGTCGTGCAGGTGCTCTTCGAGCTTCGCGAGCACTTCCTTGGGCCCGAGGAGGATCAAGCGATCGTAGGGGCGGAGCTTGAAGCGGCGGAAGGCCCGGTCGGCGACCCGGCGCAGGTGCTGGTGCAGCAGGTATTCGGCGTGGTTGCGCCGCCGCAGCTCTTCGAGTCCGTGGTAGCCCCCCGCCGGGCCCCCGCCGCGCCGGGCGGGACCGCCCGCGGGCGCGTGGCGGTGGGGCTGGTGCTCGTCCTCGAGCTCTTCCCAGTCGGAGAGCTGCTGCAGGTAGACGTCGAAGAGGCGCGCCTTCTTGGAGTCGCAGAAGACGACGCCGTAGCGCTCGTACTGGTCGATCAAGCTGGAAAGGGGCGACGCGTAAGGGCTCCGGTCGACCACCACCCGCTCGCGCACGGTCAAGGGCAGCTCCACGACCTCGACGCCGGCGGGATCGACGAAGATCGCGTAGCTGCGCCGCTGGCGCGCCCCGCCCTGCAAGCGCTCCTCCGCCGTCTCCCGCGCGAGGGCGAGCAAGCGCCGCGCGGTCTTCTTGCGGGCCTCGTCCCAACCAGTGTCCGCCTCGATCTGGGCCTCTCCCTCCTTGACGAGGCTCTTGAGGGCTGCCCGCCAATCGGAGGCGTTCGTGCTCACGTAGAGGGAGACAACCGGGTCCTCGCCGCGCGGGCGAGCGATCAGTTGCGCGATCACGTCCTGGTTCAAGACGGCGTGGGTCTGGTTCATGGGTCCCTCCGGAGAGCGCGGATTCTAATCCACGAGGCGCAGGCGGCGGGGGCCGAGCGCGAGAGGGCTGCACCCTCGTCTCCGCGAGGGCGACGCGCCCCGCCTCAGCGCTCGTCGAACAGCGCTTCGACGCTCAGTCCCAGGTCCTCTCCGATCCGCTGGACCCGCTGGGCGATGGCGTCTCGGTGGGTGCGGCGCGGGTCGTAGACAACCCAGTACTTGCCCGTCTCTTCTTCGAGTCGGCAGTCGGCAACGCCGCCCATGCTGCGTAGGGAGTCCACGACGTGGGTGTGGACGCTCCAGTCGTCGCCGGCCCCCAGGAGGGCGAAGCGCTCGCGGCGCAGGGACTCGTCGCGCCGCGGCGGCCGGGGGTGCCGCGGCGGGCCGCCGGCGCAACCGACGCCGACGAAGGCGAGCGCCGCGCCGGCGCGCAGGAGGAAGGTCCGCCGCCTCAAGATCGACCGCTCGCCGTTCAGACGTCTCCGAACATGTCGTCCAAGACGTTGTCGAGGTCGCCCAGCGCGTTCTCGTTGAACAGGTCCCGCTCGGGCGCCTTGCGGTTTTGAATGCCCTCGAAGATCGACTGCAGCTTTTCCACCAGTTCCTTGGTGTAGAACATGACCATGCCAATGGTGGTCTCTTCGGAGTCGAAGATCGTGGCCAGGATGGTTCGGTTGCCCACCAGCGAGAGCTGAATGCTCTCGTGCTTGCCCTGGTGGGTGAGGCTGGTGAACTCGTTCTCGCCAAGGATCTTCGCCACCTGCTTGGTGGCCGCGAAGGAGGCGGCGACGAGGGCGGCGATGGTTTCGAGGTCGATGCCGTCGGTGGAACCGACCTGCGTCACCGGGTGGCCCTCCACGTCGATCAGCATGTTGCAGCGCGAGCGAGACAGGTTCTGGTAGTTTTCCAGGGCCTTGTTGATGCGCTCGATGTCGTCTTCGTAGAAGACGAGCCGCTGCTTGCGGAGCTTTTGGTCGGTCTCGCTGGGCCTCATGCCCGGTCTCCTTGCTACTCGCCTGCGCCCGCGCCGCCCGCGGCGCCGCTCTCTCCGCCCTCGCTCGCGCCTCCGTCGGACGAGCTGCTGCCCTCGTCGCTGCCCGCGGCGCCCCCGGACGAGTCGCTGCCCGCGGCGCCCCCGGACGAGTCGCTGCC
>RFHU01000450.1 GCA_003695705.1 Planctomycetota bacterium
AACGAAATGGGCTACACGCTGCGCGACATCAAGGAGATCTTCGCCGAGCGCCTGCTTCCCACTTGAGGCGCTCTGGGTGAGAATGCAGCGCCGTGCCCTACTTCGAGGTCCAACTCACCCGCAAACTGCAGCGGATCTACGACGTCACGGCCAACACGCTCATCGGCCGAGCGCCTCAGTGCGAGATCCAGCTGCTGTCGCGCGCCGTCTCCCGCCGCCACGCGCGGATCGAGTTCGACGGTCGTGAGGCGATCATCTCCGATCTAGGGACCAAGAACGGGATCAAGCTGAACGGACAGCAGGTGCAGGGCGCGGCCATCGTGCGCGACGGGGACGTCCTCTTGGTCGGGGACATCAAGATGGTCTACCGCACCGCAAACCGCACCGCGTCGACGCCGGGCGAGGCGGAGGCCATCGACCTGCGCGTCCGCGCGCCGGGGCCGCAGGACGTCGAGGCCGCACTCCAGCCCCAGGCGACCTTCGTCCTTCCCGCCCACCCCACCAGCCTGAACCAGTTCCAGAGCATCGTCGCCCGCGCGCGCATCGGCGCCCTCGAGGACTTCGACGACGTCACCCGCTTCAAGCTGCAGATCGCCCTCAAGGAGGCCCTCGACAACGCTCGCGTACACGGCTGCGGGGGAGATCCGCGGCGGCCCATCTACGTCCACTTCGGCGAGGACCAAGACGAATTCGTCATGTCCGTCAAGGACGAGGGCCCCGGCTACGACGTGGACCGCGTCCTTGGAGGGGCGACCGAAGTCGACGCCCTGGAGGCCATTCGCAGTCGGAGCCCCCAGGCCGGCCCCCTCGGACTGAGGATCATCCTCAATTGCGTCGACCGGCTGCAGTGCAGCCCGGACGGGCGCGCGATCTTCCTGGGCAAGTTCAAGGCCGGCGGCCAGCTCCTGGTCATCTCCGACGACGACGTGGACGGGGTCCCCCAGGGCGGCGGCGACGCCGCCTGGGCGGACCCCGCGGCGAGCCCCTTTGTTCCCCCCGACGACGACGAGTCCACCGAGGGCCCCCTGCAGCTCGGCGACTTGTTCTCCTGAGGGAGAGGTCTCCGCCTCTCCCACCGAGGGTTCCTCGGTGAGGGCGCGGGCGGGAGGAACCCCGGGCGACCGGTCCTGCGCCGGGGGCGCGTGGCTCGGCCGGGCGCCCCG
Source organism: Planctomycetota bacterium (assembly GCA_003695705.1). GTDB lineage: Bacteria > Planctomycetota > J058 > J058 > J058 > J058. The sequence goes on from RFHU01000450.1 coordinate 1,164, forward strand.
CGACCGCGGCGCTGCGAAACGACCTCCTTCTCCGTAGAATCCCTCTCCTCCGGGAGGGAGCCATCCACGCCCTGCGACGAAGCTCGTGCTCGTTCCACCCCCTGCTGGGCATCGCCTGCGCGGTGTCGGCGGGGGGCTGCGTGGCCGACGGCACCGACTTCGAGGCGCTGCCCTTCGTGCGCGTCGATCGGACCGAGCCGGGAGTGACTCGGGTCGACGTTCCGCCTCTCCTCCTCAGCGTCGACTGCGGGCCATCCTCCCGACGCAAGGAGACGGGCGATCGGAAGGCGCCGACCCCCCCCGAAGACGACGAGGAGCGGGACTGGCTGGTGCGCTTCCTCTACCCCTTTGGTCGCTACGTCCAGGCGGGCGGTCGGCAGAGCCTGACCCTCACCGGGTTCCTGGCCGACGACGGCTCCGCCAACTCGGGCCCCGCCGGGCGCGCCCTCTCCAGCGACGAGGAGGTACGCAAGGACCTGTTCCCCTCGCTCACCGCCGACGCCGCCTCGGGCGGGGTGCGCTTCATCCCCTTCGTGTTCAACTACAGCAGCTACGACCACGGCGACCTCGAGGGGGTCGAGGGACTGCAGGCGGACAACGACATCAGCCTTTCGCCCTTCTTCATGGCGGGCTGGGGCGAGGATCCCGAGGGCGACGACGACTACCTGGCGGTGGCCCCCTTCGGCGGGGTGACCAAGGGCCTGTTGGGCAAGAAGCGCATCACCTGGTTTGGATTCCCTTACCCGCTCTACGCCAAGGTCGAGGACCGCAGCTACGACTCGCACCACGTCCTCTTCCCACTCATCAACTGGATCGACGGGCCGCGCAACTCGGGCTTCCGGATCCTCCCTTTCTACGGTCACTACGAACGACGGGGCCTAAGGGGGAACCCCATCTACGAGCGGACCTACGTCCTCTGGCCTTTCTTCACCCATTCGCGCAGCGGACTCGATCAGGAGGTCCCCACCGAGACCCTGTTCCTGTTCCCTTTCTACGGGAAGACCACCGCCCCGGACTTGTGGGAAGTCACGGTCCTGTGGCCCTTCTTCAAGTACACCGAACGCGAGGAGGACGAGGGGACGCGCTGGAACCTGCGCGCCCCCTTCCCCTTCTTCGAGGTCGGAGGCGGTCCGGGGCGCTACCAGTTCGACCTGTGGCCCCTGTTCGGCTTCAAGGGGCGCGAGGGCTTCGACCGCCAGTTCTTCCTCTGGCCGGTGTTCCGGCACGAACTGATGAGCGGCAAGAAGACCTGGTACGAGGGCTACTGGATCCTGCCCTTCTTCTGGCGCACCTACTGGGAAGAGACCGACACGGGGCGGATCCGCCACAAGTGGCGCGGCTACCCTTTCGTCCACTGGCGGCGCCAGTACGACGGCGAGCGGGAACTCGAACTCCTCTCGCCTTGGCCCTACGAGGACCCCGGCTGGGACCGCATCCTGGCGCCCTTCTTCCGCATCTACCGCTACCACCGCGACGCCGACGGCGGGGTGGAGCAGCAGTTCCTCTGGGGGCTGTTCTCTTACCGCAACCTGCCCGCCGATCCCGAGCGCGGTCGCGCGGCCTACTTCCGACTCTCCTTTCTCTTCGGGCTGTTCCAGTACCGGAACCTCGGAGGCGAGCGCGGCCTGCGCTTCCTCTGGCTGCCGGAGCTGGTTACCTGGGGCGAGCGCAGGGAGCGAGGCGAGCCATGAGCAGTTCCAACGCCCAGAGCCGCTTCCTCGGCGCCTTCGGCGCCGTGGGCGCCTACCTGATCGATCGCACCCAGTTCGCCGGCTACGCACTCGTGCTCGCCTACCGCTCCGCGCGCTGGATCCCCGTCCCCTCCGAAATGTGGAAGCGGCGCGGGTTCATCATCCGCCAGATGCACTCTGCGGGCATCGAGAGCCTTCCGGTCACGCTCATCGTGGCCATCTTCATCGGCTTCCTCCTCAGCCTCTCCGCCGGCGTCGAACTGAAGCGCTACGGCCAGCAGGCCATCGTCGGTCAGCTGGTGGCGGTCTCGGTGGTGCGGGAGTTCGGGCCCTTCATGACGGGGCTCATCCTGGCGGCCAACGTGGGCAGCTCCATGGCGGCGGAGCTGGGGACCATGAAGGTCTCCGAGGAGATCGACGCCCTCGAGGTCATGTCCATCGACCCGGCGCGCTTCCTCGTCCTCCCGCGCCTCGTCGCCATGATGGTCATGACGCCGCTCCTGACCGTGTTCAGCGACATCGTCGCCATCATCGGCGGCGGGATCATCGCCATGACCCAGCTCGGGGTCGGCTGGCCGAAGTACTACCAGAACGTGCTCGAGGGGCTGGCGGCCGACAACGCGGGCTTCCCCTTCTACGAGGGCAAGCACATCTACACGGGCCTCCTCAAGGCCCTGGTGTTCGGCATCACCATCGCCGTGGTGAGCTGCTCGGAAGGCCTGCGGACCACCGGCGGCGCGGTCGGTGTCGGGCGCGCCACGCGGCGGTCGGTCATCCTCTGCTACTTGCTCGTCTTGGTCTTCGGCTACTTCGGGACGAGCCTCTTCTACGGAAAGAGCGGCAACTTCTAGTGAGCGCGGACGGCGAAGCGGCACCGGCGCCCGCAGCGGGCGGCGACGACGACGCCCCGACGGTCCCTCCGCCGGGCGCACGCCCCGTCGATCCGGATCGCCTCGATGGCGACGAGGAGGACCTGCTCGAGGCGTCGGACTCCGTCCCGGCCGACGAGACCCTCACCGAATCCCGGATCCGCCTCGAGGAGATCACCGCCGACGACCCTGCGCTGCGCCCGAGCGCCGACGACCTTGTGCCGGCCGGGGGGGCGCTCCCGCCTTCGTCCGACGACCTTCCGGCTCTGGGCGAGAGCGCGTCGGACGAGGTCCTGCTGGTGGAGACCCCCTCCACGCGCCTGCCCGAAGAGGTCCTGGCCCCCGTGGTGGATCCGGGCGCGCTCGAGTTCCGGCCCGGTGGGCCGCGCTACGACCTCCCGCCCATGATCCATCTGGAAGGCGTCCACAAGTCCTTCGGCGCGCGCAAGATCCTCGACGGAGTGGACCTGGCCATCTACCCCGGCGAGACGGTGTGCATCATCGGGGGCTCCGGCACGGGCAAGAGCGTGACCCTCAAGCACATCATGCGCCTCCTCGAGCCGGACGCCGGCAAGGTGTGGCTCGACGGCGAGGACATCACCTACGCCCACGGAGACCGCCTGCAGCGCGCGCGCTCGAAGCTGGGGGTGAATTTCCAGTTCGGTGCCCTCCTCAACTGGCTGACGGTCTTCGAGAACGTCGCCCTGCCACTGCGCGAGAACACCAAGATGAGCGAGGAGGAGATCGAGCGGCGGGTGATGGCCAAGCTCGAGTTGCTCAAGATTCCGCACGCACGCGACTTGTTCCCCACGGAGATCTCCGGCGGCATGATGAAGCGTGCGGCCCTCGCGCGGGCGGTGGTCATGGAGGAGACCCTCAAGGTGATCCTCTACGACGAGCCTACCTCGGGGCTCGACCCGATCTCGACGGCGCTGGTCGACGAAATGATCAACGAAATGAAGGCGCGCCTGGGCCTCACCCAGGTGGTCGTGACCCACGACATGGTCAGCGCCTACCGCACCGCCGATCGCATTGCCGTGCTCCATCAGGGCAAGGTCGTCCAGTTCGGCACGCCCGAAGAGATCCAGAATTCGCGGGTCCCCTACGTGCAGCAGTTCGTGCGCGGGCTCTCCACCCAGGAGGCCTTGGTCACCAGCAAGTCGGGGAAGTTTTCCAAGTCGGCCGTGCACAAGGCGCTCGAAGCCGAGCAGCGGGGCGAAGGGAAGGCGAAATGAAGAAGCGAACCACCGAGCTGGTCGTCGGCGTCGTGTTCGTGAGCGGGCTCACCTTCTTGCTCGCCTACACGGTGGTCATCAGCGGGTTCCGCCTGGGACCGACCAAGAAGTACCTGGTCGACTTCCCCAACGTCTACGGGCTCAAGGAAGGCGACCCCGTGCGCGTGGAGGGCTACGAGAAGGGGAAGGTGCTCGCCATCAACCTGCTCCCCGAAGGGCGGATCCGGGCCGTGCTGATGGTCAGCCCCGACGTGGAGATCTACAAGGAAGGCGGCGAGGTCATCGTCACCCCCTTCTCGCCCCTCGGCGGACGCGTCGTGGAGATCGAGCGCGGCGTGGCCAGCGACGAGCGAGGCGCCTACAAGGGCTACTTCGACGACCCCGAGGCGGAGGGCGCGGAGATCATTCCGGGCAAGGCCGAGGGTGAGCTCCTGCAGACCCTCAACCGGCTCATCACCGAGAACAGCGAAGGGGTCAAGCGGATCGTCGACAACATCGGCCTCGTGTCCGAGCGGCTCACCGAGCCCGATGCGGGCGTGCTCGGCTACTTGATCAACGACGCCGAGGGGGCCGCGCGCCTGGACCGGATCACCGCGCGCATGGACGCCGCCGCAGGGCGCATCGACTCCCTCCTCGCGCGCGTCGAGCGCGGTGAGGGGGTGGTCGGCGGCGTGTTCACCGAGGGCACGCCCCTCGACGCAGACATCAAGGGCGCCGCCCGCGGCCTGCGCGGGAGCACGGAGAGCCTCGCGGCCATCCTCGAGCGGGCGGATCGAGGCGAGAGCGCCCTCGGAGTGCTCGTCTCGGACGACGAGCATCGGGGAGTCAGCGACGAAATGCGGGGCATCGTCACCGACGTCAAGCGCGTCACCGGCAACGTGGCCGACGGGAAGGGGACCCTGGGCAAGCTGGTCAACGACGACCGCCTCTACGAGCACGTGACCGGGACCGCCGTCAACCTGGAGTCCATCTCCGCCAAGATCGACTCGGGCGAGGGGCTGCTCGGCGTCTTGCTCGAGGAGGAGTCGGGCCAGAACGCGCGCGACACCCTCGAGCACCTCGCGAGCATCAGCTCGGCCATCGACGACCCCGAGGCGGGCACGCTCGGCCTCCTGGTCCACGACGACACCCTGCGCGGGCGCATTGCTCGCATCGCCGAGGAAGTCGAGCGCCTCGTGGTCGAGTTCCGCGACTCGGCCGAGGATCTGCGCGAGCAGGCCCCCGTCAACGCCTTCATCGGCGCCGTGTTCAGCGCCTTCTGAGCCCGAGGCCGCCGCGTGTCGCCCATCGTCCGCCAGACCGTTCGCGCCACCGTGGCCGTGGTCCTCGCCCTTGGCGTCGGCGGGGGCTTCGCGTTCCACTACACGCGTGTGCTGCGCGAGGAGGAGAACAAGGACTGGCAGCAGGTTCGTGTGGTCTTCGACGACGTGGGGGGACTGGGTGCCAAGGACCCGGTCATGGTCGAGGGGCACGTCATGGGCCGCGTCCGCTCGGTGCAGTTCTACCAGGACCGCCAGCTCGTGGTCCTCGACCTCGAGCCCGGCTTCGTCCTCCACGAGAACGACAAGATCGCCATCGTCCCCACGAGCGCGCTCGGCTTCGTGGGGGTGGAGATCGACATCCCCCGGCCGGAGGATCTCCGCGACCCCTCCTCGGTCGAAGACCCGCAGGCCCTGCGCGGCGCGCCCCTCGACTTGAGCGACCCCGAACTCATCATCGAGGGCACCGTGCGGGAGTCCCTCGGCGGGGGCGTCCCCACCACCGAGCGGGAGAAGGAGATCACGCGCCTCATCCGCGACTTCGCCGCCCTGACCGACGAGGTCACCCGCCCCGACGGCGGCCTCATCGGAGCGCTGGCCTTCGATCCGGGGCGGGCGGAGCTCCTCGCCGCCGGCTTCGAGCAGTTCGAGCGCTCGGCGGACCAGCTCGACGAGGCCCTGGCCGGCCTCGAGGGGCGCACCAACGCGATCACCTCCGAGCGGACGCTGCGCGCGGTGCGCGAGACGACCCGCGCGATGAACGAGAGCTTCCGCGGGCTGCGGGACGCGCTGCGGGCGACCGCCCGCGGCGAGGGGAGCCTCGGGTCCTGGGCGGGCGACCCCAGCGCGGCCCGTGGCTTCGAGGAGGCCATCGAGGGGCAGCGCCGCTTCTGGCGGGCGGCCTCCCGCCGCGACGCCGAGGGGGCCCTCGCGAGCCTCCTCGACCCCGACGCAGACGCCTACGACGGCCTCGACGAGGTGGCCACCCAGTGGGACGCGCGCACCCGGGCGGGGGTCCGTGGCGAGGGCACCTTCGCCCTCCTCGGCAACCCCGAGGTGGGGGACGAGGTCCGCGAGGTGCTGCGGAACACCGAGCAAGCCTTGGAGCGGCTGGAGGGGAGCGCCCTCATCGACAACCCCGAGGCGAAGCAGGACGTCGAGGACCTCTTCGGCGACGCGGACGACTTGCTCGGGCAGATCCGCCGCGCCGTGCGCGGGATCCGCTCCGGCCTCACCGAGCGCACCTTCCACGGGGCGGTGTTCCTGGTCTTCTGACCGGCCGCCGTCCCTGCGCCGCGGAAACATTCCGCCGCGCGAGCCCAGGGGAGGCGGGTCTCGCTCGGCGGGTCGGCGACGGCGCGCGGGGTGGGGGCTCCCTTCGACCGCCCGTCAAGCGCCTTCGGCGGGCTCCGAAGTCGCCGCGGGGTCGCTTTCCTTCCCCCCGGGGCCGGCGGGTCTTCGCGGCGGAGCGGGGCTCCAGAGCAGGCCCTGGGAGACCTTCTCGAGGAGTCGCTCGAGGAGCGCGTCGCGGCGGCGCAGGTAGGCGCGGCGGAGGAACCAGAGCCCCAGCGCCACGCCCCCCAGCAAGAGGGGCGCGAGGAGGAGAAAGCGCGCGGTCACCAGCGGGGCGAGGACGAAGGCGACCCCGGAAAGGGCAAGCGCGACCGCGAGCATGGCGAAGTCGCTCGGGTCGTCCTCCAGGCGGAGGGTCGTCGTTCCTTCCTGTGCCGCCAGGGTGACGCTCAGGCCCCCCGCGCGGCACAGGTCGGGCCGCTCCGGCCTCCAGACCAGGGCCCCCTGCTCGAGGGCGACCCGGCCCTTCTGCTTGACCGCGCGGCGGATCGTGGCGTCGAGCCAGGCCGCGTCGCTCAGGGTGGCCTCGCCCGCGAAGCGGCGCTCGAGGGCGCGCTTGGGGAAGCCGAGGAAGGCCGTGGCCCGCGTTTCGCGGCGGGGCTCACCCAGCGGGCGCAGGCGCGGGGGGCCTGCGCCCGGGGTCGCGACGCGGCCGAGGGCCTGCTCCTCTCCGCAGGAGGCGCAGCCGCGCGCCTCGGTCCAGCAGACCTCGTGGTGGCGCGCCAGGCAGGCGGCGCAGGCCAGCCAGGCCTCGCCGTCGACGTCGACCTCGTCGTGGCAGTAGGGGCAGCGCAGGCGGCTGCCGCCGACCCGGACGCCGTGCTCCTGTCCCTCGCTGCCCACGGAGCGAGGATACCGTGCGCGCGCTCGGCCCGCGGAGGGACCGGGGCTCCGCCGCGCGGTCTTTCGTCCTCCGCCCCGGCGGCCCGCGGCCAGCGCCCGCGCCGGCTCGCACGTCGGCGCTGGCGGGGGGGCGTGGGCGGGCTACCCTGGGCGGCGATGAACGACCGCCTGGCCGCGTTCCCCCGCTCCCTGCGCGAGCGAACCCGCCTCCTTCGGCTCGGGCCTGCCCCCGCCCTGCTCGTGCTGCCCGCGGGGGAGGGGCCCTTTCCCCTCTTCGTCTGGCTCCACGGGCGCACGGCGAACAAGGAGCTGGACAGCGCCCGCTACCTGCGCCTCTTGCGGGCGGGCATCGCCACCCTGGCCCTCGACCTCCCGGGGCATGGCGAGCGCGAGGACTTCGCCTTGCAGGCGCCGAGCGCCCTCCCCGACCTGCTCCAGGCGGCCCTCGCGGAGCTGGACCCCGCGCTCGAGGCCCTGCGCGCCGAGCCCGAGGCGCCGCGGATCGCCTGGGAGCGGTTGGCGCTGGGGGGCATGTCCGCCGGCGGAATGATCACCTTGCGCCGCCTCTGCGATCCGCATCCCTTCCGCTGCGCGGCGGTGGAATCCACCGCGGGAGACTTCGTGGCGGCGGCGGGCGGGCGCGCGCGCGACCGCATGCTCGTCGCGCGCATGCGCGGCCTGGATCCTTCCGAGCACCTCGAGGGCTGGGAGCCCCTTCCGCTCCTCGCTTTGCACTCGGCGCGCGACGAGATCGCCCCCCTGGCCGGCATCGAAGCCTTCTTCGCGCGGCTGCGCGAGCACTACCGCGCGCGGGGGGCGGACCCCGGGCTCCTGCGTTTGCACGTCTTCCCCGAGACCGGGGCGCCGCGCGAGCACGCGGGCTTCGGCCGCCAGGCGGCCAAGGCCCGTGCGCTGTTGCTGGAGTTCCTCGGCGAGCACTTGTAAGGTCCCCCCTCATGAGCCCGGCCGACGAGGAGCGCGAGCCCGACGAGGTCCCCGCCCGCGGGGGATCGGAGCGCGACGGGGGAGCGGGGAGCGAACCCGCGGCCGCCGGCCCGCGGCCCGACGAGGTCCCCGTGGAGGCCTACTTCGTCCGGGGGCGCAACGCCATGGCGCTGTGGGCCGACTTCGGGCGCATTTTCGAGGACCACTACTTGCACCTCATGCAGCTCGGCGTGCGCCTGACCGCCGAGCAGGACGAGCTGCTCAAGGAGTCCCTCGCCCTGCTCACCCTGTTCCTCGCCTCGCGGCCCAACGACGAGTCGGTGGCCTGGACCCTCAACTTCCGCGAGCCACCCCTCAACGTGTTCGTGACGGGCGACTCGGTGCGCGGCAACGTGGTCGGTCGCGTGTTCACCGAGGACGTCAAGACCGCCGAGACGGACCTGTTCTTCGCGCAGGTCTCGAGCCCGCGAAACCCCATGCGCCGCAGCACCGTCGAGATCCGCGGCCGCGACATGCTGCGGGTCGTCGAGGACTACCACCGCCAGAGCGAGCAGTTCCCCGCCCGCTTCTTCCGCCTCGGCGGCGACCGCTACGGCATGCTCGTCGCGCACCCCGACGTCGACCGCGCCTGGTACGAGTCGCTCGACGTCGAGGGCTTTCGGCGCCTCGCCGAGGACGAGGAGCTGCGGCTCATCGAGCGGCGCGCCTACCACTACGCCTGCGGCTGCGACCTCGACCTCGTGCTCAAGGTGGTGGTCGACGCCTACGGCCGCGACCCCGAGCGGATCCTGGCCGGCCAAGAGCGGATCGAGGTCCGCTGTCCGCGCTGCGGGGGCGTGTTCCACGTGGGCCGCGAGGGGATCGAGCGCTACCTGCGCGAGAATCCCTGACCCGGCGCGGGCCCCTCAGCGCCCTCCCGGCTCGGCGGAGACGAGTTCGACGAGGCGGAAGTTCCGCAGCAGGACCCGGCCTGCGAGGACGCGGAATTCGACCTGTTCGCCTTCGGCGCGCCAATCCGGGCGCAGCGAGGCCAGGGGCGCCTCCTTCTCGTCCGCGTGGAGGGTGAGGAGGTCGCCGTCGTAGGCCACGCGCAGATGGCGCGGCGGACGGGGGCGTTCGACCTCGTTGCGCGGCAGGAAGTCCGCGCCGCGCAGGACGCCGAGGCGGAGCCGACGGCCCTCGCAGCGGAGGACCGCGGCACCTCCCGAGCGGGCGAGCAGGCGCACCTCCAAGGCCGTCTTCTCCGCCGCGGACTCGGTGCTGGGCGCCCAGGAGCCCGACTCCGTTCGGCGCGGTTCGGCGAGGAGTTCCCAGCTCAGGCTCCAGCCTGCGTCCATGCCCCGGACCAGGGGACGCAGGTCGCGGCTCGTGACGGCCGGCTCGCCGGCGGCTTCGCCCAGGACGCCCGCCTCCTCGAGGATCGCCTTCCAGCTCCCCGTGCTGCGCCACTGCACGAAGAACTTGTCGGCGCGGAACACGGGCCGCTGGCGGAGGCCGGGGCGCAGGGGGTGGCGCCGGCGCGGCCCGAGGATCAGCTCGTGGTGGAGGGACCCGTTCACCTGCAGGCGCAGCCGCGTGGGGAGGTAGCCGGCGGCCTCGGCGCGGAGCCTGTGCTCGCCGCGGCGGAGGGGCCCCTCCCAGCCTCCCGTGCCGACTTCTTTCCCGTCGATCCACAGGCGGGCGTCGCGCGGGGTGGTCGCCACCGAGACCGTGGGCGCCTCGCGCGCGGCCGCGGCGAGGAGCTCCTCGGCCTCCTCGACGACGGGGCTGAAGTCGCCGAAGCGGGCTCGGAAGTCCGCGAGCAGCCGTCGCCGCTCGACGGGGTCCTCGCTCGCGCGCGCTCGGGCCCACACCCGGCGCTCCTCGGCGCCGCGTCCCTCCCGAGCGGCGGCCTCGGCCACGCGCGCGAGGGCGAGGAGTTCGGCCGGCGGCGCGCGGCCCGCGAGGTCGTAGAGGGCGAGCCGGTCGCCCACTGCCTTGCCGAGCGCCGCGTACTCGCCCCCGCGGTGAAGGGACTGGGCTTCTGCGAGGAAGCCGGCGGCCGTGGCGTCGAGGCGAGCCAGCGTGCGGGCGTCGGGCGCGCCCGCGGCGCCTTCTGCGCGGGAAGAAACTCCGGCCTCGGGGTCCCCGGCGAGGGGCGGTGGCAGGTCGGGGCCGGAGGCGGTGCGCCGGGGACCGCGCCAGGCCCAAGCGCCCACCGCGAGGGCGAGGAGGACGCCTGCGCAGAGGAGGTAGGGGAGGGCCGAGCCGCCGGCGGCGGGCTGCGGCGACGGGGCGGGAGGCTTCGCCGCGCTGGGCTCCGCCCGGCGGTCGGCGAGGGCCGGCGAGGTCGCCGCGTCCGCTCCCGCGGGGCCGGTGCCCTCGCCCGGTGCCGCGGCCTCCGCGGCGCGCGGGCGCTCCTGCGCGCCCGAGGGGGACGCGGGGTCGAGGTCGAGGCTGGAGGACTCGCGCGGCACGGGCCCCTCCGCGGGGAGGCCGCCGGCGGCGACCGCGTCGAGGTCGGCGAGGAGGGCCTCGTAGCTGGCGTAGCGGTGGGCCGGGTCCCGGGCCAGCATGCGGTCGAGGAGGAGCACCACGCCCCGACCGAAGTGCGGGGTCTTCTTGCGGGGGTCGGGGAGCCGGCCCGTGCGCTTCTTCACGAGCACGTCGAGGACCGAGGAGGAGGCGAAGGGCGCGCGCCCGGTGAGCAGGTGGTAGAGGGTCGCGCCCAGGGCGTAGAGGTCGGAGCGGACGTCGGCGGGCTTGCCCTCGGTTTGCTCGGGCGCCATGTAGGCAGGGGATCCGAGGATGGTGCCGGCCTGGGTGAGTTCGGCTTTTCCGGGGCCCGGCTCGACGTCGCGCGCGAGGCCGAAGTCCATGACCTTGGTGATGGTGCGCGCGCCGCCCGCGTCGCCGGCGCCGGCGACGAGCATCAGGTTCGCGGGCTTGACGTCGCGGTGGACGACGCCGTGTCGGTGCGCGTGGCTCAGCCCGAGGGCGGCGTCGCGGACGACCCGCAAGGCTTCCTCCTCGGGGAAGGGGCCGCGCTCGCGAACGGCCTCGGCCCCGTCGACGCCGTCCACGTACTCCAGCGCGAGGTAGACCTTGCCCTCGACCTCGCCGTAGTCGTAGACGGTGACGATGTTGGGGTGGTTGAGGCGCGCGAGCGTGAGCGCCTCGCGGCGGAAGCGCGCTAGGTAGGCGCGGTCGGCGGAGAGCCGGGGGTTGATCACCTTGAGGGCCACCCGGCGCTGGAGCTTCTCCTGGACGGCTTCGTAGACCACGCCCATGGCTCCGCGGCCGAGCTCGCGCAGGAGCCGGTAGCCGGGGAGGAAGGACGTCGACACTTCTTCGGCCAGGGTGGCCGCGGCCTCCTCGTCGAGCAGGCCCTGCTCGACGAGGAGGCTGGCGGTGCGCTCGGCGGCGGTCGCGGTCGTGTGGTCTGGGTCCGAACCCACCGCGAAGCGCGCGAAGGAGTCGGCGAGCTGGGTGGCCTGCTCCGACTCGACGAGGCCCGAGCGCACGGCCGCGGCGAGGACGTGCTCGGCAAGGGGGTCGGGCTCGCCGGGCGGCTCGTCCGCGGGCTGGGGCCCGCCCGTCGTGCCGGCGCTCACCGTGCGCCCGCGCCGCCGTTCAGCTCGCGCACCTCGGCGAGGACTCGGTCGACCGAGGGGCGGTCCTCGGTCGAGCGACCGACGTAGGCGTAGCGGACGCGGCCTTCGGCGTCGAGGACGAAGGTCGAGGGGCGGGCGAGCTCCCACTCGAGGTTGTAGCGGCGCACGACCTTGGTCCCCGCGTCGAGGAGGACGGTGAAGGGGAGCGCGTCCTCGCCTTCTTCGGCGAGGATCTCGTCGCAGGCCGCGACAAACTCCTGCACGCGCTCGGCGTCGTCTTCTCGGGTCGGATAGACCACGACCACCTCGGCGCCGGCGGCGCGCAGTTCCTCGTAGCGGGTGGCCAGTTGGGCCGTGTAGGTGGTGCAGTAGGGGCAGATGTAGCCCACGAAGCCGCGCAGGAACACGAGCACGAGCGGGCGGCCTCGATAGCGGCTCAGGCGAACGGGCTTGCCGTCGGGGCCGACCAGCGCGTCTTCGTCCGCGGGCGTCGCCGCTTCGGGCAGGGTCCCGCCCGTCTCCCGGTTCGACGGACGATCGGGAAAGGTGAAGCGGCGCAGCCGCGAGGCCTTGGCCTGCGCTGGCCGCGAGGCGGGGGCGGCGGGCGCCGGCGGGGGCGCGTCCGCGCAGCCGCCGAAGAAGGCCAGGCAGACGAGGGGCAAGGCATTTCGCAAGCTCATGTTCGCTCCACGGCGGCCGGAAGGGGCAGGGCGGACGGCGCCGCGCTTCGGCCACGGCGCAAAGGCCGCGAGGCCGCCGTGCCGCGCTCGTCCCTCGGTCGCCAAGGGACCATTGAAGCAGCCCGGGGCGCGTACGTCGAACGCCTTGCGCAGGTCCTGGCCGCCACGCCGTCTCGCGGTCGCAGGACCGGCGGGGGTGCGCCCCGCGCGGTGCGGTCCGTACCGCACGTCGCGTGCTCGTGCCGCCGGCCTCGGCGGAGCGGCGTTCTCGGGGTAGCCTCGCTCGCGTGGAGCGTCTGGTCCTAGAGAACCTGCGCCTCGAGGCCCTCGAGGGCGAGGAGGTGCTGCCCGCGCGGGTCGCGGCGGCGCTCGGCCTGCGGCCAGAGGACCTCGGTCGGGTCGAGGTGGTGCGCAAGGCGCTGGACGCGCGGCGCAAGCGCGACATCCACTGGCGGCTGCACGTCGCGGTCGAGGTGGCCGACGCGCGCGAGGCCGAGCGCCTCGTGCGCGCGGGCCGCCTGCGCCGTCCCGAGCGCGCCCGCACGAAGGACGCGCCCGACCTCGAAGTCGTCGACGGCGTCCCCCACGGCGCCGAGCCGCTCGGCGCGCCGCCGGTCGTGGTGGGGAGCGGCCCCGCAGGGCTCTTCGCGGCCTGGCTGCTGGCGCGCGAGGGCTACGCTCCGCTCGTCCTCGAGCGGGGGCCGGCGGTGGGGCCGCGGGTGCGGCAGGTGCACGCCTTCGACCGCGGCGGGCCCCACGACCCCGAGGCGAACATCCTCTTCGGCGAGGGCGGCGCAGGGACCTTCTCCGACGGGAAGTTGACCACGCGCACTCGCTCGCCCTTGGTGGGGCTGGTCCACGACCTGCTCGTGGCGGCCAAAGCGCCGCCGGAGATCAAGGTGGCCAGCAAGCCCCACGTGGGCACCGACCGCCTGCGCGCGGTGCTCGTCACCTTGCGCCGCCAGCTCGAGGCCCTAGGGGCGCGCTTCCGCTTCGGCGCCCGCGTCGAGGAGCTGCTCCTCGACGGCGAGGGCGCCGCGCGGGGCGTGCGGCTCGAGGGCGGCGAAGAGGTCCCGGCCGGCGCGGTCCTGCTGGGCATCGGCCACTCGGCGCGCGACACCTACGAGCGCCTGCACGCCCAAGGCGTCCTCCTCGAGCCCAAGCCTTTCCAGTTGGGCCTGCGCATCGAACATCCGCAGGAGCTCATCGACCGCGCCCAGCTCGGTCCGCTGGCGGGTCAGCTCCCCGCGGCCGAGTACGTGCTCAACCACCGCCGGCGGGGGGTGTATTCCTTCTGCATGTGCCCGGGCGGGACCATCATGGCCAGCGTGAGCGAGCCGGGCTTTCTGTGCACCAACGGAATGAGCCGGCGGCGGCGCGACTCGGGCTGGGCGAATTCGGGCCTCATGGTGACCTGCGACCCGGCGACCTTCGACGGCGGCAGAGGGCATCCCCTGGCCGGCGTCGAACTGCAGCGACGCCTCGAAGCCCGCGCCTTCGCGCTGGGCGGCGGCGACTACCGCCTGCCCGCCCAGCGCGCCGACGACTTCCTCCGCGCGCGCCGTTCGGACCCCGCGGGGCTGCGCTCGAGCTACCCGCGGGGCCTGCGCTCCGCCGACGTGCGGGAGGTGCTCCCTCCGGGCGCCGCCGAGGCCATCGCGGCCGCCCTGCGGGCCTTCGACCGGCGCATTCCGGGCTACGCCGGCGGCGCGGGCCTGCTCGTCGGGCCCGAGAGCCGGGGGTCGGCGCCCGTGCGCGTTCCCCGCCACGAGCGCACGCGCGTCGCCCTGCGCACCCCGGGCCTCTACCCCATGGGCGAGGGCGCCGGCTACGCAGGGGGCATTGTCTCGGCGGCCATCGACGGCCTCCGCTCCGCCGCAGCCCTCGTCCGCGCCCGCGCGCCCGCGGGTTGAGGGGCCTCCGCAGCTTTCGGGAAATTCCCCGTCCCGCTGGGGGCTTCCCGGGAGGAGCGGTGGGGGCGGCGTGGCAGGGGGTTGCGGGAACGGAGCTTAGGGGGTCGGCGGGCAGGACAGGCTCGGCTCGATCCTTGCGTTGCTCGGGGTCGGGAGGGAGAGGATGGCGAGGATCCTGGCCGTGTGGGTCTGCCTGCTCGCTGCGGTGCCCGCGTTCGGGCAGCAGGTGGTGTTCTTGAGTCCAACGGACGGGACCCGGCACTACCCGAACAGCCCCTTGCGCGTGCGGGTTCGTTGCGCGAATCCGGGGGACGTGCAGCGGGTCGAGCTCTACCTCGACGGCGTCTTGCAGGGGACCCAGCAGGCTGCGCCGTATCGTTGGAGCGTGAACACGGGTCCAAGCAGCGCGTGGCGCACCCTCGAGGCGGTGGCGCACATGCGGAGCTCGGGGGTTCAGCGGGCGCTCGTGCAGATCCACGTGGACGGAACTCCGCCCGCGCCGCGGCCCGCGGCCGTGGTCTACGTGGGGGTGGACCGGGACGTCACCGACTTCCAAAACGGCCTCGACTACGGGAACGCGGGCTTTTGGTTCCCGCAGTTCGACGCCTCGAGCCCTCGTTCCGGAAAGCCCACCGACGAAAACGAGCGCAACGGCTTGCCGGCCTGGGCGGGCCCGCTCACCCACCTGGAGCGCTGGCAGCTCTGGCTCTATCCCAAGCGCACCTTCTCCCAGGACGGTCCCTGCCGCTCCAAGGGAGGGTGGCCCGCCTGGAACCGTTTCGTCCTCCCCGACGGAGAGCGCGGGCTCTCGGGGATCGTGCTCGATCCCCACGCGGCGGGGAACACCAGCCAGACGGTGAACCGCATCGACCTCGGGCCGGGGACGCCCGCTTCCTTCTACCTGCGCGTGGTCGTCGACAACACGGACCTCCGGCACGCCCCCGTGGGGCGCATTCGGGCGCGGGGAGTCCACAACGGAGTCTCCATTGAGCCTTCGGTCTTTCCCCAGCCCACGCCCGCCGACTTCAACGGGATTGCGGACGTCTACACCTTCCGCTTCGACGGCTTCGGAGACGGAGACTTCTTGAAGATCCAACTCCAAGGGACGCCGGGGAGCGCGAACAACGGCGGGCGAGGAGGAGCCAGCTTCGGCGGCCTGCTCTTCGACTACGTTCCTCCGGCCGCGGCGTCCGCCCCGCCCTCCACGCCGATCTCCGGGCCGTCCGCGCCGGCGGGGGCGGGCGCGGCGCCGGTCACCAGCAGCGCCGCTCCGGCGGCGAGCAGCGCCGCGGGGGCCGCGAGCCCGCCTTCGGGACCCGGCGCGACGGCCGCCCCCGGGGCCGCTCCGTCGGGTTCGGGGGGAGGGTGCGCGC
>RFHU01000451.1 GCA_003695705.1 Planctomycetota bacterium
CCCACCGACTCCTCGAGATCCTCACGACCGCCCTCCTCACGACCGCCCTCCTCGCGTCTCCGCCTCCGCCGTGGCCTCCAACGCCGCCGCCTCCGCCGCCGCCGCCCGCGCACGCTCCTGCGCCACCCGCGCCGCAACCTCCGCCCGCTCCCGCAGACGCTCGGCACGGATCCGAGTGAGCTCCGCGAACACGGCCCGCCCGGTCGCCAAGGCGGCGAGCCCCAGGCCGCCTCCGCAGACCGCGGCCAGGGGTGCGTGGCTCGCCTCGCCGAGGGACGCAACGCCCAGCACGGACAAGGCGACGGCGCCGAGCCCGGCACGTCCGAGGGAGAGCCCCACGCGCCGTTCGAGAAGCGCCCCGGCCGCGAGCACTGCGGCGAGGAGCGCGAGGAGCAGCAGGTTCAGCAGCCAGCTCCGCACCACGACGAGGCGCAGGGAACGCTCTCCCTCGAGGGACTCGAGCAGGTACGGCGCGCGCGAAGGCAACGCCAGACGCGGAGTGAACACGTCCTGCGCGTCGGGGGCGAGCCCTTTGAGCTCGGCGATCGCGGCGCGCGCGGCCAAGGCGCCCGCGCGCCAGCGCGGGGCCTCAGTGGGACCGGGGATCCCCGCCGCGCGTGCGAGCCGGTCCCAGAAGCCGTCGGCCCGCCAGAGGCGTTGCAGGGGTGTGTCGAAGGCCAGGGGCCGGTAGCCCGAAGGCAGGTAGACGGCGCGCGTGCAACGGAGAACGGGCACCTCTCCGTCCTCGCCGAGGGGAAAGCGGGGCGCGGGGAGGTCCAAGGAAGCCCCCGCCCCGAGCGCGCCCCGGCGGGGGAGGTCGTAGCGAATGCGGACCTGAAAGGGAGCCTCGCCGTGCCGCTGCCCGACGGTGCCGAGGTGGATCTGCAGCTCGGACCCGTCGCGGCCCTGGGCTACGGTCGGGGTCACGCGCGCGCCGTCGACCTTGATGTGCGGCCGGACCCCTGCGGGGAGGGCAACCCTCAAGGCTTGCTCGCTGCGGTTCTGCACCGAAAGGGTGGCCTCGACCCCCACGACCCCGTCGGCGCGCACGACCTCGTCGAGGTGCAGATGCCGGATCTGGATCCCGCGGGGCGCCTTGAAGTCGTATTTGGTGAGGCGAAGCACCAGGCGGTAGGGATGCCCCACGTAGTGGTAGGCGCGCACGACCTCCGCGGCGTCGAGCGTGTCGGGGAGGTCGCGGGCCTCGAGGGTCGTGAGCCCCTCCCGGTCGATGGCGTCGACGACGATCTCCTCGCGCTTCTTGAGCGCGAACACGCCGGTCTCGCTGAAGCAGTCGAGGACCTCGAGTTCGCGAAGGAGGACCTCCCGCTGCTCGCCGGCGCGCAACGCCGTGTGTTCGAGGTCGTAGGAGAACGAGACGGGGAACTCGCCGATCCGCTTGCCCTGGAGGGAGACGGTCCACACGCCGCGTCCGTCGACAACCTGGGGACGGGCGTCCTTGACCTGGGTCGACTCGAACTTCAAGGCGCCGGGCACGGCGAGGTCGGCGGGCACGCGGAGGCGAAAGCGATCGATGCCTGCGTAGCGAGCGGTGAAGCGCAGCACGCCGCGCACGCTCACGCGATCGGCCTGGGCGTCGACCAGGGCCTCGACGCGGACGCCGACCTTGGGTTGGCGACGGCGCACGGAGAAGCGCGCGGAGACGCCTTCGGGCCGCGGATACCGAAAGGCGAAAACGAGCTCCTCGCCGCGTCCGGCCCCGAAGGGGAAGCCGAGCCCTGGCAGAGCGTCGACGCCAAGCGGGAGGAGGCCGCGCTTCTCCTCGAGGGTCAGCTTGAGCTGGTGCTGCGCACCGATCGCGAGGACGCCGGCCTCCTTGGCAACGCCCTCGAGCCGAAAACGGGGGAGCGCAACGCGCTCGTCCTCCGCGGCGGAGGCGCGGCGGACGAGCCCGAGGAGGAGGAGGTCCACCTCGCCAGGGCCCTGCTCGCGGGCGAAGTCCACGACGAGCCGTTCCCCCAGCCCTCGGCGCGCCTCCTCCGGACTGGGAGGCTCGGTGCGGAAGTCCTTGACGAGCCGCTCGTCCCCGCACTCGAGGAGCTGGAAGCCGGCGGGCAGGCGAAGGCGAACCCCGAAGATTCCCCGCTTGCGAATGGTGTAGCGCACCGCGGCGGCCACGGCGAGTTCGTCCTCGCGCACCAAGGCAAGGGAGTGCACCCTGCCCTCGACCTCGGCCTCGATGGGGCGCACGCGAAGGATCAGGCCGTAGGCGCCGCGGACGCTGCGAAAGACCAGCGGAGGTCGGCCGCGCCCCGCCCAGCCGAGGTCGGCGGCCTGGGCGCGGTCGAGAGCGCGCGGATCCACCTGCGTGAGGCCGCTCGCATCCGCGGGCTCGATCTCGAGGTCCGCGCCCGCGCGGACCGCGAGGAAGCTGCTCTCGCGCTCGCTGCCCGGCGCGCGCACCGTGGGGAAGGCCACCTGGCGCTCGTCGGCGGCGAAGACGCGCTCGAGGCGCAGAACCAGATCGTATTCGCCGGCGACGGGACGGCGCAGCCGGACGACGAGCTCCTGCTCCCCGTCGACCGCGCGGGGGGTCGGATACGCCGCGAGCCCCTGCGCCTCGACCCCGAGCAGGGTGTAGCCCTTGGGGTAGCGGAGGACGAAGCGATCGCACGGCGCCTGGTGGATCGAATAGTGGACCCGGCTGACGGCGACGCTCGCGCCCTCGTCGATCCGCAGCGAAGTCTTGATCTCCGCGAGCAGGAGCGGGTCGCGCGCCGAGGCGGCGGCGGGGGCGGACTCGAGGCGTCGCCGGCGCTGCCAGCGGACGACGGCTCGCGCCCGCGGCCCGTAGGCGGCCTCGACCCGCCCGTCGCCAGCGCGCGTCGAGAGGGCGCCGACGGCGGACGGACGCAGCGCGTCCTCGGGCAAGGAGAGCTCGAGCTGGCTCAAAGCGGCGCCGGGAAGGGTGAGGACGAGTTCGCCCGCCCCCGGCCGCAGACGGGCGGGCACGACCAGGGACAAGCGCACGGTGGTGCGCCCAGGTCCGCGGAGGAGGAGGCCGTGGCCCGTGGCGGGGAGGCGCTCCCGCTCCTGGGGGGAGAGCCCGCTGCGGAGAAGGGCCATGGGGGCCGGAGCCGGCCGGCCGGGACCCTCCCCGCGCACCGCCAGGAGGTCGGCCTCGTCCAGGCCCAGGGGAAGCACCGCCCAGGAACGAGCGACCTCCACGTCGAGGGTGGCCTCGAGGTGCGCGAGCCCGCCTTCGACCGCGCCCGTGAGGCGCGCCCCGCGGAGGACGAAGCGCGCGGGGGAAGGAGCCTCCGTCTCCGGCGGGGGCACAGGCCCCTCGGCCTCGAGGAGTTCGAGGAGCTCCTCGTAGGCGCGAAACACCTCCGCGTCGCGAGGGCGCTCCTGGGCCGCCGCCGGAGCGGCGCAGGCGGCGAGGACGAGGAGGAGAGGGAGTCGGGCGGGCTGCCGCGTCATGAAAGCCTCCGCTCGGACGGTCCGCGAGGGTCGCCGGGGTTGGACGCCGACGCAGGGCTTGGGGTTCCGCGGCGGGCGGGGGCGGCGCGAACCCAGCGAATCGTTGCGGAGCAAGGGCTTGGGTCCAGGGCGCAGGAACCTCGCCGAGGGCGAGGAGGTCGGGCGCCCGGCGGACCGGGGCGGGGACCGGGCGAAGGGCGGGCTCTCCCGCGGGCTGTTCGGGACCCCAACGGCGCACGAAGGCCGGCGCGCGCCGACCGAGGAGGCCCGAGACAGGGGCTCGCGCGTCCGTTCCGCGAATCGACGGAAGCCGCGACCGATCGGTCAGCGAAGGGGCTGCTGGCGCTGGAGGAGGGCGAGGGCTTTCCGGGCTCGCCGGCGAACATTGGTCTCCTTGCTCTGGAGCAGGGGGGTCCAGCATTCGCGGGCTTCGGCGTAGCGCCCGGTTTCGGCGAGGAGCTTGCCGAGGTTGAAGGCAGCCAGCTCGTCGCCGAGGTCCTTGGCCCGGCGAAGCCAGTGCTCGGCCTCGGCGACGTCGGGGGGTCCCCCCCGCCCCGCGCGCAACGCGTTGGCAAGGTTGGTCATGGCCTTGAGGTAGCCCCGCTCCGCCGCCTTGCGGTACCAGCGCACGGCCTCGGCACGGTCGGCAGGAAGCCCCTTCCCCCGCTCCAGACACACCCCGAGGCTGAACATGGCGCCCGGGCTCCCGCCTTGGGCGGCACGGCGGTAGAGGCGGGCCGCCCGCTCGTCGTCTCGGGGGACCCCCCGCCCGAAGCTCGTGTTCTCGCCGAGGATGAAGGTCGCCTCGGCGAAGCCCAACGCGTCGGCGCGGCGCAAGAGCTCGTTGCAGCGCGCGTAGTCGCCGGCTCGGTAGTGTTCGAGAGCTCGTTCGAACAGGATCCCTCCTTCGATCTCCTCGGGCGCAGACGCGGCCAGTTGGGCCAGCAGGCGGGCGGGGTAGCGCGGATCTTCGTACAAGGCCTTGATCTCGGCCACGAAGCGCTCCGGAGCTTCGTCGCGCAGGGTCCGCAAGGCGCGCAGGCCGCGCCAGCGAGCCACGCCCAGGTCCAAGAGGCCGAGGGCGTGTACGAGCCGCCAACCGAAGGAGTCGGGCTCCTCGCGCAGCGCCGCCTCGGCAACGGCCTGCACTTCGTCGCTGCGGTGCAGGCGCGCAAGGCAACGCACCACGTAGCGCTGCAGGGGCCAGGGCGGGCGAGGCCCAGCGAGCCGCCGGGCCTCGCGCGCGAGGCCCAGCGCGTCCTCCACGCCACCCTGCTGGACCGCCAAGATCGCGGCCAGGACGAGCCGGGTTGCGTGCGCGGGGGCAAGGGCCTCGAAGCGCGCGAGGGCCGCGCGCGCCTCGTCGAGGGCGCCCGCGCGCCCGAAGGCGACGGCTTGGGCCGCGAGGGCATACAGGTGGTCCGGATCGAGCTCCAGCGCCTCGCGGGCGTGCGCCCGCGCCGCCCGGGTGCGCTCGTCGAAGAGGTCTTGCCAGGCCGCGCAGGCGAGGGCGTCGGCGCTGCGCCCACCCTCGTTCTTCCAGCGCCGGCAGCGCGCGCGGGCCTCGCGCAGGGGTCCGCCGTCGTCGCGCAGGTGGTAGGCCGCGAGGGCGAGCACCAAGGCCGCGCGTGCCTCCTCCGCAGCCAGCGGGCGGGCCGCCTCGACGGCGAGCGGCCAGCGCCCGCGCCGCAGCAAGTATTCGGCACGAGCCCGGCGCGCGGCGCGACGGAGGGCCGCGCTCGCGCCGGCCTCGCCCGCGAGCGCCTCGAAGGCCGCGGACAGCTCGGCGCGGTAGGGCTCGGGACGGCGTGCCTCCTCGACGAGGGCCACGAGCTGCGCGCCGAGGGGACCGCGTGGTCGGAAGGACGTCGACGCGCCGGTCCGCGGGACGTCGAGGGAGCCGCGCGACCCAGCCGACGTCGGTGGCGAAGGGCCCGTCGCCGCCGAGGGCAGCGGGCTCCGACCTCGAACGCGCCAAAGCATCGACCCTCCGAGCAGGGCGAGGGCGAGGGCGAACGAGGCCGAGGCGAACGCAAGGGCTGCCCTCCGTCCGGCGCCGTTCCGGCCTGCCTCGCGCCGTGCGGCGGCGAGGGCCTCGGCGAAGGCGAAACCGTCCGGCGGGCGCGCGGCGGGATCGCGCGCCAGGGCGCGCAAGCAAAGGCCCTCGAGAGCGGCGGGAACGGGGCGCAGACTGCTCGGCCGCGGCGGGCGCGCCCGCTCGACCTCCTCGAGAAGGGTCAGCCAGGTGTCCGCCGCGAAGGGCGGACGCCCGCATAGGTGCTCGTAGAGCATCGCGCCCAAGGCCCATACGTCCACCGTCGGGTCGACGGTCCACGAGCTCCCGCGCAGGGCCTCGGGGGCCAGGTAGCGAGGGGTCCCGACCAGCTCCCCGGTCCGCGTCAGCCGGTCGAGGTCCGCCGCCCACGCCGTGCCGAAGTCCGCGACGCGGACGCGCCCCTCCGCGTCGACGAGCACGTTCCCCGGCTTCAGGTCGCGGTGCACGACCCCCGCGCGGTGGGCGCGCCCCACCGTGCGCGCCACGACCTCGAGGGCGTCCAGGCCGAAGGCACTGCCGTCGCCGAGAAACGCGTCGAGGGTCCGCGCCCCCTCGACGCACTCGAGCACCAGATAGGGCCGGGCGTCGTCGGTGACGCCGCAGCCGTGAATGCGAACCACCTCCGCGCCGCCGAGGCGCGCGGTGAGCTCGGCCTCGCGCCGAAAGCGCTCGAGGGTGCGCTCGCCCACCGCCGCCCGGAGGAGCTTGAGGGCCACCGGGCGGTCGAGCACCACGTCGTGGGCACGCAACACCACCCCCATGCCCCCCTCACCGAGCCGCCCGTCGACGCGAAACCGTCCCGCGAACAAGCCGCCGGGAGCCACAAGCGAGGCGTCGCCGCTCTCCGCGCGGGGGTAGGACTCGAAGGACCAGGCGGCTTGCGTCACGAAGGGAACGCTCCGGGCGCGGGCAGGAGGAGGCCCCCCGAAGGAGGACCGCAATTGCACGACCCTTTGTAGGTCTTAGCCCCGCGGAGCGCACCAGCCAAGCCAAGACAGGACTTGGGCCGAGGCACGGCGCTTGCGCAACCCCTCGGCGCGCCCCGCGCGCAGGGGGGAAGAAGGAGGTTTCCCATGATCGGCATCGACTTGCTCGTGCTCCCGCTGGTGCTCGCGTTCCTGCTCGGCGCTCCGCTCGCTCGCTTCATCCTCGGACCGTTGCCCGCTCCGGCGCCGCCCGCCCGCTAGGGGAGCGACGCGACGCCGCCTCGGTGCGGCCCGGACCTCCCGCTTCGGAAGGATCGGGAGGCCACCGGGGGACGATCCCCTGGCCCTCCGCGCGGAAGACGAATCCGCGCAGCGACCCCTCCCCGCCGCGGGCGCGCGGCGCGCGAAACCGCCGCCCGGTCGGACGCGCTTGCTAGCCTCCCCGCGTGCGACTAGAACGTCGGCCTCGGGGAGGAGCAGCATGGGCCTGATCAAGGTGGGGAAGCGGGCGCCCGACTTCGAACTGCTCGACGCCGACGGCAACACGGTTCGGCTGAGCAACTACGCGGGGCGGAGGGTCGTCCTCTACTTCTACCCCAAGGACATGACCCCGGGCTGCACCCAAGAAGCCCAGGACTTCACGCGCTGGGCGGACGCCTTTCGCAAGGCCGGGGTCGACGTCCTCGGGGTGAGCCCCGACTCGCCGGCCCAGCATCGCCGGTTCGTCGACGCTCGCAAGCTGCGGGTCCGCCTCCTCTCCGATCCCGAGCACCGCGTGGCCGAAGCCTACGGCGTCTGGCAGGAAAAGAACCTCTACGGGCAGAAGCGCTGGGGAATCGTGCGCACGACCTTCCTCATCGGAGAGGACGGACGGGTGGAGAAGGTCTGGGAGCGCGTTCGCGTCGACCAGCACGCCCGGGAGGTGCTGGCCTGCGTGCGCGGCGAGAAGGGTTGGAAGCCCAAGAAAAAGACCGCCAAGAAAAAGACCGCCAAGAAAAAGACCGCCAAGAAAAAGACCGCCAAGAAAAAGAC
>RFHU01000452.1 GCA_003695705.1 Planctomycetota bacterium
CCCACCGACGAGCGCATGCGCTTCGTGGTCGACACCCCCTACTACGAGTTCGACGGGGTGCGCGTGGAGCACGGCATGCAGTACGAGGCCATGAACCACTACGACTGGGACAAGAAGCTCCTCAGCGAAGGACGCGAAGAACCGATCCTCAACCAGCCCTTCGGGAGCGTGTTCATCCTCGAGGTCCTCAACGTGCTCAAGGAGAAGCGCCCCTACGTCGACCGCGTGCACCCCTTCTCGCTCTACTTCGTCGGCGCGTTGATCTTCGACACGGCGGTGGCCTTGCGCCTGCTCGGCCTGGCGCTGCTCACCTTCTACCGCTTTCGGGTGCGCCCGATCCTGCAAAACCCCCGCCTGGCCCTCGAACTCGACACCTGGAAGGCCTTCCTCGAATACACCGCCTTCCCCAACTTCGAGCACAAGGTGCGCAAGACCTTCCGCCAGCACCCGCACCTGCACACCATCATTTTGGGGCACACCCACCTTGGGAAGATCCGCCGCTTCGGGCGCAACAAGACCTACGTGAACACGGGCACCTGGACCGACTTGATCTCGCTGGACATTTCGAACCTCGGCATGAACCGCGAACTCATGTACGCGACCATCGAGTACTTCGAAAACGACGAACTCCCCCCCCAGACGCGCCTGCGTGCCTGGCAGGGCTACCGCGAGCTGTGGCAGGACATCAGCTTCTGACGGACGCGCCGGGCTCGAGCACTTCGCCGGGCGCCTCGAGCAGGCTGAGTTCGCGCCCCATGCGGAAGGTCAGCACCAGGTAGAGCATGCGCCAGTCGCAGAGGAAGGACTTCAGCGGGTAGCGGAAGGTCGCCGGACGGTTCCGCTCCACGACGAAGTGCCCGATCCACGCGAAGCCGTAGCCGTTGAGCAACCCGCCGAGCACCAGCCAGGGCCGACCGAAGTAGACCGCCGCCCCCAGCCAGGCCAAGCCGCCCAGCGAACCCACCGCGTGGAGCGCGCGGTTGAGCGGGTGGCGGTGCTCGCTCAGGTAGTAGGGCCAGAATTCCCGCAAGGTCTTGTAGTCGCTCGCCACGAAGCCGACCTCCCCTCGCCAAGCCTATCCGACCCGCGACGGGCCGCCAACGCGGGCGAGCTCCCCGCCCGCGCGCTTCACGAGCCCGAAACGGCACGGACCTCCCCCGGCTCGGGGCAACGGTAGTCCTCGCGGGTCTCGATCCACGAGGCAATGTCCGCGGGGGTGGCCTCGCGGGGGTCGAAGAGCACCCGCACGACGCCGCGGCGCAGGTCCACGGCGGGAGGTCGGAGGACGCCAGGCCGCCCCTCCAGGGCGGCGGTGACCCGAACGGGGCACCACGTCGGTCAGTGCAGGCCCTGCACCGGGAGCACCAGCTCGCGCGCGCCGGGGGGCAGGGGAGCGGGCCGCTGGGCGTACCACAGACCGACCGCGACAAGGGCTGCGGCCGCCAGCGTCCCCGCGAAGAAGGCTCGTTGCAGGGGCGTCGCGGGGGAGGGTCTTGGTCTCATGCCGGCCTCAACCGACAGCACGAGGAACGCATTCCCGCCCCCCGGCGCACCGCCCGGGTGGGGCCGCCCTCAGCGCGAGGGGGCGGCGCCGCCCTCGAGGCCCTCGGCGCGGGCCTCCTCGTAGGCAACCGCGGCCGCGCGCGCGCTCGGCGGCAGGGGCGAAAGGGCCAAGAGCGCCCGCCAGGCGGTCTCCTGGACGCCCGGCTCGGGGTCTTCGCGGAGCGCGCGCTCGAGGGCAGAGAACACCGCGGCCGCGCGCTCCCCCCGCAGTTCGAGTCCAAAGGCCGCGCCCGAGCGCACCCGCGGATCGGGATCCGTCGAGAGCGCGTCCAGCACCGGAGCGAGGTCTTCCGGCCCGTCGGCGTGGGCCGCCCAGGAGAGCACGGCCAGGCGCCGGGCCTCGGGGTCGGGCTCGCTGGCGAGCACGGGCGCGAGGGCGTCGCGCACCGCGCGCGCGCCGGCGCGGTCGAGGCCCGCCACCGGCGGCAGGGCCCGGAGCGCGGCCCGCCGCACCGCCGGGTCTCGGGCACTGCGCAGCGCGCTCAGGGCGACCTCCCGCGCCGAAGGGAGGTCGAGGGCGTCGAGGACGTCGAGGGCCGCCGCACGCTGCGCCGGCGTCCCCCGCAGGGCGAGGTCCGCGGCGAAGCCCTCCACGGCGGGGTCGGCGATCCGCCCCAGGACGGCCGCCAAGGCGCCGAGCTCCACCGGGTCCTCCAGGCGCGCAAAGCGCGCCAGGGCCGCGTCGAGGGCCGCGGGGTCGCCGGCGAGCCGCTCGCGGAGTTCTTCGCCGGCGGCCTCGGCCGCCGCCGCGACCTCCTCGGCGTCGAGCAGTTCGTGGGCACGCCGTGCGCTGTGCAAGAAGGGTTCCAAGTCGACCCGGACGGGCGCCGCGGACCCGCCCTCGTGCTCCGCCCCGGCCCCCTCGGCGTCGAGAGCGGAGCCAAGCGCCGCGTCGAGAGCGGGTGCCGCGCCCTCGGCGCGGCACCCGCTCGCCCCGCGCCCCGCCGTGCGGACCGCGCGAGGGTGCGCCGCGCGGACCGCGCCCTCGGGCGC
>RFHU01000453.1 GCA_003695705.1 Planctomycetota bacterium
GGGTCGGGGCGGGCGCCGGCGCTGCGGTCGGCGCTGGAGGGGCCTTGCGGACGGCCTGCGCAAGCCTCGAATCCTCGGCGCGAGCGCTTTGGCCCTTGCTCTTGCCCTTGTCCGCCCGGGGCGGCTCGAGGCCCACGGTCGTGCGCCTCTTCGCCTTGGGCTGGCCGCTGCCGCCGGTGAGCCGGTCGAGGATGCCGGGGACGTCGATGCCTCCGGCCTCGAGCGCCTTGACCGTCGCCACGGCCTGCGCGGGCAGGCCGCCGCCATCCCCAGTTCCCTGGAGCATGGTGACGTTGTCCACGCGGACCCGGTCGATGCTCTGCAGGAAGGTGGGCAGGATGGTTTCCAGCTTCTGCAGGAGGAAGATGTCCTTGGCCGCGTCCCCCGAGGCATGCCATTGCTCGGCCAGCTTGCGCAGGGCTTCGGCCTGGGCGCGCCCGTGCTCGAGGATCGGCGCGGCTTCGCCGCGCGCCTTCTCCACGGTGGCTTCCATCTTCGCCCGGGCCGGGGTCACCACCTCGGCGTTGAGCTGGTGCTTCATCTGCTCGATGCGCGCCTGCTGCAGGTCGAGCTCCGCCTTGGCGCGGGTGAGGAGGGCGGCGACTTCGCCTTCTTCCTGAGCGACCCAGGCGCCGCGCGCGGTCTGCGCGTTGCGGACGCGCCGCTCCGTCTCGGCCTCCAGGATGTCCAGCTCCGCTTGGATCTTGGCCAGCTCTCCCTTGCGGCGGGCCTCGGCCTGCTGCACGAGGGACTCGCAGCGTCGCTCCGCCTCGGCGGTCCGGTTGTCGCGGTTGAGCTCCGCGGCCCGAATGCGTCCCATGGCGGTCAAGTAGCCCTGGTCGTCGTTGACCGCCTGGATCTTCAGGTTGTCCAGGGTCAGGCCCAGGGTGTCGAAGCCTTCACCGGCCTGCTTGCGCAGCTCGCGCTCGAAGGCCTGCGTGTCCTCGTTGACCTCCTCGGGAGTCAAGGTGGCGAGCACGCCGCGCAGGTACCCCTCGAGGGTCTCCTTGGCGATCTTCATCACCAGGGGCCGCGGCTTGCCGAGGAGACGCTGCAAGGCGTTGTCGAGGCCGGGCGAGACGCCGGAGATCTTGACGTTGGCAATGCCGTCGATGTTGAGGGGAATGCCGCCCCTGCTGAAGGCCCCACGCACCCCGACCTCGATGTTCATGTTCGTGAGGTCGAGGCGGCTGACTTCCTCCAGGAAGGGAGTCCGCAGCGCACGGCCGCCCTTGACGATGCGGTAGCCGACCTGCTGGCCCGACTTGCTGAGGTAGCGACCGCCCGAGAAGACGAGGACCTCGTTGGGGCCGCAAATGTAGACGAGCTTGGTGAGGACGAAGTAGAGGACGATGGCGAACAGCCCGATGGCGAACGCGATGGTGAGGAAGATTCCCATTACGCACCTCCCTTCCCGGCGACGGCGTGGCCGTTGGTCTCGGCCCCCACCGCGCCGACGATGTCGATGCCGGTGATGCCGTCGAGCTCCTTGAGGATGGCGTTGACGGTGGCCGGGTAGCTGGCCACGTAGGAGGGCAGGCTGGAGCCGTCGCCGCGGTCCACGAGGCTCACGGTGTCCACACGGATGCCCTGCACCCGCTTGACCACCTCGCGAAGGATGCCGTCGAGTTGCTGGATGACGAAGATGGGCTTGGCTCCGTCGCCTGCGTCCTTCCAGGCCTGGCGCACCAGTTCGAGCGAGCCGGCCATGGCCTTGCCGCGCTCGGCAATGGGGGCGGCTTCGGCGCGGGCCTCGAAGGCCTTGGCTTGCGCTTCGGCCTCGGCCGCCACGACGACCTCGGCCTGGAGCCGGCGTGCCTCCAACTCGGAGCGGACTTGCTGGAGTTCCAGCTCGGCGCGGGCACGGGCGGTCTGGCGCGCTGCCTGCGCCTCCTCTTCCACCGACTTGGCCTTCGCCTCGAACTGGGCGCGCTTCTCGGCAAGGTCGTTCTCGGCGATCTTGATGGCGGTCTCCGCTTGCTCGCGCGCGATGCCGGCGCGGGCCTTGGCCTTCGATTCCGCCTCGGTGGCGGCGCGCTCGCACATGGCCTCGGAGATCTCGGCGTTCTTGAGCACCTCGGCGATGGACTTGCGACCGATCTCGGCGAGGTAGGAGGAGCCATCGATGTCGCTCACCGAATGGATGTTGAAGGTGTCGAGGTGCAGGCCGAGCTTGTTGAGGTCGAGTTCCGCCTCGTGCTTGAGGCGTTCCGAGAACTTGAGCCGATCCTCGTTCACCTCTTCGGGGGTCAGGGTGGCGACCACGGCGCGCAGATGGCCTTCGAGGGTGTTCTTGGCCACCTCTTGGATCTCACGCCGGTCTTGGTCGAGGAAGCGCTCGATGGCGTTGTGGACGATGGCCGGGTTGGGAGAGATCTTCACGTTGGCGACGGCCTGAACGTGCAGGCGGATGCCGCCCTTGCAGAAGGCGTTCCGGCAGTGGACTTCCACCTCCATGGTCGAGAGGTCCATGCGCTTGACCTGCTCCAGGATGGGCCAGCGGAAGGAGCGCCCCTTGCCCCAGGCTGCCGAGACCACGCGGTAGCCGACGAGGTCGCCGTTGGGGAGCGTGCGTTTGCGGCCCGAGAAGACGAGGAGCTCGTTGGGCCGCGAGATGAACATGAATTGCCGGATGATCTGCACCAGCGCGAGGAGGCAGAGGAGCGCAAGAACGCTCCCTCCGACGACGGTCACGAAGAGCTTCATGTCGCCGGACAATTCTTGCGCCAAGAGGAGACGAAGCGTCACATACCCACCTTTCTCGGCCGCCGCCGGCGGCCGCGATGACCGAAGGATCCCCGGTAGGCCCGACCGGCGGTCGGGCGGTGTGCGGTGGCCCGACCGGCGGTCGGGCGGTGTGCGCAGGCCCGACC
>RFHU01000048.1 GCA_003695705.1 Planctomycetota bacterium
CCCCACCGAGCGGGCGAGCGGCCGGCCCTCCCTCGGTCGAGCGCGGCCCGCCCGGGACCGAGGCTTCGGGAACTCGCGCGCCCGGCAAGGGCGCGAGTCCTCCTTCGGAACGGCCCAGGGCCCGACCGCGGAGGGTTTTTCCCATTCAAGCCTTGCAGAGTCCCGCCCGCTGGGCTCAACTCCAGGGGATGAGGCACAAGCCGGGACGCAACGACCCCTGCCACTGCGGAAGCGGCAAGAAGTACAAGCGCTGCCACATGGACCGCGACGGCGGTCGGGCGCCGGCCCGGATTGCTCCCCCGCCGACCCGCCGGCGACGGCGCCGCCGCACCGACCACCTGGTTCTGACCGAGGGCGAGCGCGACGCCATGCGCGCGGCCGGCGCGGCCAACGCGGAGGCCATGGACTTCATCCGCGACCACGTGCGCCCCGGCGCCGTGCTGTCGGACCTCGACGACCTGGTGCGCGAGTGGACCTACGATCACGGCTACGTCCCCGCCTGCTTGGGCTACAAGGGCTACCCCAAGTCCATCTGCGCAAGCGTGAACGAGGTGGTCTGCCACGGCATCCCCGACGACTACGCGCTCCGCGAGGGCGACATCGTCAACCTCGACCTGACGACCATCGTCGACGGGTGGCACGGCGACCAATCCGAAACCTTCCTGGTCGGCGAGGTCTCCGAGGAAGCGCGTCGGGTAACCCAGTGCGCCTTCGACTGCCTCTACCTGGGGATCGAGGCCATCGGGCCCGGGAGCAAGGTCCTCGAGATCGGCAGGGCCATCGTCGCCCGGGCGCACGCCGATGGCTTCTCGGTGGTGGAGGACTTCCAGGGGCACGGCATCGGCCGCTCCTTCCACCAGGACCCCGGCATTCCCCACTACCCCGACAGCTACGCGGGCCAGTTCGTACTCGAACCGGGCATGTGCTTCACCATCGAGCCCATGATCAACGTGGGGGTGAAGGGCTGCCGGATCGACAAGCGGGACGGCTGGACCGCCCGCACCCGCGACGGCAAGCTCTCGGCCCAGTTCGAGCACACCCTGCTCATGACCGAGGACGGCGTCGAGATCCTCACCCAGACACGACGCGGTCCCCGCCCCGGGCATCGCTTCTGAGGACGCGGCGCGCTCGACCCGCGCCGGACGAGCGGGCCGCCCGTCGCCTCGGCGCGCCTTGCATTCCCCGCCCCGCCGCGGTGGGATGCCCCCGTGACCGAGGCCGAGGCGGGATCGCCCCCCCCGCGCAACAACCGCTACCGC
The DNA here is from genome assembly GCA_003695705.1 of Planctomycetota bacterium. Taxonomy (GTDB): domain Bacteria; phylum Planctomycetota; class J058; order J058; family J058; genus J058. The sequence continues at coordinate 1,260 of RFHU01000048.1, forward strand.
ATCGTGCTCACGGGGGGCCCCGGCGGGGGGAAGACCACCGCGGCAGACCTGTTTCGGCGCGAGATCGGCGAACGCGTGGTCATCGTGCCCGAGGCCGCGACCATCCTCTTCTCCGGCGGATTCTTGCGCACGGAGGTCGAGGCCGCGCGGCGGGCCGCGCAGAAGGCGATCTTCCACACCCAGCGCAACCTCGAGGACAGCTACCGGGCCGTGTACCCCAACCGCGTCCTCCTCTGCGACCGCGGAACCATCGACGGCGCCGCCTACTGGCCGGGAGATCCTGCCGACTTCTTCGCCTCCCTGGGGACTTCGCTCGAACAGGAAATGGCCCGCTACGACGCGGTGATCTTCTTCCAGAGCGCGGCGGTGGGCGGGCGTTCCATCGAAGGAGGAAACCCGGTGCGCACCGAGGCCGTGGAGGAGGCCGCGGCCCTCGACGCGCGCCTGCGCGCGCTCTGGGAATCCCACCCCAACTTCCGCCTCATCCCCAACCACACATCGTTCTTCAAGAAGCTCACCATGGGCCTTGCCTCCCTCGAAGGCATCGTGGCGCGCCTGACCGGCTGAGCCCATGAGACCCTGGCGCCGCAGACGCGCGACCCCAGTGCGGCGCACCGCTCCGTGGACTGCCCGCCGGCGGGCGAAGCTCCTCCGCCGCTACGAACCCAGGGTCCAGGCGAGCAGGGCGTAGCGCGCGGTCTTCCCCACGGTGACGAGGGCGAGGAAGGGAACGATGGGGCTCCCCGCGAGGCCGGCACCCAAGACGAAGGCGTCTCCGACGCCGGGAACCCAGGCAAGGAGCAGGCCCCCGAGGCCCCAGCGTTCCAGGCGGCGGCGCGCTGCGTCGAGGCGCCCGGGGTCGCGCTCGAGGCGGCGGCGAAGCCACCCGCGCAAGAGCCCGCGCTGGAGCCCCCACCCCATGCCGTAGAGGGTGAGTGCGCCGAGGACGTTCCCGGCGCTGGCCACGGCCACGCCGAGGAAGGGGTCGAAGCCCCTGCGGAGGAGGGCGCACAGAACGCCCTCCGACGGGAAGGGAAGGACGGAGCCGGCGAGGAAGGCCGCGCAGAAGAGGCCCGCCGGCCCGAGGGCGACAAGGTCGGGCACTGGTAGCCATCCTACTCGGGGCGCGCGGGGGCAGCGCAGTACTCGCGCGCGCGCACCACGCAAGCGGAGAGCACCAGGCACGCGCCCGCCAGGAGGAGGACCGTGGCCCAGGCACTGGCCGCCGAGGGCGGATCGAGGAACCCGAGCAGGCGCTCGACCTCGGCGAGGTCCTCGGGGTCGAAGCGCAGGCCGAGGGAACGGACGTCTACGCCCGAGAGGGCCACGGCGCGCAGGTAGTGCATTACCGTGACCTCCCGGACCACTGCGGGGAAGTTGGTGAGCACGAACTCGCTCAAGAAGCCGTAGGCGATGCCCCAGATAAGGCCCCTGCGGAACACCAGGCCGAAGAGCGCGAACAGCGCCCCGTAGCCGACCGCCCCCAGAACGGCAGCGGCCATGAAGTCCACCGTCCGCCCCAGCCAGTCGAAGGCCCCACCGCTGGGGTCTCCGCCGGGAAGCAGGAAGGCCAAGCAGAAGAGGCCCATGCCCACCACCAGCAGGCCGGCCGAGACGGCGCTCGCGGCGAGGAACTTGGCCAGGAGCAGCGTCGGCCGAGGGACGGGCCGGGTCCACAAGTAGACGAGGGTGCCTTGGTCGATGTCGTTGCGCAAGAGCGAAGTTGCGAACGCGAGCGGGACCAGGATGACCGTCGTCTGCAAGAAGACGAAGTTGAGCATCAGCAAGTAGATGGCGGGCCAGAACGCCTCCGGCCCCAGCTCGGGCGGCGGGGTGGCGAGGGCGCGCACCGCGAAGGCGAGGGCGGCGAGCGCGAAGAGCATCAGGACCACGACCAGGATCTTGGCGCCCCCGATGGCCTGGCGCAGCTCCAGCGTGGCCACGGTCCAGAGCTGACCGATCACGAGCGCTCCACCAGGTAGCGGAAGACGGCCGCAAGGTCGTCGTCCTCGGAGACGAGTTCGTCGACTTCGACCCCGGTCGCGTCCACCAGATGCGGAACGGCGGCGAAGAAGTCCGCAGGGTCGTCGGTCTCGACAACCAGGGCGCCGGGGGTGAGTTCGAGGCCGACCACGTGCGGGCGGTCGACAAGGGCGCGCGCCAGGGTGCGGGGGCGGTCGCAGAGAATCCGGACCCGGTGGGGATGCTCGTCCATGAGGGCACGGATCCGCTCCACGTCGCCGTCGGCCAGCACGCGCCCGCGGTGCATGAGGACGATGGTGTGCGTGATGCTCTCCACCTCGTGGAGGACGTGGCTGGAGAGGACGATGTGCTTGCCCGCCGCGCCCAGCGCGACGATGAGCTCGCGCAACTCGCGGCGCACGATCGGGTCGGTGCCGGTGAGCGGCTCGTCGAGGAACAAGACCTCCGGGTCGTGGACGAGGGCCTGGGCGAGCTTGACGCGCTGGCGCATGCCCCGCGAGTAGGCACGCACCGAGCGATGGCGGTGGGGGCCGAGGCCGACGCGCTCGAGGACTTCCTCGGCCCGCCGCCGCGCTTCGGCGCGCCGCAGGCCCGAGAGGCGCGCCAGGCAGGCGACGAAGGCGAGCCCGCTCAGGTCGTAGAAGGCATCCTCCTCCGGGCAGACGCCGATCCGGCGCAGGAGGCGATGGTTGTTCCAGATCGGCTCGCCGAACAAGGTCACACTTCCCTGGCTCGGACGGAGTTGTCCGGTGAGAAGGCGAAGGAAGGTCGTCTTCCCGGCCCCGTTGAGCCCCAGGAGACCGGTGATGCCCTCGCCGATGCGTACGTCGACGCCGTTGAGGGCGATGACCTGTCCGAACCACTTGCTCAACCCCCGCGCCTGGATCACTGGGCGCCCTCTTCGGCCGCGCGACCCACCCTGCGGGCGACGACCCACAGAGAGAGGGCAGCGCCGACGAGAAGCAGGCACAGGGACCAGCGCCAGTCGTGCTCGTAGGAGTAGCGCTCCATCCAGCGACTGGCCCGGTGGCTGAGCCGAGCGGCGGGCGCGAGCTTGGTCTCGACCTCGAGGAAGCGGAAGGCGACCGCGAGCAGGTTGCGGAAGAAGCTCACCAGGCCGGTCCAGTCGCGGCCCTCGGCTCCGCCGATGCGAAAGATCGCCAGCGAGAGGACGGTGGAGGCCACGTGGCTGAGGACCCACAGTCCGGCCCAGGCAAACCCGAGGAAGCGCGGGTTGCGGGTCAGCGAGGAGAGGGCGAGGACGGGAGCGCCGGCGCCGACCATCACCACGGCGCAGGCCCCGGCGGCGCGAGGCCAGACGAAGATGGTCTGCGAGAGGGCCTCCAAGCTGGGGGAGAAGAGGATGCTCAGTCCGTAGAGGGCCGTGACGGGGCCGAGCGTCACCGCGCCGATCCAGAACGCAACGACGCCCAGCTTTCCGGCGACGTAGTCGAGGCGGGTGATCGGCCGCGCGAAGTAGAGGCCAAGGGCGTGGGCGGAGAGGTCGGCGCTGATGAGTCGCGGGCCGACCACCGCCGTGACGAGCATCACCCAGACCTGCGTGGTGTAGAGGTAGAAGTAGAAGAGCGTCGCCCAGATGGTCGGGCGAAAGCTCGCGGGGTCGCGCACGAAGGCGTCGGCCAGGGCGCCGCCGAACTGCGCCTTGAGGAGGGCAAACTGCCAGGTGTCCTCCACCGCGCCGATGGTTTCGGGGTCGGTCACCTGGCCTATGGCGAAGAAGGCGAGCACCCAGTAGAGGAGCGGGAGCCAGGCGGCAAGGACCAGTCGGCGGAGCCACTTGCTCTGCCCGCTCAGGCGAACGCCCCAGCGCGCGATGATCCACCAGCGAAGCGCTCGCCCACGCAGACGCCCTTCCCAGCGCCGGTAGCCGCGCTCGGCGATGGCCATCAGCGCTCCTCCTGCGCCCGGACGGCGGCGACGAAGACGTCCTCGAGGCTCGAACGCAAGGGAACGAAGCGGCGCACCTCGCAGCCCGCGGCCGCGGCCGCCGCGAAGACCCGCCGGGGGACGGTGGCGACCGCCTGCGCGGAGAACGCTTCGCCCCCGGCCGAGTTCCCATCGGGCCCGGGGCGCGCTGACTCTCCCGACCGAACGCCAGCGTCCCCAGGCAGCGCCCCGCCCCCGCTCGGTGCATCCGGTGGGGAAGGAACGTCCCGCGTCGTGGCCTCGTCGCCGTCCGCGGTGGGCGCGCCGCCTTCGCCCTGCGGGCCCTCGCCGGCGGGAAGCCCCGTGGACTCGGAGGCTGCCGCCCGGTCGACGGGTGAGGCGGCGTCCTCTCGGGCGGCGCTCCGCGGGTCCGCGACCGCGGGAGCGTCCGGATTCCCCGCGGCCGGAACGGGCTCGGGCGCCGACGGCACCGGTTCGTCCAACGCCGCGGAGGACCGCGCCGGGCGCACGACGCCGCGTCCGGGCCCGAGGGCGGCGTAGTCGATGCCGCGTGCGCGCAACTCGCGGCGCAACGCCTCCTCGTCGCCGCGAGTCCTCAGCTCCCAGCCGGCGCCCGTTCGGGCGCGCAGTTCCTCGAGGGGGCCGGCTGCGATGATGCGACCCTCTCGGAGGATGAGCACTTCGCTGCAGACCCGCTCCACGTCGGCGAGGAGGTGGCTGGAATAGACCACGCTCACCCCAGCCCGGGCGAGGCCGGCCACGAGGGCGAGCATCTGCTCGCGCCCGCGCGGGTCGAGGCCGTTGGTGGGCTCGTCGAGGAAGACGACCTCGGGGTCGTGGACGATGGCCTGGGCGAATTTGACCCGCTGGCGCGTGCCCGTGGAGGCCGCGTGGACTGGACGGTAGCGCTCGTCGGCGAGGCCCACGAGGTCGAGCATTTCGTGAGCCCGCGTCATGGCGTCGCGGGGCGGCATGCCGGAGAGTTCGCCCGCGTAGGCCACGAACTCCACCGCGCTGAGGCCAGGCAGGTGGCAGTCGACTTCCGGCAGGTAGCCCACGCGCCGGCGCAAGGCGAGGGGGCGGCGCGCAACGTCTTCGCCCAAGAGGCGCGCGCGACCGGCGCTGGGGCGGAGGAGGCCCAGGAGGCACTTCACCAAGGTGCTCTTGCCGGCGCCGTTGGGCCCAAGGAGTCCCACGGAGCCGCGCGGCAATCGAGCGTCGAGGCCATCGAGCGCGCGGAAGGCGCCGAAGTCCTTGGTGAGACCCGAGAGCTCGATGAGCGGCGTCACAGCAGGCGCCTTAGGGCGACGTCTCCACGGCGGGCGCACGCCCGGCGAGGTCCACGGCCAAAGCCTGCGCCTCGCAGGCCTCGCAGGGCTGATCGAGCTCGGGGTGCTCCTGGCGCAGCCGAGGGAGGTGCTCCTCCCACCACTGCCGCGCGGCGCAGGCATCCCAGCGCGGCGCGGCCGGGCAGGCCCGCAGCGCAACCTCCAAGGCCCACGCGGACTCGGGGCGGCGCTCGGGGTCCTTCTCCAGACAGCGCAGGATGAGCCGCTCCAGCTCGGGATCGACAGGCATGCCATCGGCGCCGAGGCGCTCGGAGGGCGGAACGGGCGTCGATTCCACGTGCTGCACGAACACCTGCAACGGGGTCTTCCCTTCGAACACCGGACAACCCGTGAGGAGGGTGTACCCGAGGGCCCCGACCGCGTAGAGGTCGCTGCGCGGTCCGACCCGCTCGGGCGCCTCGATGGCTTCGGGGGACATGCTGAGCGGCGTCCCGGTGATGGCGTCCGGGTCGCTGAGCTTGATGGCGTCCGCGGGGGCGGCGAGCTGTTTGACGAGTCCGAAGTCCAGCACCTTGACCACGTCGTAGGCGTTCCCACGCCGGCAGAGCATCACGTTGGCGGGCTTGATGTCGCGATGGATGAGCCCGAGGGAGTGGGCCTCGTCGAGGGAAGCGCACACCTGGCGGAGGATGTAGATCACCCGCTCCGAGGGCAGGGGTCCCTGGCGCTCGACGAAGGCGTCGAGGGGAATTCCTTCGAGGTATTCCATGGCGTAGTAGAAGGTTCCATCCGCGGTGCGCCCGTAGTCGTAGACGGCGACGGTGTTCGGGTGGGTCAGCCGGGCGGTGATCTGCACCTCGCGTTCGAAACGGGCCAAGGCCCGGTCGTCTACGCCGCGCCCGGGACGGAGGAGCTTGATGGCGGTGGGGCGCCGGAGCATGGCGTGGGCGGCCAGGTAGACCTCGCCCATGCCGCCTTCGCCGATCTTGCGTTCGAGGACGTACTGGCCGAGGCGACGCACGCGTCCCTCCACCTTGCCCATGCGGCGGCGCATGCGTGCGAGGCGCCGCCAGAGCCCGACGCCGCCGAGGGAACCGAGAGCGAGCAGTCCGAACAGCGTCCAGGTGGCGGCCCGGAGGAGGTTGACCGGGCGGTAGGCTTCCCAGGCATCCTGCTCGGTAATGACGCCGAAACCGCAGTCTTCGAGCCAGGTCCAGGCGCCGACCACCAAGGCCCCGCGCAGGTTGCGGTACCCGTGCACGTCCTCGCCCGGGCTGCGGGTTTCGATGGCGGCGGCCACTCCGCGGGTGAGGGGCAACCCCTTGCGGAGGACGGGACGAGGCTTCCCCGGCCGCAAACGGTGCCCGGGATCGCGGAGCTCGAGGGTCAGGGGGGCGTCGCGACCGTCGGCGAGGAGCCCGAGTCGCGTGAGTTCGTCCGCGTTCCGCAGGGGGGAGAGGAGGCGACCTTGCGCGTCGAAAGCGTAGGTGTCGCCGGTTTCACCGAGGCGGGCCACTTCGAGGAGGCGGAAGAAGCGGGCGGGGTCGAGGCGCAGGCTGAGGACGGCGATGGTTTCGCCGCGGTGCACCACCGGAGCGGCGGCGATCATGCTCAGGCCCTTCCGCAGCCCGCCGGCGCTCCCCTGCCCTTCGTCGACGAAGGGAGCGCTGACCGCCGGGGTACCGGCGAGCACGCGCTGGAAGATCCCCGAGCGTTCCGCCAAGGTGCGCCGCCCCACGGCTTCGTCGTAGAGGGCCCCGATGTTCCGTCCCGCCGGGTCGGTGATGACGAACTCCACCACGCCCAGGCTCTCTGCCACCGCGCCGATGGAACGGCGGAGCCCGCCCAGGGGCCGGCTCTCGCAGAGGGCCGTGGGATCGGCGTCGGCGCGGGCGAGGCGGACCTGCTCGGCGATGAGTTCCACGAACTCGGGAGCTGCGGCCATGGTCGCCGCCAGGGTCTTCTGGGTTTCCAGCCAACCGTGCAGGGCGAGCACGTCCGCGTCGCGGACGGTCCGCAGCCCCGAGGCGAGCTGCCGCTCGAGGGCCGCCTCCACCACGTGGTTGACGCCCAGGCCGAGCCCCGCGAGGACGACGGCCACCGCCGCCCAGCGCGCCGCGCCGCGCAGTCGCTCGCCTCCGTCGCTGGTGGGGGATGTCGTCGTGTGCTCGCCCACGGGCGCATTATGAACCCCGGCGTCCCCTCGGCGGCGCTTCGCGGCGCGGAGAAGGACCTTCGTAGGACCTTCTTGACCACAAACGGACACCTTGTAGGCTGTGGGGGTGAGCGACCGCGAACCAGACCCCGTCGAGGCCCTCTCGGAGCACCTCTCCGAGAACCTACGCGCCGTCCGCGCCCTGCGCGGGCTGACCCAGGGACAGCTCGCCCGCCTGTGCGGCGTCCCCCGCTCGACCATCGCCAACCTCGAGGCCGGAGGGAGCAATCCCACCCTCTCGGTCCTCGCCCGCCTGAGCCTCGCCCTGCAGCTCTCCCTCGAGGAACTCCTCTCCCCTCCCCGCGGCCGCTGCCAGGTCTTCCGCAAGGGCAGCCTCCCCGTGCAAACGCGCGGAAGGGGCAAGAAGGCGCTCGTTCACAAGCTGCTCCCGCATCCGATTCCCGGCATGGAGATCGACCGCTTCGAACTCGAGGCGGGCGCCCGGGTGGTGGGGGTCCCCCACCGACCGGGGACGCAGGAGTACCTGTGCTGCGAGAGCGGTCTCTTGACCGTCGTCGTCAGGGGCGAGTCCTTCCACCTCGAACCAGGAGACGTGGCCGCCTTCCCCGGGGACCAGGCCCACAGCTACCACAACCGGGGACGAGGCACGGCGGTCGGCTTCAGCGTGGTGACGTTGGCCCCGCTCCCCGGCGCTTCTTGACATCCGGGTCGGACTCGACCGCAGCCGAGAGGCGCCCGGGACCTGGCGCTCGCAAGGTGAAACCGAGGACCGGTTCGTGGCGGCGATCCCGGCGCAGGGCGCGACCGACGCGAGCGTGGACGCGCCGCACCCCATCCGGGTGGCGTGCGCCCAAGGCCAAAGGGTCGTCGAAGCCTCCCGGCCAGTGCTCGACCGAGACGGCGAACCCCTCGCGGTCGCGAGCGGCGCGTTCGACGGAGCCGCCGGCACCCGCCGCCGTGTCCTCACGGCGCCCCCCCTCTCGGGCGGAGCCCGGCTGCCCCTTCACCCTCGGCGAGGGAGGTGCGATCCGCGCGCCGCCTATCGGCGGCGCGCGCGGATCCTGGCCAGGGTCTCACGACCCGCGGCGTAGTCGGGCTTGAGCTCGACCGCACGGCGGGCGTCGGCCTCGGCGCCAGCGAGATCGCCCAGGGCCAGTCGGCACTCGGCGCGCATGCGCAGAGCCCGGTAGTCGGGCCCGAGCTCGAGTGCGTACGAGAAGGCGTCGCGCGCCGCTGCGTAGTGCTCGCGGGAGCCGCTCCCACGCGCCCGACCGAGGAGGAGTTCGGCCAGGGTCTTGCGGACCCGGTTGTCGAGTCCCTGACGTCCCTCCGCGTAGGCGGCGATCCGGTCCTGCAAGGCGACGGCCTCGCGGGCGAGGGCGATGCCCTGCGCGCGGGAGCCCTCCTTGGCGCCAAGGCCTTCCAACCAGGCCAGGGCGCTCGCGCGGCTGGCGAGGACGTCGGCCTTGCGAAAGCTCCCCTCCTCGCCCGGCCCCCAGCGCGAGGGATCGGCGCCGCCGAGTCGCAGGGCGCGCTCGGTGTCCGCGAGGATGGCGCGCGCCCACGCGACGCTGGGCTTCCCAGCGCCCCACGACTCCGCAGGGAGGGCGGCCCGGCGGCAGAGGGCCTCGAGGTGCTCGGGGTCGAACGTCAGGACTTCGTCGAGGCGTTCCCGCACGCCCGGGCGATCCGAACGCAGGGCGCCGTGCTCGGTGCCCGCTCGATAGAGCGCGTCGGCGAGGGCACGACGGACTTCCCGCCGCAGCGTCTGCGCGCGCTCGAGGAGAGAGCGGTCGTCGCCGCGCGAGCGGAGGGCCTCCGCCTGCTCGCCCAGGGCTCTCTCCTGTTCGCGGAGGACCTCGATCGCCTCGGCGAAGCGGCGCGCCGCGATGCGCTCGCGCGCGCTGCGCAGGGACCGCTGGACGCTGCGCTCCAATCGCTCCAGGCGCCGCGCTCGGCTGCGCGCCTCCACCTCGTCCGCGCGCCGGCGCAGCTCCGCCCTGCAGCGCGCCGCCTCTCGCTGGGCGCGCCTCCGCTCGTCCGCGCGCCGCGCCGCCCGCTCGGCCTCCCGGTCGGCGGGGCTCCGCACGCGCAGCCCCGCCGCGCCGAGCGCCCCCAGCGAGAGGAGGCAAAGAGCGGCCAAGGCCGTGTGCGCCGGACGCCGCCAGAGGCTCCGCGCCCAGCGCGCCGGCCCGGACCTGCGCAGCCGCAGGGGCTCGCCGGCGAGGAAACGCTCGAGCTCGTCGCGGAGCGCAGCCGCACTCGTCGGGCGGCGTGCGGGCTCCTTCTCAAGGCACGCCAGACACAGTTCGTTCAGGTCGGGGTCGAGGCCGGGACGCGCCCGGGCCGGCGGAAGGGGACTGCGCTCGAGCACGGCACGGAGGAGGGCGAGCGGATTCTTCGCCGCAAAGGGCGGCTTGCCGGTGAGGCAGTGGTAGAGGGTGGCGCCCAGGCCGTAGACGTCGACCGCGGGACCGACGGCGACGGGGTCGCCCTCGACTTGTTCCGGAGCCATGTAGGAGGGCGTGCCGAGGAGCTGTCCCGTCCTGGTCAACCGCTCGCGGGCGTTCTCCGCGCCGCGCGCGAGGCCGAAGTCGGTAAGGAGGACACGCCCGTCGTGCGCTCGCAAGAGGACGTTGGCGGGTTTGACGTCGCGATGCAGTAGGCCACGGCGATGGGCAGCGGCGAGCGCGTCGGCCAGTTCGGCTGCGATGCGCGCCGCCTCAGGCTCGGGAAGCGGTCCCTCGCGGGCTACGCGCGCAGCGAGGGACTCGCCCTCGACCCAGTCCATGGCGATCCAAGGACGTCCCCGGTGCAGGTCGGCCGCGTGGACCGAGACGATGTTCCGGTGCCGCAGCGCCGCCAGGGCGAGCGCTTCCCGGCAGAAACGCGCCGCTTCCTCCGCACCCGTCCCCAGGAGGAGCTTGAGGGCCACCGGACGGTTCAAGCCTGGTTCGCGGGCGAGGTAGACGACGCCCATGCCTCCGCGTCCCAGTTCGCGCTCGACCTCGTAGGCGCCGATGCGGGTCACGAGTCCAGTATGCAGGGCGAGCGCGCGGCGTGCGCGCGGCACCTCCTGGAACTCCCGCGTTCCACTCGCGGCCCGCGCGGGCCGGTCGTGACGGAGATCACGCTTCGCGATGCGTAGCGGGACGGACGGCGTCCTCGCCGTAGAAACAGCGCCTCTCGGCGGCCATCGCGCGGAGCAGGGGCGCCGGGGCGAAGCGCTCGCCGAAGAGGCCCTGGTAGTGCTCGAGGCGGGCGAGGACGTGGGCGGGACCGAGGGCGTCGATGGTGCGGAAGGGTCCGCCCCGGAAGGGCGGGAAGCCGAGGCCGAAGATGGCGCCGATGTCCCCGTCGCGGGCGGAGCGGAGGATCCCCTCGCCAAAGCAGCGCGCCGCCTCGTTGATCATCTGCAGGGCGCAGCGCTCGGCGATGACATCGGAGTCGAGACGGGCGGTCGGCTTCACCCCGAGGACCTCGTAGACGCTCTCGTCGACCTCCTTCTTGCCCTTTCCCTTGCCGTCGTAGCGGTAGAAGCCACGCTTGTTCTTTCGGCCGTAGCGCTGGTCCTCGATGAGCTTCTGCATGCAAGCGGGCGGGGTCATGCGGGCGCCGAAGGCGTCGAGCATGATCTTGCCCACCTTCTCGCCCACGTCGATGCCCACCTCGTCCATGAGCACGATGGGCCCTACCGGGAATCCGTAGTCCGTGAGCGCCGCGTCGATGCGCTCCACGGGGACGCCCTCGGAGAGGATGTAGGCGGCCTCGTTCATGTAGGGCGCCAGGATGCGCGAGGTGTAGAAGCCGACGCCGTCGCGAACGACGATGACCGTCTTGCGCTGCGCCTTGCCCAGAGCAACGCAGGTCGCAATGACCCAGGGCGCCGTGCGCTCGGTCACGACGATCTCCAAGAGCGGCATCTTGTGCACCGGCGAGAAGTAGTGCATGCCGATGACCGTCTCGGGATGCGCGCTCGCCTCGGCGATCTTCCCGATGGGCAACGAAGAGGTGTTCGAGGCGAAGATGACTTCGGCGGGCCCGTGCTCCTCGACGGCGCGGACCATTTGGCGCTTCAGCTCGAGGTCCTCGAAGACCGCCTCGACCACCACCCCGGCGCGGGAAAACCCGCTCCATTCCGCCGTCCCCGAGACGCGGGCCATCACCTCATTGCGCTCGAGCGCGCTCATGCGGCGCCGCTTCACCCGCTCGTCGAGGAGCTTGCGGACACTGGCGAGGCCGCGGCCCACGCCGGCGTGGTCGACCTCCTTGATGCGCACGGGGAGCTCGGCGAGCGAGGCCGTTGCGTAGGCGATGCCGCTGCCCATGAGGCCCCCTCCAAGGACCCCCACCTTTTCGATGGGCCGCGCGCGGACCTCGGGGTCGTCGACGCCGGTGTCCTTCTTCAGCGCTTGCGTCGCGAAGTAGATGCCCATGAGCTGCCGGGCCACGTCGCTGACCACGAGCTCGCCGAAGGCGCGGGCCTCGGCCTCGAGGCCCTTCTCGAAGCCCTGTTCGAGCCCGACCTTTACGACCTCGAGGATCTTCTCGGGCGCGGGGTAATTGCCGTGGGTCTTGGCGCGCACGGTGCGGCCGGCCTGGTTGAAGACCACCGCGCGGCCGATGGGGTTGCCGGCCAGGCCGAGCTCCTGAAGCGACTCGACGCTCAGCAGCCCGCGCACGCGCTCGGCGAGGGGAGGCTCGCGCCGATCGGCCAGCTCGAGGGCCTTGCGAACCGCCACGTCGACGACGATGGGCACGGGGACGACCTCGTCGACCAGGCCGAGCTTCTTCGCCCGACGAGCGTTGAGCTGCTTGCCCGTGAGCAGCAGGTCGAGGGCGGCCTGCACACCCACCAGGCGGGGCAGACGCTGGGTGCCTCCCGCGCCGGGCAGCAGGCCGAGCTGGACTTCGGGCAGTCCGAGCTTGGTCTTGCGGTTGTCGCTGGCCACGCGGGCGTCGCAGGCTAGGGCGACCTCGAGCCCGCCTCCGAGGCAGGCCCCGTCGATGGCCGCGACCACCGGCAGCGGCAGGCTCGCCACGCGCTCGAGGGCGTGCTGCCCGCGGCGGGACAGCTCGGCGGCCTCTTCGGCGGTCTTCGCCGCTTCGAGCATCTTGATGTCCGCGCCGGCGAGGAAGTTCCCCGGCTTGGCGGAGGCGAACACCACCGCGCGCAGGTTGGCGTCGCCGGCCAGGCCCGCGAAGAGTTCCTCGAACTCGTCGGCGAAGGACGCCTTGAGGGTGTTCACCGGCTCGCCGGGGACGTCCATCCACACGACGGCCACACCGTCGTCGCGGGTCTCCACGCGGAAGGTCTTGGAATCGCTCATGCGGAGTCTCCGGAGGGGGGGAGGGGCGGCTAGGACGCGGCTTCGAGGACCATGGCGGCGCCCAGGCCGCCGGCGGCGCAGGCGGTGCAGAGGGCAAGCCCGCCACCGCGCCGCTTGAGCTCTTGCAGGGTCTGGGTGATCTGGCGCGCGCCGGTGGCGGCGAAAGGATGACCGAGGGCGATGGAGCCGCCGTTGACGTTGAAGCGGTCCATGTCGACTTCCCCGATGGGCTCCGAGCGGCCCAGCTCGCGCGCGGCGAATTCCTTGCTGGCGAAGGCCTGCAAGTTCGAGAGGACCTGCGCGGCAAAGGCCTCGTGCATGTCGATCAAGTCCAGGTCGGAGAGGGAGACGCCGGCCCGCTCGAGGGCGATGGGGGTGGCGTAGGAGGGGCCCATGAGCATCTGCCCGCGCGGGTCGAGGGCGGCGAAGGCGTAGCTGCGGACCACGCCGAGGATCTCCAGCCCTTCGGCGCGCGCCCGCTCCTCGCTCATCAGCAGCAGGGCGCTCGCGCCATCGGTGAGGGGAGAAGAGTTCCCCGCCGTAATGGTGCCCCACCGGCGGTCGAAGGCCGGCCGCAAAGAAGCGTACTTGTCGAGCTGGGAGTCGTCGCGCACGGTGCCGTCGCGGGTCACGGCCACCTCGTAGCGCGGAGGCACGTAGACGGGCATGACCTCGCCGTCGAAACGGCCCTCCCTCCAGGCGGCCGCGGCCCGTACGTGGCTGCGGTGCGCGAAGGCGTCCTGTTCCTCGCGACCGATGCGGTTCTCCTTGGCCATCTTCTCGGCGCTCTCGCCCATGGTCAGGCCGGTCGAGGGCTCGGTGAGGGCCGGGGGCTCGGGGAGCAGATCCTTGGGCGAGAGTCCGCGGAAGGCGCGCAGCTTGGCCCCTGCGCTGCGGGCGTTGCTCAGAGCGACCAGGGCCTTCTGGAGCCGCTTGCTGACGGTGATGGGCACGTCGCTCGCCGAGTCGGCGCCGCCGCTGATGGCGCAGTCGACGAGTCCCTGCTGGATGGCGTCGACGACGTTGGCCGTGGACTGGTAGCTCGTGGCGCAGGCCCGCGAAACGCTGTAGGCCTCGATGGAGCGCGGCAAGTTGGCGCCGAAGACGACCTCGCGGGCGATGTTCGGGGCGCTGACCGTCGGCACCACCTGCCCGTAGACCACCTGCTGGATCCAGCGCGGGTCGATGCCGCTGCGCTCGACGAGTTCGCGCACCACCAGGGCGCCGAGTTCCCGCGCCGAAAGGTCGCGATACGAAGTCCCCATCTTGACGAAGGGGGTCCTGAGGCCGGCCACGATCGCCGCCCGCCTGCCGCTTCCGCTTTGGCTCACGTGCTCCTCCGAGGCCGGGATTAGCACCCGAATGACGCGCCGTGTCAAGGGCAACCGCGCGGGAGGGGTCGGTCGGGCCCGCCCCGCCCGGCCGCCGAAGCCGCAAACCCCTCGACGGAGGGGACCGGCCTCAGGCGGGCGGTTCGAGGTAGGTGGTCCCCGCGAGGCCACTCTCGTAGGAGCGGATCAGGGTGCGGCTCTCTTGGGGCGTCATGCGGCGCTCCCGCAGGGCCTGCTCGGTGCGCGTGCGGATGCTCTTCATGAGCTGGCCGCGGTGGTAGCCCACGTAGCGCAGCACGTCCCCCACCGTCTCGCCCGACTCCACGTGGTCGATCTCGAAGCGCCCGGCCTCGCCGAGGGTCACCAGCACTTCGTTCGTGTCGCCGAACAAGTTGTGCAGGTCGCCGAGGATCTCCTGGTAGGCACCAACGAGGAACACGCCGAGGTAGTACTTCTCCCCGTTGCGGAAGGGGTGCAGTTCGAGGACGTCCTTGACGTCCTTGGCGTCGATGAACTTGTTGATCTTCCCGTCCGAGTCGCAGGTGATGTCCGCGAGGATTCCGCGCCGTGTGGGGCGCTCGGTGAGGCGATGCAGGGGAACCACCGGGAACATTTGCTGAATGGCCCAGGTGTCGGGGAGGGACTGGAAGATGGAGAAGTTGCAGAAGTAGGTATCCGAGAGGGCCTTCTCGAGGCCTTCGAGCTCTTCGGGGGGTTCGTCGAGCTCGGCGGTCATGCGGAGGATGCGCTCGCAGAGCGCCCAAAAGATGGACTCCGCGAGCACACGCTGGTCGAGGGAAAGATGCCCGAGGTTGAAGAGCTGAAGGGCCTCCTCCTTGAATTCCAGGGCGTCGTGGTAGGTCTCGATGAGGTTCTTGCGGCTGAGCTCCTCTTGCGATTCCCACAGCCGGCGCACCACCGGCGCGGCGTCCTCGGGAAGCTCGCGGGGCATGCTGGTGGCGAGGGCGTTGACGCCCAGGACGTCGAGCACGAGCACCGCGTGATGGGCGACCACCGCACGTCCGGATTCGCTCACCAGGATCGGATGGGGGACGCTGGCTTCGTCGCAGATCTCGCCCACGTAGTAGACGACGTCGTTGGCGTACTCCTGCAAGGAGTAGTTCATGGAGGAGTGGAACTTGGTCTGCGAGCCGTCGTAGTCGACGCCCAGGCCGCCGCCGACGTCGAGGTAGCGGAGCCCCGCGCCGAGGCGGTGGAGCTCGACGTAGAAGCGGGTCGCCTCGCGGAGCGCGTTCTTGATGCTGCGAATGGCGGAGATCTGGCTGCCGAGGTGGAAGTGCAGGAGCTCGAGCGAGTCGAGGCGGCCGCGTTCGCGCAAGAGTTCGACGGCCGCGAGCATCTCGCGGGCGTTCAGTCCGAACTTCGAGCGATCACCCCCCGACTCGCGCCAGCGGCCGGCGCCGCGGGCGGTGAGCTTGACGCGCACGCCGAGGCGGGGGCGCACGCCGAGGCGTTCGGCCACGTCCAGGATGAGCGGCAGCTCGGTGGGCTTCTCGATGACCAGGATGACTCGCAGCCCGAGCTTCTCGGCGAGGAGCGCGGTCTCGACGTAGTATTCGTCCTTGTAGCCGTTGCAGATGAGCAGGGCCTCCGGATCGTCGAGCAGGGCCATGGCGGCGAGGAGTTCGGGCTTGCTGCCCGCCTCGAGGCCATAGTGGAAGCGGCGCCCCGCGGCCAGGATGCGGCGCACGACCCGCCGCTCCTGGTTGACCTTGATCGGGTAGACGCCGCGGTACTCTCCCTGGTATTCGTTGTCCTCGATGGCGGCGCGGAAGGCTTCGTTGAGGGCCGCCACGCGCCCCGCGAGCAGGTCGGGGAAGCGCAGCAAGACGGGGGTGCTGATGCCCCGCGCGGCGAGTTCGTCCACGAGTTCCTTGAGGTCGATGGCCGGCGTGCCGTTGCCGGCCGGTCGCTCGCCGTTGCTCGCGGAGGCCGAGGCGCCGTAGAGGCGGGGATGGATGCAGAGGTTGCCTCCGGCGGAGACCGAGAGCAGGCCTTGGCCCCACGCCCCAATGGCGTAGAGCTCCTCGGAGTCGTGGCAGGTCCAGGGGCGCAGGACGCGGTTCATGGGCCTCTGCCCTCGCGTGGAGTGTTTGGGGAAACTATCTATAAGTCCCCGCCGCAGCGAGCGCAACGCAGAGCACGAAAGGCCGCGGGCGGAGACCCTTCCCCCCCGCGGGACGCGCCACCGCCCGCCGACCCGCCCGGAGGAGCCCGGGAGGGCGAGCGGGCGAAGCGTGTCCGTAGCCGAGCGGGGTCCCTCGCCGAGACCCCCCGCTCGCCTCCGCCGTTTCCTGGGACCGCTGCAGGATCTCCTCGCGCTCCGTGGGGCCGACGCGCCCGAAGCCGCTAGCCCGTCTGGAGGAGGCGGATGGTGTTCCCCCCGGCCGGGTGGGGCCGGCACTCGAACTCGGTCAGCTTGGAGCTGCTGTGGGGAAAGAACTGCGCGGTCCGGGTGCTCTCGATGGTCGCGCCGTGGTCCGAGAAGCGGATCTGCACCCGACCCGGCTGTCGCTCGATGCACACGTGGTAGACGCCGCCGGGGTTCCCGGCGTAGACGGACTGCTGCATGACCTGCGCGATCTCGTGCACCGCGAAGCGCAGGTTCTCCAGCTGGGGTCCGTTGAAGGCGGTGCTGCACACGGAGGTTACGAGGTGCACGAGGCCCTCCCCGCAGTCCTTGGTGGCCGTCAAGGAGAGGCTGAGCGGGACCGGCTCGCTCTTCCCGAAGCCGACGCTGCCGTCGGGCTGGACCGAAAGGCGGGTGTAGCAGCGCGGGCACTTCCAGTTCCCCGGCGAGCTCACCTCGACCTTGACCGTGCAGCCTTGGCAGTCGATGACGCGGGGGAAGGCGCCGCTCCCCGGAGCGGTGCTCGCCGGCGCCGCGGACGGGCCCGAAACCCGCGGCGGCGCGGCGCTCGCCCCCGAGTCGCCCTTGGACACCCGGGGAGGTGCGGACGACGGGGTGCCGGGCGCTTCGCTCGAGGGAGCGGCCGAGGCAGCGTTCTTGAGGGCGTCGAGCGCGGCGTCCAAGTCGGCGCAGATGTCGAAGAAGGCGTTGAGCCCGAGCATCTCGATGACGATCTTGACCTTGGCCGGGACCTTGATGAGGGCCATCCCACCGCCGTTGGACTTGAAGGCGTCGGCGTACTTGACCAGCGACCCCAGGCCCGTCGAGTTGACGTACTTGATCTTCGACATGTCGAGGACGAGGCGCCGGATGCCCTTCCCCTTGAGCTCCTCGAGCGCGGCCTGAAAGCTGGGGACCGTGTTGCCGTCGATGGCCCCCGTCATTTCCGCCAGGGCCGACAGGTCGTCGCCTTCGATGGTGGTGAGCTTGATGTCGAGACCAGCCACGTCGCATCCCCCCCGGATCGTCCATTCGTATGGACTTAGCTCGGTTTCGGAACTATAGCAGCGTCCCCATCGCAGCGTCAACGTAACTTGCGACGGGTCAGCGCATCTGCTATCGCATTAGACACCCTCGAGGACGGGCCACACGCACATGGGCAGCATTCCCCCCGACAAGCTCGCCATCGGTCGCGCGCTCCTGGCCGGCGGCCCCGTCACCCACGAGGCGCTCGAGCGCGAACTCGAACGTTCGGGGAAGGGCGGCGGCGCCCTCGGCAAGGCCCTCCTGCAGTCGGGCTTTCCGCGCGAAGAAGAACTGGTGGCGCTCCTCCTGGGCCGCCTGCGCATTCCGCGCATCAACGCGCGCAACACCAAGATCCCGCTGGAGACCATCCGCCTCCTTCCTCACGACGTCGCCCGCCGGTGCCGCTGCCTGCCCCTCGACCGCATCGGCGGGATCCTCGTCGTGGTCACCCCCGACCTCGGGAACGAGGAAGCCCTCGCCGAGGTGCGCCGCGCGTCGGGGAGCCTGGTAACCCCCATCCAGTGCGCCCCCGATGGTTTCGAAGAGATCATCGACGACTACTACCGGCAGCTCACGGCCTCTGGCCTCGCGCCGGCCGAGCCGGCGGCCTCCGCCCGACCGGCCGCCGCTCCGAGCGGCACGCGAAACGGCGCGGTCGCCGCGGTGCCCGTGGGGGACGAGCGCGAGGACGCCTTCTGGCGCCGCTACATGAGCGCGGGACCCGTCCCCGCCGAAGAGGCCCTCCTCTAACAGCCCGTTGAAG
Source organism: Planctomycetota bacterium (assembly GCA_003695705.1). Taxonomy (GTDB): domain Bacteria; phylum Planctomycetota; class J058; order J058; family J058; genus J058. The sequence continues at coordinate 19,437 of RFHU01000048.1, forward strand.
AAGCCCTGACTTCGTTGCTCGTCGGTCACAACCAGAAGGTTGCTGGACCTCCTCGCGCCTCGTCAGAATTCCTTCAACGGGTTGCTAAGCAAGCGCCCGCCCGGAAGGGCCCCGACGGCGCCCTCGCCGCTGGTTCTGGAGTCGAAGGGCGCCGGACTTCCTCCCTCCCGGTCGAGAGGTCCTCGGCGGGCCGCTTCGCCACGCGCGGGCCGGGCAGCGCTCGGCGCGGGAGCCTCGGGGCGGGGGGATCCTTCCGCGGCCCGCTCAGGCCTCGACGGCCCCGCAGGCGCAGACGACGAGGTGCCGATCGCCGTAGGCGTTGTCCACCCGCCCCACCGCGGGCCAGAACTTGTGCTCGCGGCAGTGGGCGGCGGGAAAGGCCGCCTCCTCGCGCCCGTAGGGGCGCTCCCAGGCGTCGGCGACCACGTCCTCCGCAGTGTGCGGTGCCCCCTTGAGGAGGTTGCGCTCCCGATCCGCCTCGCCCCGCTCGATGGCCGCGATCTCGCCGCGGATGCGGATCAGCGCATCGGCGAAGCGGTCGAGTTCTTCCTTCGACTCGCTCTCGGTGGGCTCGATCATCAGCGTCCCCGGCACGGGCCAGGACATCGTCGGCGCGTGGAAGCCGTAGTCCATGAGCCGCTTGGCCACGTCGTCCACGGTGACCCCAGCGCTGGCCTTGAAGGGGCGTAGGTCGATGATGCACTCGTGGGCCACCCGGCCCCGCGCGCCGCGGTAGAGCACCTCG
>RFHU01000454.1 GCA_003695705.1 Planctomycetota bacterium
CGGTCGGGCGTCGTGAGCGGGGGCCGCTAGTAGGCGTCGGCGTCGGGGTTGGTGAGGGTGAAGCCCCCGCCCCCGGGCACCGCGAAGGGGCTCTGATGCTGCGGAGGGATGCCGGAGCTCGAACCGGCGCCGCTGCCCTTGTTGATCTTCCGGTTGATGGCGGAGATCTCCTTGACCCAGCGGTGCCGCTCGCGGTGGCTGAGGTCGAGGATCTCGTCACGCCCCCAGTGGAAGTGGTAGGCGATGTAGGCGACTTCCTGGTAGAGGCGATCCTCGGGGTAGCACGCTAGACCCCCCCCAAGGTCCCCAGGTCGAAGTCGAACTCCTGCTCGCAGTGGGGGCAGGCCGTCTTGACGAGGGCCGAGCCGTCCTCGTTGATGCGCCGGTAGAACTCCTGCAGGTAGGAGAGGTCGGCGGAGTAGAGGTTCTCGATGACGTCCGTGGTGATCTGGTCGTCGCTGAGGCTGCCGAGCTTGGTGATGACCCGCGCGAGGAGGATGATCACCAGGTAGGCCCGGTTCTTTTGCACGCGGAAATCCGTGAGCGGGGCGATCTCGTCCTTGGCCGTGGCCAGGCGCATGATCCCCTTGGTGTGCAGGTTGCCCTCTTTGTCCACGTAGCCCCGTGGGAGGGTGAACTCGTACTCGGTCTGAAGTCCCATCGCTGTTCGTTCTTCCTTGGGCTGCCGGGTCGTGGTCGTGCCCCGGACCGTGCGGGCGGAGCGTGGCTCCGCCTGTCGAGACCGGGCGGGGAAACGAACCGACCGCCCACGCCCTGGGGTGGGCGGGAGCGGTCGGCGGAGGCGAGGCCTGGGATCAGGCCTGCAGGTAGTTCTCGCTGTAGCCCACCTGGAAGGTGGCGTACTCGATGCAGGGCACGGCCTCTTCTTCCGAGTTGAGCTCGCTGATGGACCAGTCGATCAGGAAGCACTCGTTGAAATCGACCTGGTGGATGTCCGCACCGTCGGGGCCCTTCCAGGTGACGGTGATGGTCCGCCAGTTGTCCTGCTGGAAGGCGCCGTCCTGGAGTTGCTGCATGTAGATGTTCTTGATGGCGTTGCGCTCCTTGGTGAGGTGGCCGCTGAGCGAGAGGGTCCCCCAGTGCTTGCGCTTGATCGCCTTGTTCTGAAACTGGTCGGTGCCGATGGTCGCGCTCTCGAGCTCGAAACGAAGGCCGCTGTGGCTGACGGTCAGCCAGGAGCCTTCGTTGCTGTCGACGCCTTCGCCGCCCGAGATCTCGACCGAGAAGCCGTGGGCCCGACCGTACTGGTCCGCTGCGTGTTGGTGTCCGATCATGGCTCGCTAGCTCCTTACTTGCACTCGATCCGGTTGACCTTGCAGGTCAGGGTCATCTTCATGATGGTCGACTTGCCGCTGCCGCTCGCCCCCACGTCGACCTTGGTGTAGTGGATGGGCAGGCAGTCGATCAGGTCGTAGGTGCGCACGTCCTCCTGGGCTTGGTTGCGCACGGTGACCGTAATGGTCTTCCGGGCGTCCTCGCCCCGGTAGGCCGCCTTGACCCACTCCTCGATGTTCTTGAGGGAGTCCTTGTGGGCCAAGAAGTCGAAGGTGACGTCCTCCCAGGCGGGCGCGCCGGGCATGTAGGTGACGTACTCGTAGTGGCGTCCGTCGGGGTTCTCGATGGGGGGAAAGTAGGCCCGAATGGGACTGATCCGCACGATGTGCGGGCTCAAGTCGCACTCGAACATGTTCGTGAAGCACTTTTTTCCCAAAGTCGCTGGACTGGCCAACTCAACTCCTCCTGGCGGCTCTCGCCGCTCAACGCCCAAGGCCGCTCACGCCGCCTGGAAAAGATTGTGCGAAGCGGGGCGGGGCCGCTCCGGCCCCGCCCCGCGCCGTGGGGTTTACTCCGCGATGTCCGAACCGGACTGCCACTGTCCGATGCGGAAGATCACGAATTCTGCCGGCTTGACCGGGCAGATGCCGATCTCGGTGATGACCTGCCCCGCGTCGATGGTCTCGGGCGGGTTGGTCTCGTCGTCGCACTTGACGTAGAAGGCCTCCTCGGGGGTGCGGCCGAAGAGGGCGCCGCTCTTCCAGACGCGGTAGAGGAAGGCGCTCACGTCGCGGGTGATCTTCTTCCACAACCGGTGGTCGTTGGGCTCGAAGACCGCCCACTGCAGACCGATGTCGATGGACTCCTCGATCATGATGAACAGGCGCCGCACGTTGATGTAGCGCCAGGAGGCGTCGGAGGAGACGGTCCGGGCGCCCCACACGCGGATGCCACGGCCGCGGCGCGAGAAGTCGCGGATGCAGTTGATCCCCTTCGGGTTGAGGATGTCCTGCTCGCTGCGGCTGATGTTGTACTTGAGGCCGAGCGCCCCGCGCACGATCTCGTTGGCGGGCGCCTTGTGGACGCCGCGCTCCGCGTCGACGCGCGCGTAGATCCCCACCATGTGGCCCGAGGGGGGCACGAAGATGTTGCCGCGCTCGGGGTCGTAGACCTCGATCCAGGGGAAGTAGTAGGCGCCGTACTTCGAGTCGCGCGGCTTGGGGATCTTGTCGATCCCGCCCATGTCGATGGTCTCGGGCGAGTCGAGCACCGCGAAGCGGTCCTTCTTCAACTCGCAGTGGGTGAGGAGCGCGTCCTGGATGGCCGGGTTGGTCATGCCGGGCGCGACGACGAGGCTGATGTCGTCGATGTCCTCGAAGGTCTTGAGGCCGGTGCGGGCGTTGGGGCCCTTGTCTTCGCCAATGAACATGCCGGCGAGGATCTTCTCCACGTCGCCCCCGGCGGCCTTCTTCTCGCCCTTCTCGCCCTTGCCGCCTTCGGCCGCCGCGGGGGCACCGCCGGCGGTGTCGAGGCCCGCGGGGTGCGCGCCGACGTTGGTCACGAAGCAGCGGGTGCCGCCGTTGTTGAAGAAGCCGTAGACCGCGTGCGCGAGGTACTGGCTGTCGCGGAAGTCGCCGAAGGTGTTGGTGAACTGCGTCCAGTTCCCGATGAAGATCGGCTTGTTGACGGGGCCCTTCGAGCAGGTCCCCAGGAAACCAACGGTGCTGGTGCCGACCGCCTCGATCGGCTTCGAGCCCCGGTCGACTTCTTCGATGTAGACGCCTGGGCTGAGGTAGGAGGTTGCCATTGCTATCCGTTCCTGGTCACGGTGTCAGAGGATCCGCTCTGCCTTGAGCCGTGGAACGCGGTCCACGAGACGAGCGGCTCGCGACGATACCTCTCGGTTGGGTCCACAACAAGAGCACACAGAGCAGCTCATCCGTCGATCTTGCGGAAGTCGGTGACGCGCTCGAGGACGCGCTTGATCGGCGTAACCTTGCCGCTGCGGAGCCGGTACTCGACCCAATAGGTCATGGAGGGTGCGAGGGGCATACCGTACGCATCGGCGAGGAGCTTGTGCTCGGCGAGTTCGAGGGAGTCGATGGTCGCCGTGGGGACGCCGGCGTAAGCGACCACGGCTTCCTCCTCGGGCCCCTTGCAGTCGAGGGCGGGGCGGTCGTGGAGGAGCCGGAGGGCGGCGCCCAGGAGCGCCTGATCCTCGGGGGGCGTGGCCCAGGCCGAGAGCAGGTAGCGGCTGCGCAGGAGCAAGGGGCGGTCGCGGAATTGCTCGCTTCCGTCGGGCAGGCGCTCGTATTCCCGATCGTCCTTGCCGGGGCGGGTGCGTAGCTCGCAGTGGACCAGGGTCAGGCTGCCCTTGCCCTTGCGCGCGTCGGGGCCGTACTCAAAGGTCACGGGCACCCGGTGCCCCACGGCCTCGGAGACGCCGTCGGCGAGGGTGCGCGCCAGGATCGAGCTAACTGCTTTGATTACCTCGAATTGCTCCACGCGCAGGGGCCGCCCTTCTCTTCGGGGTCCAAATGATAGAAGGGGCTCGGGCCGAGTCAACAAGACTCCCGCTTCTCCCGGGGCTCCGCCCCAGGCCTCTCTCCGGCGGGCCTTCGCCGCGTCGAGCGGCGCTCGCGTTGTATCCTTCTCGGGCGTGAGCCCCGCCCTGCGTGCGTTCTTGGACTTCGTCGAGTGGCGCCCCGTGGTCGAGGCCGCGGCGCGCCACGCGAGCTCGGCGCCGGGGAGGGAGCGCGTCCTCGCGCTGTGCCCGGCGCCGGAGCTCGCCGAGGCCCGGCTCCGACAAGCGCGCACCGAGGCGGCCCGGACGCTGCTCGCCGCCGACCTCCCCGATTTCGCGCCCCTGTGCGACCTCGGCGCGGCCTTCGCCCGCGGGGGCGAGGAGGGGCTCGGACGCCGGGAGCTCTACGCTGCGGCCCGGACGGTCCTCCTCGGTCGCGACGCGCGCGACCTCTGCGCGGGGCTGCCGCCCCTCGCCCAGCTCCTCGCCGGCCCTGCCCCCGACGCCGGCGACCTCGAGGCCGCCGGCGAAGTCCTGAACAAGATCGGTCCTCACGGCGTGGTCCTCGACGGGGCGAGCGACCGCCTCGCCGAGTTGCGGCGCGCCCTGGGCGCGGCGCGGGCGGCGCTCGCCGAAGCCCTGCGCCGCGTGTGCTACGACCCGCGGGTCGCCCCCGCGCTCGCCGAACGCAGCCCGGTCTCCTTGCGCGGGCAACCTTGCCTGAAGGTGCGCGCCGGCGAGGTCCGTCGCGTCCCCGGCCCGATCGTGCAGCAGGAGCGTGACGTCTTGTGGGTCGAGCCCGACGCCGCCCGCGCGGCCTACAACCAGGTCCGCCACCTCGAGGTGGACGAGCGCGCCGAGGAGGCGCGCATTTGCCGGCAACTGTCGACCCTCCTCTGGCCCCGGCGCGAGGAGCTCTCCGCCTTGGCCGACGCCCTCGCCTTCCTCGACGCGCACCTCGCCCTCGCGCGCTACGGCGAAGCGCTCGAGGCGACGGCGCCCGAGCTCCTCGAGCCCGGCGCGCGGCGCCTCTCCCTGCGCGGCCTGCGGCACCCCCTCCTCGTCGCCGAAGGGCGCTGCGTTCCCCTGGACCTCGAGCTGAACGGACCGCGAACCGTCGTCGTTTCGGGCCCCAACGGCGGAGGCAAGTCCGCCTGCCTCAAGGCGGTGGGGCTCGCCGTCCTCTTGGCCCAGGCCGGGGGGCTGGTCCCGGCTCGGGCCGCAAGCTTGCCCGTCTTCGCCTCCCTGCGTGCCGTGGGGCCTCCGCGCGCGGGCCTCGAGGAGGGCCGCTCCACCTTCCAGGCGCACGCCGCCGACTTGGCGGTCGCCCTCGAGGGGGTCGAGCCCGGCGCCCTGCTCCTCCTCGACGAAGTCGGAACGGGCACCGACCCGACCGAGGCCGCGGCGCTCGGGCAGGCGGTGCTCGAGCACGTCCTCGCTCGGGGCGCGACGGTCCTGGCCACGACCCACCTGGCTTCGCTCAAGGGCTTCGCGGAGCGCGCCGAGGGGGCGGTCAACGCCGCCATGGGCGTCGACGCCGCGGGACGCCCCACCTTTGCGCTGCGCGTGGGCGAGCGAGGAGGCAGCCACGCGCTCGACGCGGCCGAGGCCCAGGGCTTGCCCCCGAGCGTGTGCGCCCGCGCCCGCGCCCTGCACGCGGGGGAATCGTGAACTGGCAGCGCGCACTGGAACCCCTCGTCGAGCGGTTGCGACGCCGCCGCGCGACGTCCGTCGGCGCAGCGGGTCGAGCGGCGGACCGCGCCGCCGCAGGGCCGGTGGGGCGTTGGGAGCGCTGGCAGGCGGCGTTGCGCGCGCGCGCCGCCGAAGATGGCCTGCGCGCGCGCTTCGGTTGGCGCGCTCGGGGTCGCGACGAGGTCCCGTTGGCCGTCGTTGCGGCGCTGAACCATTGCCAAAAGCCGTACCACCTCTGGAACTGCGAGCGGCCGGAGGCCGAGCACCCCTTCGCCCTCGAGCGGGTTGCCCCGCTCGCCGTGGGCCGCGCGGTCGAGGGAGAGCGGGGCCTGCCGGAGCGCGTCGAGACGAGCAGCCGCTGCCTCGCCGAGTGGACCGAGGAGCAAGCCTTCGAGGCGCTGGTGGCGAAGCGCAACCGCGAGCACGATCGCTCGCTCCTCCGCCGCCCGCTTCCCTTCGGCAAGCCCGACCGGGAGGCCGGCCTCGGGCCGCGGGTCGCTTCCTTCGGGCCGCCCGGAGGCCCGGCGGCGCCGCCGGGCGGAGGTCCCCCGCGATAAAGTGCCCCGACCTCCAGCGAAGGGAGCGAGCGCGATGTCCGACCCCGGCCCCGGCGATCTGCAAGAGACCCTCTCGCGGCTCGAGGCGCGCCTGCGTCGCGACGTGGGAGACATGGTGGAGGTGCTCGCCGCCGACGTCCCGGTCTTCGTGGAGCGCGCGGTGCGGCGCGCCTTCGAGAGGAGCGAACGCAGCGACGCCCTCGACGCAGAGGCGGTGGGCGCCCTCAAGCGCGAAACGCGGGCGCTCGGGGAGCGCTTGGCCGGGGCGATCCGCGCCGAGCTCTCCTCGCTCGACCGCTGGATCCTCGAAGGCCCGCTCCCCGAGGGCGGCGAGGACCTCGACGCCCATCCCGAAGTGCGCGCCGTGCTCGATCGCGTGGGCGCCGAGGCGCGCGGACTGCTCGAGGCGCACGGCTACCCCGAGGCTGCGCTCGAGGCCGCCGACCTGCGCTACCGGCTTCCGGCCTACTTCGTGGC
>RFHU01000455.1 GCA_003695705.1 Planctomycetota bacterium
CCCCGGCCCCGCCCTCCCCGCACGCCCGACGACTCGAATCCAGGCCCATGGACGAACTCCTCCGCGAGATGCGCCTGTTCCCCGACGAGACGCAGGCGCCCACGCTGCTCGTCGTGCTCGTGGCCACCGCGCTCAGCTTCGTGCTCTCGCTCCTGGTGGTACGCACCTACCGGAGCACGCACTCTGGCCCCAGCTACAGCCAAGCCACGGCACACACGCTGGTCATCATGGCGGTGGAGACCTCGGTCATCATGCCGATCAACGGCTCGAACATCGCCCGCGCCTTCAGCCTGGCAGGTGCCCTCTCGGTGATCCGCTTCCGCAGCGCGGTCAAGGATCCCCGCGACGTAGCCTTCCTCTACTTCGCCATGGCCATCGGCATGGCCGCCGGCACGCGCTTCTTCGCCATCGCCGCGGCACTCGCGCTCCTGGGTTGCGGCATGATCCACCTCCTCTCCCTCTTCCGCGTCGGCGCCCTCCCCTTCGACCGCTACCTCCTCAAGCTCCTCGTCCGCGCGGACACGGACCTCCGCGACACGCTCGAGAGCGTCCTCGAGCGGGAGCTGACGGACTACACCCTGCTCTCGGTCGCCGCCGCGGCGGCCGACGAGATGGAAGTGAGCTACTCGGTGCGCCTCGGGCGGGGCGGAGAGGCACGCCTCCTCTCCGCCCTCCGCGAACAAGAAGGCGTGCACTCGGTGCTTCTGCTCCCCGCCCGGAACGACGACGCCGTCGCCTGAAGGCCCGCTGCCGGGGAGGGACGCCGCCGCGCGCGAGGCCCCTCCGCGCGCGAGGCCCCTCCGCGCCCCCTGCATGCCTCACGAGCCGACACTCCGCCCGCGCCGTTGCCGGACCTCGCGGAGACGGCCCCAGACCCCCGCGCTCTGCGCCGCGCGCTCCCGGGGCGCCTCGCGGGGGCTCTCCGCGGTCGCCGGGCGGCCGCTCGCCCACCCTCCCCTCGCCTCCGCGGACGAAGCGCCGCCTCCCGCGGCGCGGGCGAGGATCGCCTCCTCCAGCTGCCCGGCCCGGACCCCCGCCCCTTGACCGAACGCGGTGCAGCGAAACGAACCACACTCCCGCCCTGCCCGTCCCCTTCCCCCGGGTCGAGGCTCCCGCCCCTCGTCGCCGCCGCGGCGGCCTGGGCGCTGCCTGCCCTGGCCCTGCTCGGCGTCGCCTGCAGCCTGGCCGCGAGTGGAGTCCGCTTCGTGCGCCACCGCCTCTTGGACGCCTTCGCCGAGCGCATCGACACCGCTCACGCCGAGCGCCAGAAAGGCTACGAGCAGGACCTCGCGCGCGCCGAAGGGCTCTTGGGAAGCGGCTCCGCCGAGGAGGCTGCCCGGCGCTTCGGCGTTCTGGCCGACGCGCTGTCGGAGCGCGGGACGGCCTTCCTCTCCCTGCGAACGCGGGCGCTGGCGAGGCTCGCCCGCGCCGAGCGCGTCCGGGGCCTCACGTGGCCTTGCCTGCGCGTCACCCTCGACGAAGACCTGCGCGGACGCGGCGGGCACCGCGGCCTCGCCTTCGCCCCCGGCGACCCCCTCCTCTTCCCCGAGCATCTCGCGGTGCTCGAGGTCAAGGTGAGCGCGGGGCTGCCCGTGTGGCCCAGGGCGGCCCTGGCCGGAGAAGACCTCGTGGTGCGCCGGTGGAGCAAGTACTGCGCGGCGGTCGACCGCCGCTTCGGAGCCCGAGGGGGGCCTCGCGCGCTCCTCGCGCCGCCCGCGCACGGACCCTCGACGGGCCCTCCCGCCCCTCCGTAGAGGACTAAGCCCATGCAGAGAAGTTCGTTACGAACCACTCCAAGCAATCCTTGACACTGTCACATTTCACTGTCACCATTGAGGGCATGAGCGGCGAAGAGCGTTGGAGCCTGGACGAGCTGTGCGAGCGCGCTCGCGGAGCCCTCTCCGCCGACTACGTGCCGGCGGCCAGCGCCCGCGTGCGCGCCCTGCCCGACCGCCGCACCGTCCGCTACTACCAGACGGCGGGCCTCCTCGACCGCCCCCGGCTCGAAGGCCGCAAGGCGATCTACGGACGCCGGCACCTCCTGCAGCTCGTCGCCATCAAGCGCCTGCAGGCCGAGGGCCTCCGCCTCGCCGAAGTGCAGGCCCGCCTGCTGGGCCTCGACGACGACGCCCTCGCCGCGGTGGCGCGGCTGCCCGCAGAGGGCGCCGGCCCTGCGGCCCCTCGCCGCGAATCCTTCTGGACCGAGGCGCCGGCCGACGCGGCGCGGTCTGCCCGCCCCGAGGCGTTTCGCCCCACCGCCTCGGGGCATCGGCCGGCGGCCTCGGGTCCTTCCTCCCCCGCCAAGGGCCGCCTCGCCGGCCTGCGCCTCGCGCCCGGGGTGGCCCTGCTCCTCGAAGGCGCCCGCCCGCTCGGCCCCGAGTCCGAGGCGGTCCTCCGCCGCGCCGCAGCTCCCTTGCTGCGCGCCCTCGACGAACAAGGAATCCTCGACCCAGGAGCGTTGCCATGAGCGTCCTTCCCCTCCTCCCCGAAGCCGAGTGCTGGTACCCGCTCCCCGCGGGCCGGGCCCACGACGACGCCGGCTTCGGCGTCCTCACCGCCCCCCAGGGAAACCTCCCCCTCAAGCTCCTCGACGTCGAGGCGCGCGTCGTCGGCCTCCACGCCCGAACCCGCGTCCGCCAGACCTTCGTGAACACCCTCGGCCTCCCCATCGAGGCCACCTACATCTTCCCGCTCCCCGACCGCGCCGCCGTGACGAGCGTTCGCTTCGAGGTGGGGGAGCGGCGCATCGAAGCCACCCTCCAAGAGCGCGGCGCGGCGCGCCGCGAATACGACCGCGCCATCGCCGCGGGCCACCGTGCGGCCATCGCCGAGGAAGAACGCCCCGACGTGTTCACCCTCCGCGTGGGCAACCTGCTCCCTGGCGAAGAGGCCAGCGTGCACCTCGAGCTGGAAGGCCCCCTGACCCTCTCCGAGGGAGAAGCCTCCTACCGCTTCCCGCTGGTCGTCGCCCCCCGCTACATCCCGGGCACCGCCCTCGACGGGGAACAGGTCGGCTCCGGCGTCTCCCCCGACACCGACGCGGTGCCCGACGCCTCGCGCATCTCGCCGCCCGTCCTCCTCCCCGGCGTCCCCAACCC
>RFHU01000049.1 GCA_003695705.1 Planctomycetota bacterium
GCCGCCGGAGCGCTGCTCGCCGCAGGGCGCGAACTCCTCGATTGGCTCGAACTGCGCTGGTACAGCGCAGTCATCTCCTACGACGCCTACGACCAGCGCGGCGCCCTGGCAAGCCTGGAGGAGCGCGTGTGGCTTCCCCTGCGCGCCCGCCTCTCCGAGGACAAGAGCCGCTGGGCCGCGGTGGCCACGCTCTGCCTCTCCGCCGCCTTCTGCGGGGCGCTGCTGCTTCGCCGCCGCCGCCACGCCCCAGGGACCTCGCTTCGGGCACCCGACCGCGACCTGCGCGCCCTCTTCGCCGCGCTGGCCGCGCGCGGCATCGCACGAAGCCCCGGCGAGACGCCCCGCGAACTGGCTCGGCGCGCGGCCCGAGAACTCGGACTCGACGGGCGGCTCGAGCGCTGGGTCGAAGGCTACTACGCGCGCCGCTGGGGCGGCCGCCCCGCAGCAGGCGGGTGCCTGCCCCCCCTCCAGGCGGATCTCCCGGTGGATGCCCGCCGCGCGTCCCCGTAGAGTGGGCGCCCAGGAGGCGAGCGCGTGGCGATCACGGCGGAGGAGATCGTGGCCCGGATCGAGGCGGGCATTCCTGGGAGCAAGGCTCAGGCCACCGACCTGGGAGGCGGCAACCACTGGCGCGCTGAGGTCGTCGCCGCGGCCTTCGAGGGCAAGTCCCTCGTCGAGCGACACCAAATGATCTACGCCCTCTTCCGAGACAAGATGCTCCCGCGCGACGAATCGATCCACGCGCTCTCCCTCAAAACCCAGACTCCGGCCGAGGCCGGACAGGCCTGAGCGAGGCACTCCGCGTGACCGAACCGCGTAGCCGCGAGGCCATGCTCGCCGAAATCGAGCAGCTCATCGCGGAGAACCACGTCGTTCTCTTCTTGAAGGGAAGCTCCGCCCAGCCCAGGTGCGGCTTCTCCGCCGCCGCCGCGCAGGTCCTTGCGCGGATCGGGCACCCCTTCGCCGAAAAGGACGCGCTCGAAGAGGCGGAGTACCGCTACGTCCTCGCCGAGCGCTCCGGCTGGCCGACCCTGCCTCAGCTGTTCGTGAACGGCGAGTTGGTGGGCGGCTGCGACGTCATCCACGAGCTCTTCCGGACCGGCGAGCTGCAGCGCAGGCTGGACGCCGCCTTCTCCTCCTGACCCCAGGCGGGGCGAGCCCGTCCCGCCTGCTCCCCGCGGAGGGCACCATGGCCGAGGCACGATCGAGCGGGCGCTGGACTTCTCTGTTTCGCCGGCGCGGAGGCGAAGACCCCGACGCCTTCGTATCGAAGTTCCTCGGCGCCGTGGCCCGAATCTTCGAGGGAGGCGACCCCAGCGAGACCTTCCGCAACATCCGCAGCGAGTTGGGCCGCGCCTTCGACTGCGACGAGGTGGCCCTGTTCGCCTACGACCCCCTCGTCCGCCCCGGCCCCAACGATGGCGACTGGGTCCTCGTCGGGCGCGGGGGGAGCTTCGCCGAAGGAAAGCGCGTCAGCCAGACCGACGGCCGCTCCCATCCCCACCTGCAAGTCGGCATCCCCGTCGAACACAGCGAGCGCACCGCGCGCGAGGCCACGCTCAAGGCCATCGCGCTCGCCTTCCAAGAGGACACCTTCTACGGCTGCGACGTGGAGCAAGGCAAGGTCCTCTTGCTGCGCAACCCTCGCCCCGAGGACGACATGGGATCGGGCGACCTGTCCGTTCTGGCGATCCCCCTCCACTACCGCAGCCGCGCTGGGCGCTTGGTCGAGAAGACCCGGGTAGGCGTCCTGGTCCTCTTCAACACCCCCGTCCGCCGCGAACTGGCCGACCTCGAGCGCGTCCTCCGCAGCCTGGTGGCCAACGCCCTCGTCACCCCCACCTGCATGCTGCGAGACCCCGTGACCGGCCTCTACAGCGAAGCCTTCCTCCGCGAGGAGATTCGCCGCCAGACCGGCCTGTTCGAACTCACCAAGGGGAAGATCCGAGGCGGCTTCGTCTTGGGAATGATCGACACCCTCAAGCTCTACAAGCAGACCATCGAGGCCTCGGGGCGGGTCGACCCCACCGAGGTCAGCGAACGGGTGTCGGACGTTCTCCGCGGGGTCGCCTCCTGCGTCCTCCGCCGCGCAGGGGAGCACCACCTGGGCATGGGAGCCGAATACCGCGCTGGGGTAGCCGGCCGCGTCGGGCGCGAAGCCTTCGGCGTCGTCCTCCCCCTCCTCTCCGAGCAGGAACTCCTCATGTGGGCGGTGCGCTGCTCGAAGGACGTGATCGATCACCACTTCGAGTCGGAGGAGCTGCTCGCCGCAGGCGACATTACCGTGAGCCTGCGGGTGGTCCCCTTCCAACGCGGAACGCCTGCTCAGCTGTGGCGCCTGTCACGCAAAGCCCTCGAGGAACTCGAACTCGCCCAGCAGCGGGCACGCCGTGATCCCGAGGCCCTCTCCAAGGTGGTGAGCACGATCCGCATCTGGAAGTTCGGTCGTTGGATGACGACGCGGGAGTTCCAGAGTGCCCTCGCTCCCTGAGCAAGCCCCGCGCCTCTCCCTGGTCGTTCCAACCCTCCAGGAGGCGGCCGGCATCGAAGAATTCCTGGGCTCGCTTCTCGAGGCCGCCGACGCGCTCGGCGACGTGGAGACCATCGTGGTCGACGACGCTTCGAGCGACGGAACGGCCGAGCTCGCGCGCGCGCGCCTGGGCGACCGAGGTCGCGTCGTCGTCCGCTCGGGTCCGCGCGGCCTCTCCGCCTCGGTCCTCGAAGGCTGGCGCCAGGCCCGCGGGCGCGTCCTCGGCGTCATGGACGCCGACGGCAGCCACCCTCCGGCGCTCCTCGGCGAACTCCTCGCCGCCATCGAGGAGCGCGGGGCCGACGTGGCCCTCGCCAGCCGCTACGTCCCCGGCGGAGGAACGGAGGGCTGGCCCCTGCGCCGCCGCCTCACCTCGGCGCTCGCCGCGCGCCTGGGCCGAACGCTGGTACGCGTGCGCGACCCCATGTCGGGCTTCTTGCTCTTCCGCCGCGAGGTGATCGAGGGCGTCGACCTCGACCCCATCGGCTGGAAGATCGCCCTCGAGGTCCTCTGCCGCGGCCGCTACGACCGGGTCGAGGAGGTCCCCTTCGTCTTCCGCGACCGCGCGCGCGGCAGCTCCAAGCTCGGCGCCCGCGTCGTCGGCGAGACCCTTCGCCAGTGCGCCCGGCTCCGCGCGCATCTCTGGGCTCGCGGCGTCGGGCGCCGCTGACGCCGGAGCGAGCCGGCCGACGCGCAGGGGCCTTGCGGAAGGTCCTCCTTTCGCCTAGGGTTCCAGGCGCCGGGGAGGGGAGCAGCGCAGCTCGTCCGCAAGGTTCCGGAACGTGCCGGTCGTCGCCGCGACCCGCTGGTCGCCAAGCCTCGGCCCGCCCGGTCCGGCCCGGCGGACGAAAGGTCCGCTCCCCAGGAGGGAAACCCCGTGCTTCCGCCATCGCTTCGCGCTCGCGCCCGGGCGACCGCCCTGGCCTGCCTCTCCCTCGCCGCCGCGGCGTACGCGCAGGACGCCCCCTCGCCCGCGCCTCCCTCCCCCGAGACGGTTGCCAGGCTCAAGGAGCGGCTCTCGGTCCAGCACGTGCTGAAGCCGGGCAACGTGCTCGGCTTCAGCTACCCCTTCTCCGACCCGGCCGAGCTCAACGACTGGCAGGCCAAGGGACTCGACGTCGTGGACGTGCGCGAGGTCCAGGGAGGCGGGGGCCGCAAGAGCTTCGGCTTGGAACTCGGCGCCGGCTCCCGCGGAGCGGGCGTGGCCCGGCACTCGATCGCCCTCGACGGGACCCGCGACTTCGAACTCGAATTCGAGGTGTGGGCGGCCCACAACTCGCCGAGCGCGATCTTCTGCCTTCTCCTGAGCAAGAAGGTCGGCCTCGCCTGGGGACAGACCATCTGCAAACCCAAGAGCCTGCGTCCGTACAACAAGCGGGCGGCGCCCGACCCCACGTTGTTTCGTGAGGAGCGCGTCGTCCGAATTCGAGTCCGCTGGGAGGACAACGTACTCACCGTCACGACCAACGGGCGCAAGACCGATACGCGCAGCTTCAAGAAGGGCGAGTTGAAGTCCGTCCGGATCGGCTTTCTGGTGCGCAACGCGCGCATGGTGATCGAGAGCCTCACGGTCGAGGGCACCCTCGACCCCAAGAGCCTTCGCTGAACCGCTGCGGCGGGCCGCGCCGTCAATGCGGCGCGTCCTCCGGTGCCTTGGGCGACGGGCTGTCCATCCCCCGCTGCGGAACGGTCAGACCGGTGTTGCCGTAGCCGCCCGCGCTTACCCCCGGCAAGGGCAACTCGAAACCGAGCAGGGGGTCTTCGAGCGGGAGTTGCTGGGCCTTGTGCCAGGTGAGCCCTGCCGACGCCGCGAGGGCGAGATCCAACACGAAGAGCAAGACCAAGAGCAAGGTGCCCGCGTCGAGTTGCTTCTGCGGCGCCTCCGCAAAGGGGTCCTGCAAGGTGGGCTCGGGGAAGGGGCGAATCGCTTTGCCTTCGCGCAAGGAGCGCAGGTCGTCCTCCAACTCGGCGAGGCGCGCGTAGCGCGTCTCGGGGGTGTAGCCGGTGAGCTTGGTCACCACGGTCGCCAGGCCTGCGTCGACCTCGAGACCCTCCGGGTCGCGGAGCGAAGGGACCTCTCCGTTGAGCTGGTCCATGAGGACCTGCACCGGGTCTTCGCCCACGAAGGGCGGCCGTCCCGCGAGCAGGGCGTAGGCAACGCAGCCCAAGGAGTAGACGTCCGCCGCCGGGCTCCCCCGACCCCTGTCGACCACCTCGGGCGCCACGAAGCCGGGGGTTCCGAGGACCTCGCCGCCGCCGCTGAGGAAGGCGTACTCGGGCCGAGCGCGCGCCAGCCCAGCCCCCACGAGCAGGTAGAGCCCCTCCTTCTCGCGCACGATGGCGTCGAGGGACACGTCGCCGTGGTAGAGGTCGCGCCCGTGCA
>RFHU01000456.1 GCA_003695705.1 Planctomycetota bacterium
CGCATGGCCCCGGCCTGCTCGTCGGGCGACCGGAGTTCCTGGAAGAAGCGCCCGAGGAGGAAGGCGTCGAGGTGGCGGAAGGCGACGCGCTCGCGGTCGCCAATGAGCAGGGGAGGGCGGAGGGGCCGCTGCAGGAAGTCGCCGAGGCGCAGGAAGACCTCGCGGTCGTAGGGGCGCGAGCGAGCGAGGGTGAGGACCACGCTCGAGCCGTCGGCGCGACGCCCGGCGCGGCCACCTCGCTGCTGGTAGTTGGCGAGGCCGGGGGGCACGTTGGCGAGGAAGACGCCGTTGAGCCCGCCGATGTCCACGCCGAGCTCGAGGGTGGTGGTGGCGCTGAGGAGGTTGCGTGCGCCGATGCGGAAGAGGTCCTGCAGGCGGCGGTTCTCGGCGGCCGAGAGCTGGGCGGAGTGCTCCTCGGCCCAAAGTCCCCTGGCGAACAGCGCGTCGTCGAAGAGCTCTCGGCGCTGCCGCCCCACCCGCGGATCGCGGTCGAGGTCCTCGGCCGAGACCGGCTCGAGGGTGCGCAACCCCGGCGGGTGCGGCGCGCAACCGAGCACCGACCGGGGCCAGACCTCCCCGCTGCGGGCGCAGCGGAAGAGGGAGGCCGGCCGCCGAACGCCTAGGCGGTCGAGGCGAAGCCGGAAGCCTTCGGTGAATTCGCGCGGTCGCGCTTCGCGCGAAGCGCGGCGTCTTCGCCGGGCCGACTGCCGGACCGGGAGGACGTCGTCCGACTCGAGCCAGGGGAAGGCGTCTTCCCGGCGCGCCGCGCCGAGCAGGAGCCGAAAGGCACCCCTCAAGAGGGGCCGGGCCGCCTGGACCGCCTCCTCCCGGCGGAGGCCCGCGGCCTCGAGGACGGCGGCGGCGAAGAGCCTGCGGCGGTGTCGCTCGCTCTTCCCGGCGAAGGGGACCAAGAGCACTCCTTCGCGTTCGAGGGAGCAGTAGCGACCCAGGGCGCGGTGGGCGAAGGGGTGGTTCTGGTCGCGGTCGCGGCTGCCGAGGGTGACGCAGCCCTCGGTCCGCAGGTCGTCGAGGAGCGCGGCGAGGAAGTCCGTGCGCACCTCGCGAATGCGCTCGCGGGCCTGGGCCCGGGAGATCTCCAGGTAGAGCTCGGAGGGGAAGTCGAGCGCCTCGAGCTCGGGGTAGAGGACCTCGACCAGCCCGAGGCCTTCGAGGGAGGCGCCTCTGCGGGGCCGAAAGGCCAGGTGGTCTTGCAGCAGTTCCAGGGCCCGCTCACGTGCGCGCTCGTGGTTTCGTTGCCAGAAGCCGGCTTCGAACCAACGATCCGCTTCGTGTTCCTGTCCGAGCGCTGGGTCGAAGAGTTCGGCGAGTTCGGGGCGCGCCGCGACCACCTCGGCCCACTGTTCGAGGAAGCCTTCGCCGCGAGCGGCCGCGAGATCGCGCTCGAGGTCCTCGACGCGCCGCGAGAGGCGGCGGGCTTCGAACTCGCTGCGGGGGTTGGCGAGGCGTTGGCGCGTCTCGGCGAGCTCCTCTTCGAGCTCGGCGAGGTCTTGCGCGCTGGGGGGACAGTGGTCGCGCAGGGCGCCGGCGAGGGCCCGCCGGGCGACGTAGGTCTCGTGCAGGACCCGCAGGGTGGGTCCCAGACGGGCGGCGCTGCGCCGGCTGTCGCTGAAGGCGAGGAGACGTCGCCCGCGGGCGGGGAGGTGGTGTTGCTCGGGAGTCGGGTTGGGCGGCAGCGAAGCGAGGAGGGTCTCGGCGACGACGATGGGCACGAGGCTGCGCGCCGAGGCAAAGGGCAGCCAGCGCTCGAGTTTGCTCGCGCAGAGGGGGCACCTCTTGGAGGACCAGAGTCGAGCCCCCGGGTCGCGGAATCCGCACAGTTCCCCGCTGTGGGGGTCGACGACGATTTCCTGCGGTGGGTCTTCGCGGTCGTCGGTCACGGGCTCTTCCCAAGAGAGCAGCTCGCCGCCGACGAAGCGGCCTCGGCGAACGAGGGCCGGCAGGATGACCCCCTCCCGCGACTGCCCCACCAAGGCCGGCACGCCGCATTCGCCGCAGGTCGCCAAGGCCAGGCAGCGAGACCGACAGGAGGGACAGCGCTCGAGCGCGTCGGCCCAGAGCGCGCCGAGCCGCCTCGGCGCCACCCCGCGCGCCTCGCCCTCGGGGCAGTCGGGGTTCAGGCAGACCGAGGCGCCGTCGGCCGCGCGCACGACGAGGTGCAAGCGGTGGGGGAGGAAGGGGTGCTCGTCCACCGCGGGTCGGGCGGCGGCGGTGAGCTGCAGCAGGCGCAGGCAAGCGCGTTGCGCCTGCGCGGAGTTCTCCGCGGCGGGGAACAGCTCGCCGGCCAGCTCGGCCAGGGGAGCGCTGCGGCGGGCCGACAGCAGCCGGTGGAGGCGTTCCGCGAGGGGCGCTCGGCGGAGGGCTTGGTGGAGGAAGGGAGCGGCGCGGCCTCCACACGACGCACGCGCTTCGGCGAGGACCGCGTCGCCCACGAGCGGGCGCAGGCGTCCTTCGAGGGCGTCGAGGGCCTCTGGCGGGGGCGAGTTCAGGACCACCCCCGCCTCGCCATCGGGGGTCTCCCCCGGCACCAGGGTCGGCACGCGGGGCCAGTCGTCGGCGGCGAGGTGCGCCGCGAGGTCGCGCTCGACGTCGGGCGGGACCGAGGGCGGCGGCGCCACGGGGGCCGGACGCCCCGAAACGGCGCGGACGGCCTCGGGCGGACGGCTGAAGAGGCCGCCGACGAAGCGACGCAGGTCGTCGGGTTGCCCGCCGAGGGTGGCCGAGACGGCGAGGCCGAGGACGTCGCGGGCCTTCCTGCCGCAGCGCGCGTAGACGCGGCGGAGGAGCAGCGAGATCTCGGCGGCCAGCACGCCCGAGTAGAGGTGGGCCTCGTCGAGGACGACGGCCTCCAGGGCGCTCCCGAAGAAGGGCGCGTCCTGAGGCCGACAGAGCATGTACTCCAGCATGCTGTAGTTGGTGACCAGGACGTCCGGGACGGGCCCGTGCTCGATCTTCCGTCCGTCGGCGTCCTCGCGCCCGCGGGCGTGCTGGCGGGTGCGAAAGCGGCAGGCGTCGAAGCGAGGCCAGCCGCGCTCGTTGGCTCTGCGAGCGTCCTCGGGGACTTCGCTGTTCAGGTGGAACAGGCGCACGTCCTCTTGGCCGTGGAGCCAGCGGTAGAGGCGCTCCACCTGGTCGTTGACGAGGGCGTTGAGGGGGTAGAGAAGAATGGCGCGCACGCCGCGCGCGCCGGGTGCGCGCGGCGCGCGAAACAGACGGGCGAGGAGGGGCAAGAGGAAGGCCTCGGTCTTGCCCGACCC
>RFHU01000457.1 GCA_003695705.1 Planctomycetota bacterium
CCCCGGCCCCGCTCCACGAATTCCGTACCCCCTCCGCCGTGCGTCGCCTCAGTCGGAAGGTCGCCTCCACGACGCCCGGCCCGCCTCCTCGCTCCTTGGCGAGGGTCCAGAACGGCGGCCGCGAGCGTACCCAGCGATCCCCCTCACGGACCTCGACCCCAGGCAGCACGTAGAGGCAGGTCTGCAACACGTCGCCCCATTCGCGCCCCCTCAACTCGGGAACGTAGAAGCGGCGCCGCTCCCCTTCGCTCTCGAGCCCCTCGAAGAGCGCGTTCTGCAGTCGCGTGAGGTCGTCCGTCGCAAGCACCTCGCCCGTCCCCGGATGCATGGAGAAGCGAAAGCTCGCGCCGATCAGGCGCCTGAGTCGCTCGTCGGCGTTCTCCGCGCGACGCGAGTCGAAGTCGAGCAGTTCGCCCCGCGCGCCGACGCGCGCGACGAACTCCGCAACGGTCGCGCGAACCCGCACCGCCGCGGGCGTGGCGGCGAGCACCTCCCATTCCATGGCGTAGCTCCGCTCGAATTGGAGCGCCCGGTCCGACCAGTCCCGCTCGACGGTGAGCCGAAGGTCGACGTGCAGGCGCTCTCCCGGCCGCAGGTTCCAGGCCAGCGGAGCCAGCCCCGCAGAGCGCGCAGGCTCGACCGCCGGCCCAGGAGAAGGGCTCCCCGTAGGCGAGGACGCCAAGGCGGCATGCTGCCGGCGACCTCCGTTCTCCCCAAGAAGCAGCGCTCCTCCCGCGACCAAGAGCGCGAGGGACGTGCCCGCGAGGACCGCTACCCACCCAGGCAACGCCGAGCGCCCCGCGGGTGAGGCCCCACCCGCCAGCACGGCGTCCAGGGCCGCCGCAAAGCCGACCGCGTCGGGCCGGGCGTCCGGCCGCTTGGAGAGGGCCTGCAGGCACACCGCCTCCAGCGCCCGAGGGACCTCCGGTCGCAGTTGGCGCGGGCGGGGAGGCTCCTCGTTCCGCAAGCGCTCGAGGACCTCGACGGTGGTGTCCCCGGGGAAGGGAACGCGCCCGGTCATGGCCTGGTAGAGAATCGCTCCCAGCGCGTAGACGTCGCAGGCGGGTCCCACTCCCTCGTGGTGCCCGCGAGCTTGCTCGGGAGCCATGTAGAGCGGCGTCCCCACCAGGTCCCCTGCCTGGGTGAGGTTCATGGCCTGCTCGAAGCTCGCCAGGCCGAAGTCGGCGAGTTTCGGCTGCCCGTCCTCGCCGAAGAGCACGTTCGCCGGCTTGAGGTCGCGATGCACTACGCCTTGGGCGTGCATGTGGGCGAGGCCGCGCGCGAGGTCGCGCACCAGCGCCGCGGCCTCGCAGGGCGGCAGCGGTCCTCGCTCGCGGAGGCGCCGGGCGAGGTCTCCCCCGGGGCAGTATTCCATGACGAGGTAGCAGCGCCCGTGGGCCTGGCCTTGCCCGTGGATGCGCACCACGTTGGGGTGTCCGTCGACTTTGGCCTGCGCCTGCCCCTCGCGCCGAAGGCGCTCGACGAGGGTCGGGGCGGCGCTCAACTTGACCGTCTTCATGGCCAGCCGGGCGCCGGTGCGCACGTCTTCGCACAGGTAGACCGAGCCCATGCAGCCCTTGCCGAGACGGTCGATCAAGCGGTAGCCGTCGATCCGACCGTCGCGGCGCCACTGGGTCACGGGCACCCGCCACTCGGCGCTCTCGGTCAGCTTGACCGGCTCGGCGCCGAGGCCGGAAATGCACGACAGGCGCGCCTCGACTTCGTCGCGGCTCATGTGCCCCCGGCGCACCAAGAGGTCGGCGAGGCGAACGCTCCCGCCCGAGCGCCTGCACTCCTGAACCAACTCGTTCAGCACGGGCAGGGGGAGGACACGCTCGTTGTGGAGGTAGCGAGCCAGCGCGCTGTCTTGCTGCAGTGGGTGCGTTGGCATGCGCCCCAGATTGACAACAGAGCGCCGCGCGCGCCACGCGCGCCGTGCGGCCGCCCGCCCCCAGGAACGCCGGCGCGAGCGCGGCTGCTATCCTCCCCGGGTGCGGGTGCTCGTCGTCGCGCCGCTGTACCACACGGACCGGGGAGGCCTGGGCCGCCAGGCCGTCCTCCTCACCGAGCACCTCGCCTCCCTGGGCGTTCGGGCCACCGTGGTGACCAGGACCCTGTCCGGACTCCCTGCTCGGGAGCCGCCGCCGGGTGTGGAGTTGCACAGGATCCGGGCGGGTCGCCCGCGAGTGCACAACTACGAGGCCAAGAGCGCGCGCAACCTGGTCACCTCGCTGCGCTTCAGCGGCGGCCTCGTGCGGGCCTTGCTCGCGCTCCGCCGCACCTACGACCTGGTCCACTTCCACGGCGCGAGCCTGCCCCTCTTGGTTGCGCAGCCCTGGGCGCGCCTCCTCGGGAAGCCGGTGCTGGCCAAGGTGGCGGCCGTGGGACAAGGGGTCGAGGCGGGCGACCTCGCCGGACGCTACGGTCCCCTCGGCGATCTCCTGGCCCGCAGGCTGCGCGCGGTGGACGTCTACGTGGCGACGACGGGCGAAATCGAGGCCGCCTTGGCGGCCGAAGGCCATCGCTGGATCGAACGAATCCCAAACTTCGTCGACACCGAGCGCTTTCGGCCTCCTGGGCCCGGCCGACGCGCCCGACTCCGCGCCGAACTCGGCTTCGCCAACCGCCCGGTGGTGCTCTTCAGCGGCCGACTCACCCCCCGCAAGGAGGTCGACACGCTCCTGCGAGCCTTCGCGCGCGTCCCGGCGCGCCAAGGCGCCGCTCCCCTCCTCGTGATCTTGGGCGACGGCCCCCTCCGCGCTCGTCTCGAAGGCCTGGCGCGCGCCCGAGGGCTGACGAACCGCGTCCGCTTCGTCGGGTTCCGCCCGCGCCCTTGGCGCTGGTTGGCCGCCGCGGACGTGTTCGTCCTCCCCTCTTCGGTGGAGGGCCTCCCCAACGCGCTCCTCGAGGCAATGGCCTGCGGTCTCCCCTGCGTCGCCACCGCCCTGGGCGGCGCCCGCGAAGTCCTCGGCGAGCGCGGGCTCCTCGTGCCCGTCGGAGACGAGGCCGCTCTGGTGGCCTCTCTGAGCGAACTGACCGCCGACCCCGCCCGGCGAGAAGCGCTCGGCCGGGCCGCCGCCGAGCGGATCGCCCGCGACTTCTCCCTGCGCGCGGTCGCCCCTCGCTACCTCGACCTCTACCGCCGCCTGCTTGCTCGGAGCTCAAGCACCCCCTGAGCTGCGAGAGCGAGCCCCCAGGGCCGCTTCCCGTCCGCCGGAAGCCCCGCCGAGGCTGTGCGCGCCTCGCCAGAACTTCTTCAACGGGCGGCTAGCCAGGCGGGGAGGAGTCCGCTGCCCGGCCGAGGCTCAGGCCCTGCACGAGGGTCTTCTCCTCCTCGGCGAACTGCACCTTCAGCCTTCGGCTGTCGAGGATGGCCACGACCTCCCCGTCGCCGAAGGCCTTGTGATGCAAACGCTGCCCGACTTCGTAGGTTCCCTGGGGGGTGTAAGGGACGGGGGCCACTGGCTCGGACACGGGCTGGGGCTCGGGCTCGGGAGGGGCGAGCTCCCGCCCGAAGGCACGCGCAGCCTCGGCCCGCACCGCGAAGGGAAAATAGCGCGAAAAGGACGGGGACACGGCGCCCTGCGGGTCGAAGCGCAGGCGATGTCCCTTGTCGAAGTGCGAATCTTCGATGAGCACGTCGGAGGCCTCGAACAACCCCGTCCCCTCGACCTTGGCGTGGACGAGCGCGGCCAGGAGGGTGGTGACCCCCTCCTCCGCGGGGAGCCCGTGCGAGCGGGCCCACTCGGCGAGCCGAGGCAGGTCCTGGCGGAGGCGATCGAGCATCGGACGGACGTCTTCCTTGAAGACCACCCCCCCGCCGCTGCGTCCGGGCAGGCAGCGCGGTGGCACGCGCGTCGGCAGGAGCGGCCCGATCCCCGCGAGCGGCCGCCCATCGGCGTCGAGGAGGAGTTCGCCGGCCGAGCGGATGAAGCGGGTGAGCTCGGGAAAGGCCCTGCGGTCGATGCTCGTCAACCCGAAGCCCTTCACCGAGAAGAAGGGACGCAGATGGGCGAGGAAGCGAGGGAAGGCGCTGAAGGCCGTGCGGGCGGCCGCGCCGCCGTCCTCGGTCTCAACCGCCTGCTTGAAGGCGGTACGGGTCTCGTCGAAGAGCTTGTGCAGCGCGGTCCACGAGGGGCCGGCAGCGTCCGCGGCGTCGAGGAGTTCGCGAACGATTTCCTCGACGCCCTCCCCGCCGTTTCCGTAGAGGGCGGGGAAGAAGCGGTCCCGAAACTCGCGCTCCTCGAAGGGATGGAGGGTGAATTCGTGCTGCTCGTTCACGGGAAGGAATGTAGCAGGCGACCCCGGCGGCGGCCACCGCAACGGACGCGCGCAGACCCGGCGGGGTCGGACCCGCTGCGGAGCGCGGGCTGCAGGGAGTGCGGCCTGGGCTGGGCCTCGTCAGATGCGGCCGGTGCTCCAGGCGAAGTAGGCGAGTACCGCGCCGCCGACGATCAGGAGCAGAAGGGCAAGTGCGAAGGCGCTGCGGCGACGTCCATCGGGACCTCCTGCACCGGCCGAGTCGCGCACTTGCACCTTGGAGTGCTTGGGGGTGAGGTCCGGGAGCGACTCCACCCCGAAGGCATTCTTGAGGTGCGTCTCTTCCTGTTCCTGGGTAATGGACTTGGGGAGGCTGACTTCGGCGATCGGGACGACGACCTCCTGAAGGTCGTCCTCCGCTTCCCCCGAGCGCCCCTTCTTGATTTCGAAGTATTTCGGCTTGGGAGGAGACGGAGCCGGTGCTGGGGGGCGGCGCGGCCCGCGGGGACGCCCCGCCGGCGGACGGCCACCGCTCGGAGGAGGACGCCGGGGGCCCCCCGGACCGGGAGGGCGCCGCGGACCCCGGGAAGGCGGCGGAGGACCGCCGGGCCCCCTCCGTGCCGGGCCACGCGACGGACCTCGGCGTGGGCCCCCGCCAGGTCGAGGTCCGCGTCTTCCCGCTGGACGATTCAGGGGTCCCTTCCTCTCGTCCGACCCAGGGCAGGATAGACCCCCGCCAAGCGGTGTTCAACCGGCGAGGCGGCGCGACGTTCAAGCGCCTGGGAGGCAGCGCCCCCTGGATCGGGCTTGCCCCGAGCCGAGGGGCTTGCGCAGACGCAACCGCTCCCCGGCCGCGAGCCCCGCTTCGCGCGCCTCGGAGCGCGCGGAGGCCGAAAGCCGCGTGGTGCGCACGCGAGGATGCCGGCGGCGGAAGTAGCGAGCAAGCCCGGGGTCGCCGACCAGCACCAGCCCTCGCTCCTGGTGGCGCTGCTGCTCCGAGCGGAGTTGACGGCGAAAACCGCTGAGGAGTCCGTCGAGGTACTGGCGTCGCGCGCGGCGATCCTTGATCCTGTGCTCGGTGCGGTAGGCCTGCCAGAGCGACTCGCACTGCCGAGTCAAGCAG
Organism: Planctomycetota bacterium; assembly: GCA_003695705.1. Classification (GTDB taxonomy): domain Bacteria; phylum Planctomycetota; class J058; order J058; family J058; genus J058. The sequence goes on from RFHU01000457.1 coordinate 5,384, forward strand.
GCGTGCACGTAGGCCGCCATCTCCACGTTGGCGCGGGTCCCTAGCACCTCGAGCAGAGAGCCCGCCTTGCCGCGGCGCGCGTCGTAGCTGTCGACCCAGACGCACTGCACGAAGAAGAAATCTTGCAGGATCGAGGCGATCAGGTAGTGGTGGTGAGGCACCCGCGCTGAGACCTTTCCCAGCGCTCGATGCACGTAGTCGCGCTCGCCGCGGAGGCAATCGGCCTCGATGTTGTACTTGAGCATGAGTTCGGCAGCCCGCGCAAAGGCCGTGCGCGCTTCGTGCTCGTCGGGATTGTTGTCGGCCAGCGCCAGGAGCTTGTGGACCCGCCGCAGGCGCGCGTCGTCGCGGCTCGCGCGTGCTCCGGTCCCGCCGGGGCGCAAGAGGGAGACGCCGCCGTCGCCCCGCGGCGCAGGGTCGGCAACGAGCTTGCGGCAGACCTCGCGGAACAGCCGCCCGTGGGGAGGCTCGTCGTCTCCGTCGAGGACTTCGCTGACGTACTGATGGGCCATCTCGTGCTTCAGGGTCTCGAGCACGGACGCCCACGTATAGGCCAGGACCTGCCGCTTCGCGATGGTGATGAGCCGCCGGGCGGGGTCCCAGCTCCCCCAGCGCCGCTCTCCCTCGTGCAGGCGAATGCTCGGGGGACGCAACCGCCCGCCGAGGTACTCCTCGTTGAGGTGCCGCCAGTCCTCCGCCAGGCGCCGCACGCAGCGCGCGAGGAGGGCGTCGCTGAGCTCCGCCGCCGCCCGGTCTTCGGCCAGGAAGCGTTCCCAATCCGGGGCTTCGAGCTCGGGGCAAGCACTCATGCTCGTACTCTACGCTCCCGCACGGACAGCGCGACCTCGCTGAACCCGACCGGCTCCACCGCCCTCCTCTACGGACCGCAACCATCGGGCCTCGGCGCTGAGGCTTGGAGGCTTGCCCGAGGAGACGCAGACACCTCGCCTGGTAGGCTAAGGGACATGACCGACCGGTTCACCTTCCGCGACGTCGTGGTGGCGCTGCTCGAGAACGCCGTCGACGAGGCGCGCGCCGGGCACTGCAGGGTCATCGACGTGGAGCTGAGCGCCGATGCGGTCCGCGTCAGCGACGACGGGCGTGGACTGCCGCTGGGCCCGCATCCTCAGTCCGGCCGCCCCCTCTCCGAGGTGATCCTCACCGGCCCCCGCCGCGGCCCGCGCAACACCCTCGCGCGGGTGAACGCAGCCTGCTTGTGGCTCGAGTTGCGCGTCTGCCGAGACGGCGCGCTCTGGGCCCAGCGCTTCGAGTTCGCCCGCCCGGAGAAGCCGCTCGAGCGACGCGGCGCGGCCACCGGCAGCGGCACGACCATCACCGCAGCTCCGGCCCAGGGAGAAGCACCGAGCTTCGAGGAGCTGCGCGAGTGCGTGCGCGCCCTCTCGTCGTCTGGCTTGGGGCGCGCCGTGCGCGTTCGCCTCCGCGATCGGCGGGCGTCCCGCGACGAGACCATCGTCATCGGTCGCCGCTGAGCGGGGCCGCGCGCAGCTCCCCGGGGGGTTCAGGCGTCCGCGTTGTCGCTCTTGGGCGCAGGCTGCCCGGAATCGCGCGCGCGCACCTGCACGCGGTTCCCCTCGGCGGCAACCACCACCACGGGCACGCCGGCCTCGAGCAACTCGCCTCCGGTGACCACGTCCACACGGCGGCCCTCGATGAGCGCAAAGCCCGCAGGCCGGAGCACGGTCGCGGTCACTCCCTCCTTGCCGACGAGGTCGCGATGGTCGTCGGTCGCTGCGTAGCCTTCCTCGCTGCTCAGCGCGTGCCGGTGGGTGAGTCGCGCCGCACCAACCTTGACCAGCACGGCCGCGGCGGCCACGGAGGCCAAGGCCAGGCCACCTCCCCACAGCGCCCCGCCGCCCTCGACGACGAACATGGAGACGATGCTCACCAAGACGGCCACGGTGCCGAGCGCACCGAGCACCACACCTGGGACGAAGAGCTCGGCGGCCAGGAGGCCGACTCCGACGATCCACAGGAAGAGCGCGGCCTCGACGGTCACGGCGTCGTACCTCCCTTCGCAGACGGGCCCGAGCCCGAAGAGCCTTCCCGCGACTCCGCCACGGACGAGGCTGCCTCCGGGCCCCCTTCGCTCGCCTCCGCCTCGGCCGAAGCGACCTCGCCGACGCCCTCGACCGGGTTCGCTACGACGAGCTCGTGGCCTTGGTGGCCCACGACCACGACCTCGGCGCCGGGCGGGAGCAACCCGTCGCGAGCACGCGCGTCGAATTCCTGCCCGCCCACGCGAACGCGGCCCACCGGGCGCAGCGGTGTGCGGGCCACCCCCCGCGCCCCCAGAGGAGCGAGGCGGTGGGCCGCGGTCTCGAGGGGGGTGGCCTCGAGGTGGTGTTCGTGCACGAGCCCGCGCCCCAGACGCGTTCCGGGGAGGTAGCGCAGCGCGAGGCCGGTCCCGAACACCGAGAGGAGGAAGCCCAGGGCGGTCTTCCCCAGGTTGGCGCCCAGGGCGTCCCAGTCGGCCGGCGTGGCCGGAATCACGAAGGACTGGAACGAGAGGAGCAAGGCCGCGAAGACGCACAGCACCCCCAGCCCGCCGACCACCCCGAAGCCAGGGGTGACGAAGACCTCCACCCCCAAGAGCAGGAGCCCCGCCGCGAGGAGCAGCACCTCGACCCAGTCGGCGAGGCCGATCAAGTAGGAGCCGAGGAACACCGCGCCAAAGCAGAGGACGGCGACGAGCTCCGGAGCACCGAGCCCGGGGTGGGCGGCAGCAACGAGCACGGCCACCAGGCCGCACACGAAGAGAAGGACCTTGATCGGCCACCAGGTAAGGAAGCGAACCAGGCTCGGCCACCAGAGCGAGGGAGCCGGCTCGGGGGCTACCTGAGAGAACGAGAACTCCTCGGCGAGCTGCCGACACAGGTCTTGTTCGCTGGACGCGAAGAAGCGAGCGACCCCCATGTCCGCGGCTTCCTCGGGACCGATCACGAGCAGCTTCCCGCGCGCACAAACCACTCGGTCCTCGCCCGGCGGCACGCCCCGCAGGAGTTCGGGCCGCTCCTCGAGGGCCGCGCGGGAAAAGTAGTAGGGCCTCAGACGGCCGCGGGGCCCCGGCCGCAGCACCCGGTGCAGCTCCACCTCGGGGTCGACCATGGCGGCCGCCACGTCGACGGGGTAGCCGCGCTCGGTGGCCAGGCGTTCGAGATCCTTGCGGACCGGAGCGACGAACTTCTCCGCAAGCTGCGGGGCCAGCACGCCCGGGCGGATCGGCATGACGTCGCCGAGCTGGGCCCCAGGGCTCATGCCGATCATGTCGCAACCGAAGGCCACCAGGGTCGCCCCGGAGAGCGCGTGACCGCGCACGTAGGCCACGGTGGTGACGCCGTGCTCGCGCAAGGCGAAGAGATTCCAGGCAATGGTCCGAGAAGCCGTGTAGCCTCCCCCGGGCGAGGCAATGCTCACCACTAGGAAGCGAGGCGGATCCTCCAGCACGCGCCGCACCGAAAGTTCGAGGCTCCGCTCGGTGAGGTCGTCGATCTCGCCGTCGAGTCGGAGCACGACCGCGCGGACGGGCGGGGTCGACGCCGGGTCCTGGGCGAACCCTCCCCCCGCGAGCAGAAGGCCGAACGCGACCAGCACGAGCGCGCGCCGCCGCAGAACCAGAGGGGGACGAAAGGAGCTTCGCATGGGCCGTCGCAGCCCCAGGCAGGGCTGTCCGAAAGCCTAACCCAATTCCCCTCCCGCCGGCGCCCGCCTCGACACACGGCGGATCCCGGCAGGCGTTGACACCCCCCCCCGCTCGTGCTCTACTCCTGCCCCACCGTTGTCGGCGAGGCCGGAAACACGGGGCGAGAGTGGGCTCTGGGGACTCAAGACGCCAGGCACTCACCCTCTCCCACCTCGGTATCGGCTTCCTGCTGATCGTGGTGGGATCGGTCTATCTGGGTCTGAAGGCTGACGAACGGTGGGGGACATCCCCTTGGCTGGTCCTCCTGGGCTTCCTGGGAGGGTTTGCCTTGGGCTTCTACTACCTCCTCTCCGAAGTCTTTGGGAACAATGGAGCCTCCAGCAACGGAGGCGGAGACGACGACGCAGGCGACGCGGGCGGGGGTCCCTGAGCCCCGCGAGGACGGTTCGTGGTGCTTCGACTCGCGGCAGAGAATTGGATCGCCCACCACCTCATCGGGATCGACGAGGTCGCAGGACTGCGGCTGATCGGCGTCTCCAAGCCCGTCGTCGCCATGTTCCTCGTCGTCGCCCTCCTGCTCCTCACCTTCCTCCCCTTCGGCCGCCGCGTGCGCCGCGACGTGGCGCCCCGCGGCGTGCTCGTCAACCTCCTCGAGGTGATCCTGCTCTTCCTCCGAGACGAGGTCACCCGACCGATCCTCGGCAAGGAGGGCGACAAGTACCTGCCGGTCGTGTGGACCTTCTTCTTCTTCATCCTCTACTGCAACCTGCTCGGCTTGATTCCTACGCCCCTACCGGTCCCCCTCGTCGACGCCCACACCGGCACCGTGGAGTGGAGCCTCCTCGGCGGCGTCACGGCGACCGGACAATTCCTGGTCACCATGACCTTGGCGCTCATCGCCTTCGTCTGGTGGCACGGGCTGGGGATTTATGAGCAAGGGCTCATCGCCTACCTGCGACACATTTGCCCCGGAGGGGTGCCGGGCTTCCTCAAGCTCCCCCTCTGGGCCATCGAGTTCGTCCTTCACTTCGTAAAGGCCGGCGCCCTCATGATTCGTCTCTGGGCGAACATGACCGGCGGGCACGCGGTCCTTTACGCCATGATCGGCCTCATCTTCATCTTTGGCACCTACTGGATCGCCCCCGTCTCGGTCGCCGCCGGCGTGGCGGTCTTCATGCTGGAGATCTTCGTCGCCTTCCTGCAGGCCTTCGTGTTCACCTTCCTCGTCGTGGTGTTCCTCGGGGATGCACTGCACCCGCACTAGACGAGCCAGCAAGACCACGTTCGCGAGCATCGCACTCGCTCGCTTCAAGGAGAGTTGAAATGGACCTCGTGCTCCTCGCAGAGAACCTTGGGCACGCCATCGGCCTCGCCGCCGTGGGCGCTGGGATCGCCGTCGTCGGCGCCGGGCTCGGCATCGGCCGCGCGGCCGGCTCCGCCGTCGAAGCCATCGCCCGCCAGCCCGAGAAGACGGGCGACATCCGCAACAACATGCTCATCGCCGCAGCGCTCGTCGAAGGCGTTGCGCTGTTCGCCGTCGTGGTGGCCTTCCTCACCCTGATCTTCCTCAACGGCCACGTTCCCGCCGCCCTCGGCACTGCCGCAGGTCACTGAGCCCCTTCCCCTTTTCCTGAGCCGAGGAGGCCAGCATGGATCCGTTGATCCTCGCTGAGGGGAGCACGCCGGCGCTGCTCGATCCGCATCACGGGCTCGTCTTCTGGACGGCCGTGTGCTTCGCCCTCGTCGCGCTGCTGCTCTACAAAGTGGCCTGGGGACCGCTCCTCACGGCCCTCGAGGAGCGCGAGAACAGCATTTCCGGCGCCATCGATGAGGCCCAGTCCATTCGCGCCGAAGCCGAGGAGATCAAGGCCCGCTACGAGGAGCAGCTCGAGCACGCGCGCCAGGACGCCCAAGCGATCATCAACGAAGGCGAAGCCGACAAGCAGCGCATTCTTCAGGAGGCCCGATCCAAGGCGAGCCGAGAGGCGTCCGAGATCCGGGCCCGTGCCGAGCGCGAGATCGAGCTCGCCAAGCAGAAAGCCCTCGCCGAGCTCAAGGACTCCGCGCGAGACCTGGCCATGGCGATCGCCTCCAAGGTCATTGCGGCCGAGGTGGACGCCAAGAAGCACTCTGCGATCATCGACGAGGTGATCGCCAGCTACGAACGAGGCTGAGGTGGCCGGCGACGACACCCTCCCCCACGTCTACGCGAAGGCTCTCCTCGACCTGACCTTCGAGAAGGGCGTCGCGCAGGAAGTCCTCAACGAACTGCGGGCCTTCAAGGAAGTCCTCGCCGGCTTCGAGGAGTTCCGTACCTTCCTGCACACCCCGCACATCGCCCAGGACGTGAAAAAGGGCGTCGTCGAGCGCGTCTTCGGCGGCCAGGTCTCGGACATCACCCTGAACTTCATCCGAGTCGTCCTCGACAAGCGTCGCCAGCGCGAGCTGGAGCGCATCATCGAGGCCTACGAGGCCGGCTACCACGAGCGCATGGACGAGCTGGTCGTCCGCGCCATCAGCGCTGTCGAGCTCCAGTCGTCGCAACGGCAGCGGCTGGTCGAAGTGTTGAAGAAGAAGTTCCGCAAAGAAATCTACCTCGAGGAGCGCGTCGACCCTCGCCTGCTGGGTGGGCTCGTCCTGCGGGTGGGCGACGCGCGCATCGACGGCTCGCTGCGCACGCGCCTGGAGTCCATCGGGGCCCGCCTGGCGGACGCGCGCTTCGTGAGTGAGGAATACTATGAAGATTAAGGCGGACGAGATCTCCTCGGTCCTCAAGAAGGAGATCGAGAACTACGCCAAGGACCTCGCCATGGACGAGGTCGGCACCATCCTCGAGGTCGGCGACGGCATCGCGCGGATCTACGGCCTCAAGAACGCCATGGCAGGCGAACTCCTCGAGTTCCCCCACGGCGTCATGGGGCTGGTGCTCAACCTCGAAGAGTCCTCGGTGGGCGCCGTGCTGCTCGGCGACTACAAGCTCCTCCGCGAAGGCGACATCGTCAAACGGACCCAAAAGGTCATGTCGGTCCCCGTCGGTCCCGCCATGGTGGGCCGCGTGGTCAACCCACTCGGCGAGCCCCTGGACGACAAAGGCCCCATCCATTGCGACGAGCGCATGCCCCTCGAGATCATCGCCCCAGGCATCGCCGCGCGACAGCCGGTCAACGAGCCCCTCCAGACCGGCATCAAGGCGGTCGACGCCATGATCCCCATCGGGCGCGGCCAGCGCGAGCTGATCATCGGCGACCGCCAGACGGGCAAGACGGCCATCGCCGTGGACACCATCATCAACCAGAAGGGCCAGGACGTCATCTGCGTCTACGTGGCCGTCGGGCAAAAGGCTTCCACGGTGGTCGGCATCGTGGAGCGGCTCCGCGAGGCCGGCGCCATGGACTACACCATCGTGGTCGCCGCCAACGCCTCCGACCCCGCCCCCCTCCAGTACATCGCCCCCTACGCGGGCACGACCCTGGCGGAGTACTTCGTCTACCGCGAAGGCCGCGCAACCCTCTGCGTTTACGACGACCTCTCCAAGCAGGCCGCAGCCTACCGTGAGCTCTCCCTGCTCCTCCGCCGTCCGCCCGGTCGCGAGGCCTACCCCGGCGACGTGTTCTACCTGCACAGCCGCCTCCTCGAGCGCTCCTGCAAGCTCAAGGATCTGTGGATCATCGTTGAGAAGAGCGCCGCCGAGGGCGCCAAGGAAGGCGTCGACGGCGTGGTCTACGAGCGGCCTGAGGGTCGCCACGTCGCCCAAATGATGATCGACGGCTTCCCCGCGGACGACTACGTCGTCCGGCAGGTGTCCCCCGACGACGGCGCGCTTCCCCGCGACCACGGCAAGTGGGCCATCTTCCCCAAGAAGAGCATCGTCCCCTTGCCGCACACCGTGTTCGACACCGAGGAGCAGGCGAAGAAGGCCTTCGGCGGACGCGGCGGCGACCTCGAAGTCCGCAAACTCATGCCCTCCGGCGGCTCGTTGACCGCGCTCCCGATCATCGAGACCCAGGAAGGCGAGGTCTCCGCCTACATTCCCACCAACGTGATCTCGATCACCGACGGGCAGATCTACCTGGAACCGAACCTGTTCTTCGCGGGCATCCGGCCGGCGATCAACGTCGGCATCAGCGTGTCCCGCGTCGGCGGCAACGCCCAGACCAAGGCCATGAAGAAGGTCGCCGGCTCGCTCAAGCTCGACCTCGCCTCCTACTGGGACCTGGAGGCCTTCGCGCAGCTCGGCACCGAACTCGACGCGGTGGCAACCCGCAAGCTCGAGCGCGGCAAGCGTCTGGTGGAACTCCTCAAGCAAGGGCAGTACGCGCCGCTCCCCATGGAGGAGCAGGTCATGATCGTCTACGCCGGCAACCAGGGCTTCCTCGACGAGCTGCCGGTCGACAAGGTGCTCGAATTCCAGGAGAAGTTCCTCCCCTACGTGCGCGCCGCCCACGCCGAGATCGGCGAGGAGATTCGCACCACCGGCAAGCTCTCCGCGCAGAACGAGGAAAACCTCTCCGGCGTGCTCCGCGACTTCGTCGACCAGTTCAAGCAGGGCAAGACTCCCGATCCGCGCTCGGCCGCCCGCAAGAAGGAAGCCACCAGGGCCTGATTCATGGGCAACCTGCGGGACATCAAGCGACGGATCAAGTCCGTCCAGAACACGACCAAGATTACGCGGACGATGGAACTCATCGCCACCGCCAAGTCGCAGGCGTGCATGAACCGCATCCGCGGGGCGCTGCCCTATTTCCACGCCCTCGACGAGATCGCCGGACAGGCTCAGCAGGCCGCGGGCGAAGGCGAACTCGAGCACCCCTTGCTCGAACAGCGTGAAGTCCGCCGGGTAGCGATCTTGGTCGTGGTCGCCAACCGCGGGCTGTGCGGTGGCTACAACACCAACTGCCTGCGCCTCGCCCGAGACCACCGCGAGCGCCTCCTCGCCGAGGGCAAAGAAGTCCTCCTCCACCCCAGCGGCAAGAAGGGGATCAACTGGCTGAAGTTCAACCGGATCCCCTACGAGGGCGACGGCTACACCCAGTTCGAAGACAAGCCGGCCTTCGCCGAGGTGGAGGCCGTCGCCGACGAACTCATCGGAGCCTTCCTCTCTGGCGCGGTCGATCGCGTGGACGTGGTCTACACGCACTACTTCTCGGCCGGCCGCCAGGCACCGGTGGTGGAGACCGTGCTTCCCCTCGCAGGGCTCGAGGGGGACGCCGATACCGCTTCCAGCGAGCAATCCGGCGGCGGGGCCCGCGTGGCGAACTTCATCATCGAGCCCAACCCCCGCGCGATCCTGGACACGCTCTTCCCCTTGCAGGCGAAGCTGCACCTGTTCCGGGTCTACCTAGAGGCGGCCACGGCGGAACAGATCTACCGCCGCGTGGCCATGAAGAACGCAACCGACAACGGCATCGAAGTCGGCAAGACACTCAAAATGGACTACAACCGGGCCCGCCAGTCCCAGATCACCAACGAGATCCTCGAGGTGCTGGGCGGCGCCGAGGCCCTCGCGTAGGCGAGGAGACCAGCGTGGCGAAAGCAAAGGGAACCTTGGTGCAGGTCATCGGCGCCACCTTCGACGCCGAGTTCGGCGAGGACCACCTCCCCGAGATCTACAACGCGCTCCGCATCGACACCGAGATCGACGGCAAGCGCTTCCAACTCACTGGCGAGGTCCAGCAGCACCTCGGCGGCAACCGCGTCCGGGCGGTCGCGCTGGGCTCCACCGACGGGCTCGTCCGTGGCATCGAGGTCGTCGACCTCGGAGTACCGATTTCGGTTCCCGTGGGCACCGAGACGCTCGGACGCGTGTTCAACCTCCTCGGCGAGGCCATCGACGAGGGTCCCCGCATCGAGGTCAAGGAGCGCCGCCCAATCCACCAGCCCGCGCCCGCCTTCGACGCCATCGAGGCCAAGACCGAGGTCTTCGAGACAGGGCTCAAGGTGGTGGACCTGCTCACCCCCTACACGCGCGGCGGCAAGACGGGCCTCTTCGGCGGCGCGGGTCTCGGCAAGACGGTGTTGATCCAAGAGTTGATCAACAACGTGGCCAAGCAGCACGGCGGCTACTCGGTCTTCGCCGGCGTCGGCGAGCGGACTCGTGAGGGCAACGACCTGTGGCTGGAAATGAACGAGTCGGGCGTGCTCCCGCGGACCGTAATGGTCTTCGGGCAGATGAACGAGCCCCCGGGCTCGCGTCTGCGGGTGGCCCTCTCCGCGCTGACCATGGCCGAGTATCTGCGCGACCTTGGCGGAACCGACGTCCTTCTGTTCATCGACAACGTGTTCCGCTTCAGCCAGGCAGGCTCCGAAGTGTCGGCGCTCCTCGGCCGCATGCCGTCGGCCGTCGGCTACCAGCCCACCTTGGCCACCGAAATGGGCGCCTTGCAGGAGCGGATCACCTCGACGACCAAGGGCGCGATCACTTCCGTGCAGGCCGTCTACGTGCCCGCCGACGACCTCACGGACCCTGCGCCGGCGACCACCTTCGCCCACCTCGACGCGACCACGGTCCTCGACCGGAGCATCGCCGCCAAGGGGCTCTACCCTGCGATCGATCCGCTCAACTCGACCTCCCGCATCCTCGACCCTCACGTCGTGGGCGACGAGCACTACGCCGTCGCCAAGCGGGTGCAGGCAATCCTCCAGCGCAACAAGGACCTGCAGGACATCATCGCGATCCTCGGCGAGGACGAACTCTCCGAGGAGGACAAGGTCATCGTCCAGCGCGCCCGCAAGATCCAGAACTTCTGCTCGCAGCCCTTCTTCGTCGCCGAAGCCTTCACCGGCATGAAGGGCGTCTACGTCAAGCGTGAGGACACGGTGCGCAGCTTCAAGGCCATCATCGAAGGCGAGGTCGACGACCTCCCCGACGACGCCTTCAAGTACGTGGGAACCATCGACGACGCCCGCGCCAAGGCCGAGAAGCTCATGCAGGGAGTCTGAGCCGTGCGGGTTTCCCTGGTCACCCCCGACGCAACCTACTACGACGGCGAAGCGCGCTCCGTGGTCCTCGAGGCCTCCGACGGCAGCATGGGCATCCTGCCCGGGCACGCCCCGCTCATCGCGGCCCTCGGCCACGGCGTGGCCGAAGTCGACGACGGTCAGGAAACCCACCGCGTCGCCGTCTACGGAGGCTTCGTCAAGGTACAAGACGACGTGGTTTCGGTTCTCGCGGGGGGCGCCGCTCGCCGCGAAGGCGACGCCGATTCCGCCCGCGCGGCCCTCGAGGAGGCGCGGGCCGCCCTGGCCCGCGCCCGGGAAGCAGGAAGCCCCACTGCCATCGCCGAGGCAAGCGAACGCGTCAAGCGCGCGCAGGCCTTCCTCGCCCTCTTCTGAGGGCGGAGGCGAGCACCACGGCGGCCGCCCCTCCCGCCGCCCACCACTTCCCAAGCGCTGCGCGCTCTCGAGATCTCTCCCGCAGCGGAGGCGCGGGGCCGTTCCGAGCAGCGACTGCTCTCGCGGCCCGCGAACACGGGGGGGACTTCCTCCCCGGGCCCGGCGGAACGGAGGCAAAACGCGCACCCGCCCTGGCCGGGAATACGTGGCCGGCGGCAGCCTGGCGGAGCGACTCCGCCACGAGGGACCCTCGACGAAGGAGAGGCGCTGGAACTCTGCGCGGGGATCCTGGCCGCGCTGGGGGCCGCACACGAGGGAGGGGTGATCCACCGCGACGCGAAGCCCGCCAACATCCTCCGCACCGAGGGGGGGTCACCCAAGCTGACCGACCTCGGTCTCGAGCGACGCGAGGGCTTGGATTCCCTCACGAGCATCCGCGACCTCTTGGACAGCGCGCACTACCTCGCCCCCGAACTCTCGCTCGACCGGGAGGCGGACGGTCGCACCGATCTCTATGCGCTTGGGATCTCCCTCTACGAGATGACCGTCGGAAGACCGCCGTACGACGGCGGAAGCTTCCACGAAGTCGCCGAGCGTCACCTGCGCGAGGACATCCCTCCGCCCAGCGCGTCCCGTCCCGAGCTCAGCCCGACCTGCGACGCGCTGGTCGCCAGCGTCGCCGCGAGGCGCCCCGAAGCGCGCTGCGCCAGCGCCCGCGAGGCGGAGGCGGACGTCCGCCGCGCTCTCTTGGGCGAGCCCCTGCGGGGCCCGGGCGGTGTCGCCCGCGGAGACACGAGCCTCGTCCTCCGTCGCGACCTCGCCGCCGCGCGGGCGCGCCCCGGCAGCTCCCCGACGCGCCCCTTCGTGGTCCGCGCGTTGCAGGACGGCGCGGGGACTTCGACCAGGATCGAGTGGTGGTCGGTCGCGCACCGGGCTGCGACCTCGTGGTCGACGCGCCCATTGTCTTGCGCCGTCACGCGGAGATCCGCCGAGACGGTCTGACCCTCTCCGACGGACTTGACCCAAAGGTCGCCTGTCGTGTGTCTCGCTGGTGAGTTCCGGAAAGTCTGACGCGGGGGATTTCGGAACATCTGGTGAAGCGCTCGCTGTAGCTGTTCTGGATCGCCGGGCTCGATCCCTTCGAGCCAGGGGTGGGACCCCCGGACGCTCGGCGCATCCTTGTCCTTGCGCAGCGGCAGGCGTACCTCGACGTCGGGGCGCGCCTGTTGGGCAGCCCCAGGACGGCCGCGCCTACCTGCCGCGATCCCTTGGAGTCGCAGGGCGTGGAGTTCGACGTGGGCTCAGTAGAGGGTCGTCCGTTCGGTTCCCGGGTAGAAGTGCCGCAGGATCCAGCGAGTGGACTTGCCTTGGCGGGCAAAGCCCTCGGCGCCGAACTGGCACATGCCCACCCCGTGTCCCCAGCCGCGGCCCCGCAGGGTCAAGGTCTGGCCTGCGGGGTCGAGTTCGGCGTCGAAGGCGTAGCTGCGCAGACCCAGCAGCCGGCGAGCGTCCCAGCCCGAGACGCTGCGCTCGACGCCGGCTCGGTCTCGCAGGACCAGGCGGCGCACGTAGAGGCCGCGGGGCCAGTGCTCGACCCGGACGGAGGCCAGGGGAGGGGAGAGCCCCAGGCGAGCGACCTTCGTCGCGGGCACGCGGGCGGTCCAGCGGTAGAAGCGCGAGGCTTGGCAGGCGCAGCCGCTCGCCCCGGAGAGCGGGAGGCTGTCTTCCTCCACCCAGGGGAAGATCCAGCGCGCCGGCACGGTGTCGCCGCCGCAGGTGGAGTGGAAGTAGGTGTTGACGAGTTCGCCCTCGTAGGTCACCACCTGCCCGCGGGTCTCCTCCACCAGGCGGCGCGCGCGGGCGTCTTCGCGCAAGAGCCCCGCGTAGACTTGGGAGCGCGTGTCCGCCTTCAGGTCGTGGTCGCGCTCGGGATGCCGGTTGACGAGCGCGTAGGTGCGGGCCGCAATGACCTGCGCGCGGAGCGCAGCGTCGGACCAGCGGAGCGGCATTTCGTGACCGATCACGCCCGCGAGGTAGTCCTCGATCCCGACCTCGTTCACCGCCCGCAGGCGCTCCGCCTCCAGGCGGATCAGGCGCAGCCGGCCCCGGTAGCGCCGGCCGGCGAGGCCGAAGTCCGGCTCGGGCGAGCGCGCTTCGAGGGGGCGCAAGAGAACCTCGCGCGCGCCCGGGTAGCCTACCGAGAGGGTGCTCCCCGTCACGGCGAGCCCACCGCCGACCGGGCGGACGGTGAGGAGGTCGGGCTCCGCCAGGAAGGACACGGGGCCTTCGTCGGGTTCGATCAACCAGCCGCCGTCGAGCCGGATGGTCGCTTCGCGGGCCGACTCAATCAGCGCCACCCGCACGCGCGGTTCGTCCCCGTCCGCGCTGCGCCTCGCGGGGCGCTCCTCGCGGAGGCTGGAAAAGGCGCCCCAGAAGAGGCCGGCGAGGAGGAGGAGCGCGCCGCAGGCAGGAAGCGCCGTCGAGGGTGGCTCGGGGGGCGCGACGACCGGGGCGCTCGGGACGGACCGCGGGTTGTGCCCGGTCACGGAAAGAGCGTGCCTTGCGGGTCGTCTCCGGCGGCTCGCGGCTCGATCCCGAGCAGGGCGAAGCCGCGCGGGCCGAGCACCCGTCCGCGCGCCGTCTTGCGCACGAAGCCCCGCACGATCAGGTAGGGCTCGTAGACGTCTTCGATGGTCCCCACCTCCTCGCCCGTGGCCACCGCCAGGGTCTTGATCCCAACCGGCGTGTAGGGCGATTCGGCCAGGATCGCCAGGATTTGGCGGTCGAGGGCCTCGAGGCCTTCGGCGTCGATCCCCAGCATGCGCAGGCCGCGGGCGGCGATTCGCGCGTCGATGCGCTCGGCGCCGTCGGCGAGGGCGACGTCGCGCAGGCGGGCCAGGAGTCGGTTCGCGATCCGGGGGGTTCCTCGCGCGCGGCCGGCGACCAGGGCCGCGGCCTCGTCGTCGATCCCGACCCCGAGGACCTTTGCCGACCGGCGCACGATCTCTTCCAACTCCTCCTGTGCGTAGGTCACCAGCCGCTCCTGGATGCCGAAGCGGTCGCGGAAGGGCTTGGTGAGGAGGCCCGCGCGCGTCGTTGCGCCGACCAGCGTGAAGCGCTGCAGGGAGACGCTCAGGGTGCGGGCGTGAATGCCGTCGTCGATGGGTACGTCGATTCGGCAGTCCTCCATGGCGCTGTAGAGGTATTCCTCGACGCTGGTGCGCATGCGGTGGACCTCGTCGACGAAGAGCACGTCGCCCCGCTTGAGCTTGACCAGCATGCCCGCGAGGTCGGAGATCTTCTCCAGCACCGGACCCGAGGTGGTCACCAAGCGAGCGTCCAGGCTGCGGGCGATCAGGTGCGCCAGGGTCGTCTTGCCCAGGCCGGGCGGCCCGGTGAGGAGAACGTGGTCGAGGGGGCGCCCTGCCCGCTGGGCGGCCTTGATCCAGGTCTGAAGGTTGTTCACCACCCGCGGCTGGCCTACGAAGGCGTCGAAGCTGCGCGGGCGGAGCGCGCGTTCTTCGCGCTCCTCGGGGAGTGCCTGGGGGGCAACGAGACGGGCTTCGCCCTCCACGGGGCTCCTTTCGATCGCGGCCGGATGCTCGGGGTCCTTGGGACGGGGACACCGGCGCTTCGAAGGCACTTTACCCCCACCTTCCGACCTTTCGGCTCCGGCTTGTCCCCCCCCTAAGCGGCTGGTATACAAAGCGGCCCGCCAGGACCGCCGCCCCCTGCGGCGCGCCGCGTCAAGATCCTTCCCCGGAGCGCTCCGATGCTTCCTGCACTGTTCGCCGACGCAATTCACAACCTCGCGGCCTACGGCTTCATTGGGCCGGCTGCCGCGCTGGTCGGACTCGGCTTCGCCGGCTACCTCGTGACCCGGATCCTCTCCGAGTCCGAGGGCGACGACCGCATGAAGAAGATCGCCCGCGCCATCCAAGACGGCGCCAAGGCCTTCCTCATGACCGAGTACCGCTACCTGGCCGTCTACGTGGCGGTGGTGCTCTTCCTGCTCGGTTCGGCCCACGAGCACGGCTGGCGGATCGGGGGCGCCTTCGTATGCGGCGCCTTCGCTTCGGCGCTCGCGGGCTACATTGGCATGACCATTGCCACACGCGCCGCCGTCCGCACCACCGAGGCGGCCAAGAGCAGCCTGAGCAACGCCCTGCGCGTCTCCTTTTCCTCGGGCGCCGTCATGGGGCTCACGGTGGTCGGCCTCGGCCTGATCGGCCTGACCCTCCTCTACTACCTGTTCAGCGGACCCCTGGCGCCCGCCGGGGAAGACCCCGCGCGCCTGCCGCTCCTCGCCCTCGAGGCCGTGTTCGGCTTCTCGCTCGGCGCCTCGTCGATCGCCCTCTTTGCCCGCGTGGGCGGAGGGATCTTCACCAAGGCCGCCGACGTGGGCGCCGACCTCGTCGGCAAGGTCGAGGCGGGCATTCCCGAGGACGATCCGCGCAACCCCGCGGTCATTGCCGACAACGTGGGTGACAACGTCGGCGACGTGGCCGGCATGGGCGCGGACCTGTTCGAGAGCTACGTGGGCTCCCTCGTCGCCGCCATGACCCTCGGCGCGGCGGTCGGCCTCAAGGGCCAGATCTTCCCCGCCGAAGGCGGCGCCGCCCTCGACGCCACCGAGGGCACCCTGCGCGCGGTCATGCTCCCTCTCGTCCTCGCCGGGATCGGCATTCTGGCTTCGGTGGCGGGGACCTTCTTCGTGAAGGCCGAGAAGGAGGACGAACTCTCGGAAGCCCTGCACAGGGGGCTCCTGGTGGCCTCGGCCCTGTTCCTCGTCGGCGCTGCCTGGGCCTGCGACCACTTCGACTTCCGCGTCGGCCAAGACGGCATGCAATACGGCGTCTTGGTCTCGATCGCGTCCGGTCTGGTCCTCGGTGTCCTGATCGGCAAGGTCACCGAGCACTACACCTCCGAGCAGAAGCCGCCGGCCCAGGGGATTGCCGAGCAGTCCAAGACCGGCAGCGCGACGAACATCATTGGCGGGCTCGCCGTGGGCATGGAGAGCACCGTCGTCCCGGTCCTGCTCATTTGCGTGGCGATCTACGTCGCGTTTCACGCCGCGGGCCTCTACGGGATCGCCATTTCGGCGGTGGGCATGCTCTCCACCCTCGGCATTTCGCTCGGCGTCGACGCCTACGGCCCGGTCGCCGACAACGCCGGCGGCATCGCCGAAATGAGCGCGCTCGGCCCGGACATCCGCAAGCGCACCGACAGCCTGGACGCCGTGGGCAACACCACCGCCGCCATCGGCAAGGGCTTCGCCATCGGCTCCGCTGCCCTCACCGCGCTCGCCCTCTTCGTCGCCTACCAGGAAGCCGCAGGCCTCGAGTCCATCGACGTCACCAAGCCCAGCGTGACCATCGGGATCTTCATCGGCGGCGTGTGCACCCTGCTCTTCTCGGCCCTCACCATGAAGGCCGTGGGACGCGCCGCCTTCGACATGATCGCCGAGGTCCGCCGCCAGTTCCGCGAAAAGCCCGCGATCATGGAGGGCACCGAGGACCCCGACTACACCTCCTGCGTCTCCATTTCCACCGCCGCCGCCCTCAAGGAAATGATCCTCCCCGGCCTGCTCGCCATCGCCATGCCGCTGGCGGTGGGCTGGGTCCTCGACGTGGAGGCCCTCGGCGGCCTCCTCGCCGGCGCGCTCGTCACCGGCGTCCTGTTCGCGATCTTCATGGCCAACGCGGGCGGGGCGTGGGACAACGCCAAGAAGTTCATCGAGAGCGGCGGACTCAAGGACGAGCAGGGCAACGTGCTCGGCAAGGGCTCCGACCCGCACAAGGCGGCGGTGGTCGGCGACACCGTCGGCGACCCCTTCAAGGACACCTCCGGCCCCTCGCTGAACATCCTCATCAAGCTCATGACCGTGGTGGCCTTGGTGGCGGCGCCCATGCTGACCGCAGAGGCCGGCGCCAAGACGGCGGCCGGCGACGCCGCCGACGCCGCCGCGGTGGCGGCCAGCGACCCCGCCGCGGGCAAGGCCTCGAGCGAGTCTGCGGCCACGGGCGAGGCCGGCGAGCCCGCAGGCCCTCCGCGCCCGGCGAGCGCAGGCTCCGCCGCTGCAGCGCGCCCCGCCGAGGGAGCGCGCCTGCGCGAGCTGGAGCGGCAGAACCGGGCCCTGCTCCGCGCCCTCGAAGCCATCGAGCGCAAGGAAGAGCGGATCCGCGAGCTGGAGCGGCGCCTCGAAGAGGAGAAGAAGGGCGGTTTCTGAGCCCAAGAGGTCTTTGGTGAAGGCCCCGTTGGCCTTCTCCCTCGAGGCGACCCGCGGGGCCGCCCGGGCCGGGCGGCTGGTCCTCCCGCACGCGGTCGTGCCCACGCCCGTGTTCATGGCCGTGGGTACGCGGGCCACGGTGAAGGCGTGCACCACCGACCAGGTGGTCGACACCGGCACGCGCATCCTCTTGGGAAACACCTTCCACCTCGGCCTCAAGCCGGGCGCCGAGCGGGTCGCCGCCGCCGGCGGCCTGCACGCCTTCGCCCGCTGGCCCCACGCCATGCTCACCGACTCGGGGGGCTACCAGGTCTTCTCGCTCGCCGACCTGCGGCGCCTGGGTGAGGAGGGAGTGCGCTTCAAGTCGCCCTACGACGGGACCCTGCTCGAGTTGACTCCCGAGCGGTCCATCGAGATCCAGAACCTGCTCGGCGCCGACATCATCATGGCCTTCGACGAATGCGCCCCCTATCCGGCCACCCGGGAGGCCGTCCTCGCGGCCGTGGAGCGGACGACGCGCTGGGCGGAGCGCTGCCTTAGGGCCCACGCTCGCCCGGACGCGCAGGCCCTGTTCGGGATCGTCCAGGGCGGGGTGCACGCCGACCTGCGCGCGCGCAGCGCGGACGCGCTCGTTGCCATGGACTTTCCGGGCTACGCCATCGGAGGCCTCTCGGTGGGCGAAGGGCCCGAGCGCATGGACGCGACGCTGGAGGCCACCTGCCCCCTCCTGCCCGAGGACCGACCGCGTTACCTCATGGGCGTAGGCAAGCCCGAGGACCTCGTGCGCGCCGTACTGCGCGGCGTGGACATGTTCGACTGCGCCCTGCCCACCCGGAACGCGCGCAACGGGGAAGTCTTCCTCTGGCCCCGCCGCTACCTGCGCCTCAAGCACGCCCGCTACCGCGACGACCACCGGGTGATCGACCCGCTCTGCGACTGCCTCGCCTGCCGCACGGGGGTCAAGCGCTCCTACCTCGCCCACCTGCTGCGCGTCGACGAGATCGCGGGGCTGACCTATTGCAGCCTCCACAACCTGCGCTTCTACCAGCGCCTCATGCAGCGACTGCGGCGGGAGATCGTCGCGGGGACCCTCGACGCCTTCCGAGCCGAGTTCTTCGCGCCGGAGGGCAGCGGGCAGCCCGCGGACTGACGCGAAGGTCCGGCCGCGCCCGGCGGAGCGCGTTCAGCGGCGCTCGAGGAGCGCGAAGAGTTTCTCCAGCAGGCGGACGCTCAGGTCGGCCGGCCGGTGCGGGCTCAGCATGCCCAGGCCGGGCTCGAAGTGGTCGAGGTCGTCGACGTCGAGGTGCACGGCGCCGGGGATCCGTTGGTCGCCGAGGGTCACCATGCCGTCGTTGTCCTCGCCGGTGCGGCGGGAGATCAGCCGCTGGTTGAAGCGCAGCGCTCGCTGGAAGAGTCGCTTGGCAGGGTCGCGGAGGCGCCGGCCGTCGGGGGTGCGCCCCATGAGGAACAAGCTGCGGGAGAAAGAGGAGCGGAGGACCACGGTGGGGACGCGGTCGCTGGGGTAGGGGTGGTCGCGCACGAAGGCGCGCCGACGCGCGCGGGTGAGGTCCACGACCGCGTCCCGGCTGCCGCCGGCCCAGCCTTCGAGGGCGAGGCGCACCCCGGCAAGGGTCAACGCATCGTGGGCGGCGAGGTCGGCGATCGCCGAGCCGCCGTAGACCGGCTGGATCGCCACCAGGCCGGCGAGGTGCGGGATCAGGTCGGGCTCGAGGGCCACGGCGGCGGTGGCGTCGGTCGCGCCCTTGCTGTGCGCGAAGAGGATCACGCGCTTGCCGAAGGCGGCCTGGGTGCGGATCTCCCGGGCAATGGCCCGCGCGTTGTCGGCGACCGAATTCTGGGTGCTGAAAGGGTGGCCCGGCACGGGACGGTCCGCGTCGTCGGTTCCGATCCGGTAGGCCTCGAGGCCCAGGGCGCGCAGGGCGTCGCGGTTGGCGTCGAAGTAGGGGATTCCGTGCTGGTTCCAGAGGTTCGTGGAGAGGCCCGGGACCAGGAGCACCACCAGGCCGTCCGTGCGGGGGGCGCGTCGCCAGCGCTGCGGGAGCCCCGCCACCGTTCCCCGGTAGCCCAAGGCGTCGGGCTGGAGTTGGACGCGATCCCCGCCCGTCGGCGCGCCGCCCCCTCCGCCGTCCAGGCCGCGCACGCGCCCCGCCGCGCCGACCGCCGTGCCTCCCTCGGCGCCGGGAGGATCGACGAGCTCGAGGACGCCGCTGGGCAGCAAGAGCCCGTGGGCGACCCTGCGCGTGCGCGTCGAGGCGTCGCCGCGGAAGACCCGGTAGTCGAGCTCGGCCATCACCGGGACCGCCGGGACGCCCGGCTGGGGAGTCCGGTGGAGGACCGCGCGGCCCACCAAGCCCGGCCCCGTGACCACGAAGGCCTCCGGCTCCTGACCGGCGACGGGCGCGGCGACGCCGAGGGCGAGGAGGAGGGCGAGGGGAAGGGCGCGGGGACAGGGCTTCATGGGCTTTGCTCTCCCGACCCGGTGTAGCACGTTGGGGGCCGGGCGGGCAGGGCCCCCCTGCGGGACTTGCGAGGCCGCAGGGACCTCTTCGCGGGGCTTCGTTTCGCCTCCGCCACGAGAAAGGGACGTTTCGGTGACGGGCGCCCCGACGGATCGGTGACACCTCGCCCGGCGGAGGATCTTAGAGTCCGCCGCAGGAAGGGAGGGGCTCGTGAAGGGCTTTCCCCGGAGCGTGGGCTGCTTGTTGGCTGCAGGCGTCTTGCTGGCGACGGTCCCCGCCCGAGCGGACCGGATCGTCACCGTCGGCGGCGGCGTCCTGCGGGGCAAGATCGTGCGCGAGAGCGCGCGCGCGGTGGAACTGCGTGATTCCCGCGGCCTCGTGGTGCGCGTCCCGCGCGACGAGATCGAGGAGGTCGTTCGCGAAGACGGGGCGGCCGAGTTCGCGCGGCGGCGCGCCGCGCTGGCGCCCCACGACGTGGAGGGCCGGGTGGCCCTCGCCCGCTGGGCCAAGGGCCAGGGGCTCCACGACGAAGCGCGGCGCCTGCTCGAGGAAGTCCTCGAGCTCGCGCCCGACCACCCCTTCGCCCGGCGCGCCCTCGGCTACCGGCGGGTGCAGGGACGCTGGCTGCGCGGGGCCGCGCTGGCGCGCGCCCGCAAGCAGGCCCGGGCCAAGCGGGCGGCCGAGGCCGCCGCGGGCGGGGGCGCGGGCCCGGAGCCGCGCGGAGAGATCGCCTCGGAGTCCCTCCCCGCCGGGGCCGAAGAGTTGCTCGCGGTCGTGCGGGGATCGGGCCCCAGCGAGCGTCGGCAGGCGGCCGCACGCGCCCTCGCCGAGCGGGGCCCCGCCGCCCGCAAGGCCCTTGGCGAGGCCCTCGGCGAGGACCTCGCCGCCGCCCGCAAGCACCTGCTGCGCAGCATCCGCCAGCGCAGGGCGAAGATCCGCGCTCGCCTGGCCGCGGCCATTCGCCGCCGCCGCGCCGAAGCCTTGGCGGTCATCTTCGACGAGCAGAAGTATCCGAGCGCCAACCACGGCGCCGCCGGCCAGCCGCTGGTGGACCGGCTCGTGGGCGCGCTCTTGCGCGCCTACGACGACCCCCTGGCCGAGCTCGCCGAGGACGCCGAGGTCGCCCGTCCCCTGGCGCGCTTCGCCGAGGCGTGCCGCTGGCTGCGGGAGTTCTGCGGGGACGGGCGCAGCGAGGAAGGACTTCTCGCCGAAGTGCACGCCGAGGTGGCGAAGATCGTCGGCATGCGCGGCGTCCCCGTGGACCGAGCCGACGCCCGGGTCCTCCGCGAGAGCCAGGCGATTCTGCGCCGCAACGAGCGTCTGGCGAGTTCGCTCGGCCCCGAAGAGAGGGCCTGCATCCGAGCCACCAACGAATACCGCATGGTCTTCGGCCTGCGGGCCCTCAAGGTGCACGAGCCCCTGGTCCGCGCCGCGCGAGGACACAGCCAGGACATGCTCGAGCGCGGCTTCTTCGACCACACCTCGCCCGTGCCCGGCAAGCGGACTCCCGCCGACCGCTGCCGACTCGAAGGCGCCAGCTTCAGCGGCGAGAACATTGCCATGGGCATGCAGTCCGGCCGCGGCGCCTTCAACGCTTGGTACACCTCGAGCGGGCACCACCGGAACATGCTCGGCAAGGCGCACCGTTCCCTGGGCGTCGGCCGCGCAGGCAACTACTGGACCCAGGACTTCAGCGGCGAGGACCCGCCCTAAGGCTCGGCTCGACCTCGCCGAGGGCGGCGCCCCCCTCGGGGCTGCCGGGGCCGAGGGGCCCCGCGGTCCGGCACCCGGAGCCCTTCGACCCAAGCCCCTTGGCCTGGCTGCCCGGCCGCCGCCCGCGTAGGGCGCGCGGCCGGGAGGGCGCCGGGAGGCCCGGCTCGCCGCCCCCCTCCCACGATTGCGGCCGGGGCCGAATCTGATAGGATTCGGCCCCTTCTAACCCAGGGTACCGCACACGGTTGCGGCCCGACGGAACGGACCCCATGGACCCTCTCGGCGCCCTCTCGGTGCTCCTCTTCGCCCAGACCGAAGCCGACCCTCGCCCCTCCGACCCCACCGGCGGGGCCACCGGGTTGATCTTCCCGATCCTGCTCGCCTTCCTGTTCGTCTACTTCTTCATGATCCGCCCGCAAAAGCGGGAGCAGGAGGCCAAGCAAGCCCTCCTCAGCGGACTGCGGAAGAACGACCAAGTGGTGACCACGGGCGGGATCTTCGGCACCGTGGTGAACATCAAGGACGACGAGGTCACGCTGCGCGTCGACGACCAAGCCAAGGTCAAGATCCGCTTCCAGAAGAGCGCCATCGCCCGCGTGATCGACGGCTCGGCCCCAGCGGGGCGCGACCCCAAGAAGAGCTAGGCCATGTACCAGAACTTCGGCTGGAAGTACCTTCTCACCGCGGCCATCACCGTGCTGTGGAGCTTCGCGCTCTACACGCAGGGGATCCCCCTCGGCCTCGACCTCAAGGGCGGCGCCGAGATCATCTACCGCCTCGAAGTCAACGGGCGTCCCGCCACCGCCGACGTGACCGAGGACGCGGTGGGCGTCCTGCGCAAGCGCATCGACAAGCTCGGGATCAAGGAACTCGACATTCGCTCCATGGGGGCCGACAAGGTCCAGATCCAGATCCCTTCGGCTACCCAGAGCGAGATCGAAAAGCTCAAGACCCAGATCGAGAAGGCCGGCCGCCTCGAGTTTCGCCTGGTCGTCAGCGACAAGGACCTCAAGGCCGTCGACCGCCAGCTCGAAATCGAGCGGATCATCGACGCCAAGGACCGCGGGGTCTACGACCCCGAGACCGACCCCTACGACATCGCTTACTGGCACCCCGAGGCCCGCGGCGGACGCGCGGGGCAGCCCCTGCTGCTGCACAACGTCGAGCCGGGCTCGGGCAAGAAGCTCTACCTCGACGGTTCGCTCCTCGCCGACGCCCACCGGGCCCTCGACGACAAGGGCCGCCCCTGCGTGGGCTTTACCTGGGGACCCGTGGGCGCACGTCTGTTCTACGAAATGACCAGCAAGAACGTCGGCGAGCAGCTCGCCGTCGTGCTCGACGGCGAGGTTCGCTCGGCGCCCGAGATCCGCGGTCCCATCGGCAAGCGCGGGATCATTGAGGGTGGCCCCAAGGGCTGGGACGAGAAGGAACTCCTCGACCTGATCATCATCCTCAAGGGCGGCGCCTTGCCGGCGAAGCCGGTCTTCGCCTACAGCAAGCGCGTCGGGGCACAACTCGGCCAAGCGGCCGTCACCGTCGGCGGCGGGGCGATCGTAGGCGCCATGGTCGTGGTCGTGATCTTCATGCTCGTCTACTACGGCCTGCGCGCGGGGCTGATCGCCGACATCGCCTTGGTGCTCAACCTGGTCCTGATCCTTGGCACCCTCGCCATGTTCGACGCCACGCTCACCCTGCCGGGCATCGCCGGCATCCTGCTCACGGCGGGCATGGCCGTCGACGCGAACATCCTCATCTACGAGCGCATTCGCGAGGAACTCGCCCGCGGCGCGGCGGTCAAGCAGGCCATCCAAGCGGGCTACGACCGCGCGTTTTGGACCATCTTCGACGCGAACCTGACCACCGCTCTGACCGCCATGGTCCTCATGTGGGCCGGCACGGGGCCCATCAAGGGCTTCGGGATCACGCTGACCATCGGCATCGTGGTCTCCATGTTCACCGCGCTTTTCGTAACGCGGGCCCTCTACGGCTACTTCGTGGTCAAGGAGATCGTCACCGCCCTCCGCTTCCGCAGCCTGTTCGAGAGGCCGAACATCGACTTCCACGCGGCCCGCCGGAAGGCGGTGCCCGTCTCGGTGCTCCTGATCTGCGCCGGCTGGCTGGTCTTCGTGCTCCGCGGCGACGAGAAGTACGGCATCGACTTCACCGGCGGGACCGTCATGCAGATTCGCCTGGCCCACCCCGTGGAGAAGGACGAGCTCGTGCGGCGCCTCAAGGAGCGCTTCGGCACCAAGGCCCACGTGGAAGTGCAGCGGGTCGGGGCGGCCGTCAAGGGCGGTCGGGAGCGCGGGCGCGAGTGGCTCCTGCGCACCCGCCTCGTCGGCAGCGGCGAGGACGTCGCCCGACAGAGTTCGCGCGCAGGCGGCCTGGGGCTCCTTGCGCCCGCCTACGGGCAGGAGCGTCCACCGGCCGGCGACGCGCCGGCCGGCGACGCGCCTTCGGGCGACACGCCAGCGCCGTCGGGCGACACGCCAGCGCCGTCGGGCGACACGCCAGCGCCTTCCGGCGACACGCCAGCGCCTTCGGGCGACACGCCTTCGGGCGACGCGCCAGCGCCTTCGGGCGACACGCCTTCGGGCGACGCGCCGCCACCGGCCGAGGCACCGGCGCCCGGCGAGGGCGGTGGCTCGGGCAGCGAGGGCGACACGCCCTCTTCGGGGAACGCCCAGGACTTCTTCGAGCACGAAGTCCGTAGGCTCCTCCACGACGAACTCGTCGAGCCCTACCCCCCCATTGAGGGCAAGCCCTTCGTCCTCACCGAGCCCAAGGACGGCAAGGTTCGCGCACGCTTCCGGGTAAACCTCGTCCGCCTGAGCACCGGCTTCGAGGTGGTCGTGCAGGAAGAGCACGAGGTGAAGCCGGTGACCGCCGAGGAGGTGAAGCAGCAGCTCCCGCCCATTCTGCGCAAGCTGGCCCACCGCCTGCGCAACGCCAAGCGGCCGCTGGAGGTGAAGCGGCGCGAGACCCTCCTCGCCCTCGCCGGCCCCGAAGGCGGGGAGCCGGGCTTCCAGGTGGAGGCCCTCCCGGACGCCGACACCAGCGACCCCTTGTTCCCCTTTGAGTTCCGCACCCACGAGTTGCCCGCCGGGAACGAAGAGCGCGCCGCCGAGGTGGTGGATCTGCTCAAGAACAGCCTCGAGCGGGCCCAAGAGGAGCGCGCCTCCTTCGCCCCCGCGGTCCCCTTCCCGAGCATCGATCAGGTCGGCTCGGCGGTCGCCAAGAACCTCAAGTCGAAGGCCGTGGTCTCCACGGTCTTCTGTGTGATCTTCATTTGCCTCTACGTGTGGCTGCGCTTCGACTTCTGGTCGGGCATCTCCGCGATCGTCGCCGTGTTCCACGACGTCCTCGCCCTGCTCGGCTTTCTGACCATCCTCGACTTCGTGGTCAGCAAGACCGGCTCGACCTTCGACGCCAAGTTCGGCCTGACCACCATTTCGGCCTTCCTGACCCTGGTCGGCTACTCGATCAACGACACCATCGTCATTCTCGACCGCATCCGCGAGGACAAGCGAGACAGCAAGGCAAAGGAATACACCCCCGAGCTGATCAACGCAGCCATCAACAAGACCCTCTCGCGTACGGTGTTGACCTCGCTCACTTCGCTCCTGGTGTGCGTCGTCCTCCTGGTTGGCAGCTTCTTCGGGCTCACGGCCATTCAAGGCTTCGCGGCCGCCATGACCTTTGGCATCGTCGTCGGCACCTACTCGTCGGTGTTCATCGCCGCGCCCATCCTGCTCTCCGACAAGCGGCGGCTGGTCGTCGGCCTCGTGTCGCTCGCTCTCTTCATGCTCGTTACCGGGATCGTCAGCTTCTTCGTCGGCGCGCCCGGAGCGTGAGCGGAGCGCCCGCCCCCTGGCCTCTCGGGCAGCGGTAGGACACACTGCGGGAGTGATCGGCGAGGAGATCCAGCGCGCCCGCACCCTCCTGGCCGCGGTCATTCGCGAGGGCTTGCTGGACCCCGAGGCCGCCGACCGAGCCTACGAAGAGTGGGTGGCCGGCGCGGAGGGGGTCCCCTTCTCGCGCTTCTTGATCGCCCGCGGCCTCCCCGCCGAGGCGGTGCGGCGCGAACTGCGGCGTGCGGCCGTGGTCGGGCTCCCTTCCCCCGACCTGCACACCTACGAGCGCTTCGAAGACCTGCTCATGGGCCAGCTTGGGGTGGAGGCGGGGCTCTTGAGCCCCAAGCTGCTTCGCTCCGTGCGGGCGGTACAAGACAAGAAGCTCGCCGAGGGCAAGCTCCGGCGCCTCGAGGAGCTCTTGCCCCGCGCGGGCTACGATCCCCACCTCCTGGCCCTCCTCGCCGAGCACCTGCGCGAGCGGTTGCTCCTCTGCCCCGGCTGCCTGGGGCGCTACCCGCGGCGCGATCTCGGCGCCGTAGAGCTCGAGTGCCCGCGCTGCGGCGCGACCGTCCGGGCGGAGGCGCTCGAACCGGCCCCGGCCGAGACCGCGCTGGGCCCGGGCCGGCGGCACAGCCTCCTCGCCAGTTCGGAGCACCTCTTGGCCACGCGGAACCGGGACGCGAGCGTGTCCGAGCGCGAGGAGCGCAGCGCGCGGTCCGCTCCGGCCGAGGCCCCCCTCGTCGCTCTGGTGGCCGCCTTGGCGCTCCTCGTCGTGGGCGGATTGGTGGGCTTGGTCCTGCTGCAGAGTGCTCCGTCGGAGAATCGGTCCGCGCGCAGGACCGTTGCGCGGAGCGAGCATCCCAGGCGCCCACGGCGGGTCGAAGAAGCCGAGCCGGGGGCGCGGTCGCCCACGGCCGCCGAGGCGCGGGCCAAGGCCGCGCGCCTGGTGCGGGAGGGGCGCTACGCCGAAGCGATCGCCTTCTGGGAGCGGGTGCGGCCGGGGCCGGGCGAGGCACCCGAAGAGGTCGCCGCCCAGCGCCGAGAGCGCCTCGAAGCGCTGCGCGCTTGGCTTGCTGCGGCGCGCACCGCGGAGGAACTCGTCGCCGGGCTCGCGGGCGGCGAGCTGGCGGAGGACGCGGAAGCGCGGGCGAGGACTTGCCTCGCGGGCGCGCCGCCCGGCCGGCCTCCGCCCTTCGACCGGCTCGCCCGCGCGCTGCGGCGCCGGGTGGCCGAGCGGCGTCGCCAGGCCCTCGCCGCCGCGGAGCGCAGGCTCGAGACCGCGCGGGCTCGGCCCGACCCCGAGGCCGAGGCGTGGAGGCGGCGCGCGGCCGCGGCCCGCCGCGCACGGCCCCTCTACGGGCTGCGCCTCGCCGGCCGGGAGGCCGGCGCCGCGCGGATCCTCGACCTCGACGCGACGGGCTATCGACTTCAGACTTCGTTGGGGGCCTTCGCTGCCTCCTGGAAGGAGGCACCGCAGGTGGGGCTGCGTGTCCTGCGGGCGGTGGCCGATCCGGCGCGGAGGTGCGACCGGCTGGCGCTGCTGCGCCAAGCCCTCCTCGCTCGAGAGGCGCGGGAGGTCGAGCGCCTCGCGCCCCGCCTGGGCTTCGCCGAAGAGGCGCAGGCCTTGCTCGCTCAAGCGCCCACGGCCTTCCCTCCCGAGCGCGTGGCCGAGGGCGGCGTTCGGGTGCGCTGGGGCGGAGGGCGCGTCGCGACCGACCTTTCGCCGGCCGAGGGGACGACCCTGCGTGGCCTAGGCACGGCGCTGCGTCTCGAAGGTGCGCAGCCGCGCCTCGCCACGCGTCGCTTTCCCCTGTCCGGGCGAGGCGACGGAGTCGGCAGAATCCTCCGGGTCCGCGCGACGCTCGAGGCCGAAGGAACGCGCTCGCTCGGGCTGCGCTTCGCGCGCGGCGGAAGCGAGCGTGGCTACACGCTCCGCTGGGGCGAGGGAGGCTGGAGACTGGAGGTCGACTTCGGCGCTGCGGCAACCGTCCTCGCCGAAGGACCGCTCGACGAAGACGGCGGACGCGCGGAGCTCGAGCTCGCGGGGGAGGAACTGAGCGTCTCGATCGCCGGGCGGGTGCTCGGACGGGCTCGGGCCCACGCGCGGGGCACCCGGGTATGGGCGACCTGCGGTGCGAGCGGGGCGCCCTTGTTCCTGCGCGAGCTCGCCTTGGAAGGGAGCCTCGACGCACAGGAACTCGAGGCCGCCGAGCGCCGCTACGCTCGGGCCGTCGACCTCGCCTTCGAACGCGCAGCGCTCCCTTTGGGGGTGCCGGCCCTCGACCCGGCCTGCGCCGAGGCCCTCGGCGAGGGGGCCTCCCGCACGCCGGAGCTGCAGGCGCGCCTCGACGAGGGGCTGCGCCTCTACCTCTCGGGACGCGCCCGGGAAGCGGAGCGGGTCCTCGAGGGCGCCGAGGGATCGTTCGCGGCGCAATTCCTTTCGGCCTTGTGTGCCCTCCGTCGCGGCGAGGCATACCTCGCCCTTGCGCGGTCGCGTGCGGCGCTTCGCCTCCGTCCCCGCTTTCCGGCAGCCCACGCCGCGATCGGCCTCGTCTTCGCGCTGTTCGGCCGCGAGGGGCCTGCGCGGGAGCACCTCGACGCCGCGGCCGCCGAGCGCCCCGACCTCGCCTTCCTGCCCCTCGCGCGCGCCTGGCTGGACGCCCGCCCCGGCGCGGGTGCCTCCGCCCTTGGCGCGCCGGAGGACGACCTCTCCCTCGCGCGCGCGCTCGCTCCCGGCGATCCCCTCGTGCGGCGCGTCGAACTCGCCTGGCGCGCGGCGCACGCGCTCGCCGGGGGCGCGGGGGCGCCGCGCTCGGCCGGAGCCGCTTGCCTGGTTCGCGCGGCGACCGACGAGGTTGCCGCGGCTTGGGTCCCCTTCGTCGAGGGCTTCGCCGAGCGCTGCGCCCGAATCCTCGGTCACCGCGGTCGCGAGGAGCGAGCCCTCGAGGTGCTCCTCCTCGACCCGACGGAGTTCGGCCTGCGCGCCCCCAAGGGCGTCGACGCGGCCTACTTCGACCTTTGGAGCGGCGCGGTGCTCGCTTCGCGGTCCGTCGACCCCAGCGAGCCGGCGACCGCGCGCGCCTGCGCGCGGGCCCTGGCCGAGGCCGAGTGCGCGCTGCGCTACGGGGCGACTCCTCCCTGGCTCGAGTCGGGGCTGTGCGACGCGGTCGTCGCTCGCCTGGAGCGGGGTCCCCCGCACGGTCCCCTCGTCGATCGGTTGCGGCAGGCAGCCCCCTGGGACGAAGGCCGCTGGCAGCGCTTGCTCGGTCTTTCGCGGTCCGGGCTGCGCACCGATCCGGAGGCGCGCGCCCGCGCCTTCGCCTGGGTGTGGTTGCGCGGACCCCTCGCCTTCGGCGAGCAGCTGCGCGCCTGCGCCGGGGGGCGCCCTCCCCCGCCGCCCGAGGTCGATCCGGAGGCCCTCGAAGAACGCCTGCGGCACGCCTTCGGGGCCGACGCCGAGGCGCCGCCTGGCGAGCGCCCCCGCTGAGGGGAGTCCCGGCCGCGTCCCCGCCGGTCACGACGCGAAGGCGAACGACTCTCCTCGCGCCTCGGGTGGATCGCTGCAGGGTGTCACCTCCGGTGAGGGTGCATGCTGCCCGGAGGTCCGCCGCCCAGCCGCCTCGGCTCGCTCTGGAGCAGGAAGGAGGCAGGCGCCGAAGCGGACCAAGCTGGACGACGTGGCGCGGGCGTGGTTCGCCGGGGCCGCGGCCGCCCGGGCGCAGCGCAGGCCGCCCACCGAGCGCCTGGTTCGCGAGGTCGCTTCCGAATCCGGGAAGTCCGCCCGAAGTCGGCGCCTTCCGGGAGCGAAGGGCGCTCCCCATGCGCCCGCGACTCCGGGGGAAGCGGCGAGCGCAACCAGCTAAAATGAAAGACCTTACGCAACCTTCGCGGGGCCAATTCCCAGGCGGGCCGGCCGCCCGGGCTGGCTCTTCCGGACCGGTCCGGGCTTTGCGGCTCCCCGCGGGGAGGCGGACGACATGAAGATCCGCAAGCAGTTCGCTGCGGGCGCGGGGGTCGGGGCGTGCTGCGCCCTGCTCCTGCTCTCGGGCCTGGCCCAGGCGGGGCCCTTCGACCGCGTCGTGACCACCGGCCACGACGCGGTGGCGACGCCGGGCGCCCGGGTGCCCCTCGAGGGGAAGTTCGAGCGCCGGGGCCTCTGGCTCTTCAACCCCGACCTGCACGACGAGCCCGTCGACTTCTTCCTCGGCGGGACGGCGGTCGGCGCGGCCCGCACCGATCGCGACGGGGTGGCCGCCGTGCCCTTCGTCGCGCCGGCGGCGGGGGTCTACCCCTTCGCCGCTCGGCTGGCGCGACGGCCTTCGGCACCGCCTGCCCGCGCGCGGCTCTTCGTCCTCGATCCCGCCCAGCCCGTCGCCGTCTGCGACATCGACGAAACCCTCTCCGACATGCCCAGTTGGCAGGTCCCCTTCGCGGGCGCTCTCGCGCCGACCTACCCTGGGGCCGTGGCGCTCCTGCGCGACCTCGCCCGCCGCTACGCGATCGTCTACCTCACTGCGCGGGACGACGCCTTCGACCGCAGTACGCGCGCCTTCCTCGCCCGCCACGGCTTTCCCGACGGGCCGGTGCTCTACAACGACCTCGGGTGGACCACGCGGCGCGAGCGCGAGCAACTCCTTTCCCGCCACCACGGAGAGTTCAAGCTCCGCGTCCTCCGCGCCCTCCAAGGGCGCGGCGTGCGCCTCGTCCTCGGCCTTGGCAACGCGGAGACCGACGCCTACGCCTACGAGCGAGCGGGGCTGCAGAGTTTTTTGCGCACCTCGCGCGTCGGCAGCGGCTCGAGCTTTCGCTTTCTCGACTACGACGTCCTGCGCCTCGAACTCGTCGCCCGCGGGTTGCTTCCTTAGGAGTCGGGCGGAACGCTCGACCGAAGGACCGCGTCAGCGCGGCCGGCCCATGTCCACCACCGCCAGGACGGGGCGGAAGGGCTTCGTGCGCGGGGACGGCGCTGCGGGCTTGCGGAAGACGGCGCACAGGGCCGACGCGGGGAAGTCCGCGGGAGGACCTTCGGGGAGGCGCTGCGCCCGCCCCGCGAGGCTCCCCGTCCGCGGCGCGCGCCGGTCCTCGGAGCGCCGGCCAGCTGCTCGCGGCAGCGGCGGCGCCGCCGCCGCCGCGCGGCGGACGCACAGCGCAGAAGTCCCTGCCTGCGGCGTGGGGGCCGTGCAGCCCGCGGCGAGGGCCAAGACCGCGCCCACCAGCCACACCACGCTTCGCTTCCAACCCACTCCGCACTCCTTCCGCAATGCTCCTTTCGGCAGCGCCGGGAGCAAGCTGTAGCCCCGTCGCGTGATGTTCCTCCGGTCGGGCGAGTTCCCCTCGGCGGATTCACGACGGCTCCGCGGGCCAGGGGGCGCGCGCTCGCGCCTCCGGCATGGCGTATGATTCGCCTGCCGCAGGGGAGAAAGCACGTGAGCGATTTGGTCTCGCGCCTACGGGACAACCTCGGTCGGGCGATTCGCGGCAAAGAGCGTGAGATCGATCTGTTGGTCGCCTGCTTCCTCGGGGGCGGGAACGTGCTCCTCAACGACGTGCCGGGGGTGGGCAAGACCACGCTGGCCAAGGCCATCGCGAAGTCCATTGCGGGCGGCTTCCGGCGCGTTCAGTTCACCCCCGACCTGCTCCCCGCGGACATCCTCGGCGGGAGCATCTACAACCCCAAGGAAGGCAGCTTCTCCTTTCGCAAGGGGCCGGTGTTCACCAACGTCCTCCTCGCCGACGAGATCAACCGCGCCAGCCCGCGCACCCAGTCCGCCCTCCTCGAGGCCATGGCCGAGGGGCAAGTGAGCATCGAGGGGACGACCCACGCCCTGCCCGACCCCTTCTGGGTCATTGCCACGCAGAATCCGGTGGAGTCCCACGGCACCTACCCCCTCCCCGAGGCCCAGCTCGACCGCTTCTCCATGCAGCTTGCCATGGGCTACCCGCCCCCCGAGGAGGAGGAGAAGATCCTCGCCGACCTCGGCGGCCCCTCGCCGCTCGCAGGCCTCGACGCGGTGACCACCCTCGAGGAAGTGGTGGCCGAGCGGGCCCGCGTGCAGTCCCTCCACGTGGACGAGGACGTACGCCGCTACATCGTCGACATCGTGCGCGCTACGCGCCGCGAGCCGCGCCTCGCGCTGGGCGCGTCGCCTCGCGGGGGGATCGCCCTCTACCGCATGGCGCAGGGCTGGGCCGCCGTCCAGGGGCGCGAGGCCGTGCTCCCCGACGACGTGAAGGCCGTGGCCGGCAAGACCCTCGCCCATCGCTTGGTGCTCGAGACCAAGGCCCGCTACTCGGGGGTCGACAAGGAAGCCCTGGTGGCGGACGTGCTCGAGGGCGTGCGGGTCCCGGTGTGACCGGCGCCGAGCCGGGGGCCTCCTCCGCGTGAATTCCGCGCCCGAGCGCGAGGAGGGTTCGGGAAGCGGAGCGCTGGCGCGCTCCGCGCTGCTTCGCTGGCTGCTGAGCCGCTTCACCCCCAGCGGACGAGCCCTGCTCGGGGCGACCGTGGTGGTGGGCGTCTACTCGGCGGCGTTCCGCTTCGACGCCAACCCGATGTACTTCTTCGCCAGCGCGTTGCTCTCCCTGCTGGTCGTCGACGCGCTCGTGGGCTGGGTCTTCCGTCCGCGAGCGGAGGTCGAGCGCCAACTGCCCGAGCGCGTGGCGGCAGGATCCGACGTGCGCTTGCGCGCGCGCGTCACCAACCGCGGTCGCCTGCCCCTCTTCGACTGGGGCTACGTCGAGCGCCTGGATCCGACGGCCTTCGCGCGGGCACCCGAACCGCCCCACGCGCGCTGTCTTTTGCCCGGCGCGAGCGCGGAGGCGGAGGATCGCCTGCGCCCCCTGCGGCGGGGGGTCTACGACCTGCCTGGCCCGCTCGTCTACTCCGCCTTCCCTTTTGGGTTCTACCGCACGCCGTGCAAGCAAGCCGCCCCGGCACGCCTGGTGGTTACGCCGAGCTTCTCTCCCCTCGCGCGCCTCGACCTCCCGGCCGGACGGCGGCACCAGCCCGGCGGTCTGGCCCTGGTCAGCGCGGTGGGCGACTCGGAGGAGTTCCTTGGCCTGCGCGAGTACCGCGCTGGCGACCGCCTGCGCGACGTGTACGCCCGGGCCTGGGCGCGCCTCGGGCGCCCCGTCGTCCGCGAGCACCGGCAGGAGTACCTCACCCGGGTCGGCCTCGTCGTCGACGCCCACGCTCCCGGTCGGCGGCGCGGGGCGCGCCGGGCCTTCGAGGCGGCCGTCTCCCTCGGAGCCGCCGTGGCCGACGCCCTCGCCCGCGAGGAATACGTGATCGACTTGTTCGCCGCGGGGGGCGAACTCTTCCACTTCCAGGCCGGGCGCAGCTTGGCCACCTTCGAGGACATCCTCGACGTCTTGGCCTGCCTCGCGCCCTGCCGCAGCGACCCCTTCCCTCGCCTGGGGCCCCGCGTCCTCGACGAAGCCGGGCGGCTGAGCGCGGTGGTGGCCGTCTTCCTCGATTGGGGGCCCTCGCGCCGAGACTTCGTCCGCGCGCTCGAAGAGCGCGGCTGCGCGCTCCGGGGAGTCGTGGTCTGCGAGGGGGCGCCGAGCAGCGATCCGGGCCCCACGCTTCGCCTGCTCTCCCCGGCCGAGGTCGAGGAGGGGGTCGAGGCCCTGTGAGGGGCAAAGGGGCGCCACCCCCAGGGAGACGCGGCGAGGACCTCTTGGCCTACGGGCTCGTCGGCCTCTCGTGGGCCGTGCTCTGGATGGCCTCCCGGCAGGTGGCCTTCTTGCTTCCTCTTCTCGTCCTCCTTCTCGCGCACCCCTGGCTGGGACGCCTCTTCGCGCCGAGGATCCCCTGGTACGTCTACGCGCTGTTGCTTGCCCCGGCCTCCTGGGCCAACCGGAACGTCACCCTCGAGCGCCTGGGCGGAGCACGCTTTCAGACCACCTTCTTCATCGCCCTCCTCTTTCTCGTCTGGGCCCTCCTGAGCCTCTACCGGCGCCGCGACCCCCGCCGTCTCCCCCGCCTCCTCCTCTTCTGCGCGCTCTGCTGTGCCTCGTCGGCGGTGGGGTTGGCCGAGGTGGTGGGAGACAGCCCGCGTTGGTTCGAGCGCTCGCTCCTCGGTCCGTGGACGCCGCGTTCGCCCGAGCGCTTCTACGCGGGTGCGATCGCGCTTTACACGACGCTCGCGGTCCTGGCCTCGCGCCGAGGCCTCGTGCGACCGCGCCGCGACGAGCAGGGCGGGGGCCTCTTTTTGCCTGCGATCCTGGCTCTCGCCCTCGCGGTCGTGGCCGCCTTGGGGTGGACCGGCATCGTCGTTGCACGCCGGCACTACCAGGACCTCGCCAACTGGAGCACGTCCCTCCTTCGGGACGCCGGGCCGGGCAGCGGGTTCTCGGGAGCAGGGAACCTCGACTCGGTCTCGAGCCAGCGCGCCGCCGCCGCGCGGCGGGTGTGCCTGCGCGCGGTGGCCGCGCGGGCGCCAGGCTATCTGCGCGCGCGCGTCTTCGCCCGCTACGCGAAGGGCCGCTGGACCGAATCCCCCGGCGGGGAGGAGCGACTCCTTCCCCGGGCAGGGTGGGTCGCACTTTCGCCAACGGAGGGGCGCCGCGCAGAGGCCCTCTTCCTCGAGCCCGTCGGCGGCGACGGCGCCACGCTCTTCGTCCCGCTCGAGGTCGCCTCTTTGCGGGGGGGCGGGGCCGTGCGGCG
>RFHU01000458.1 GCA_003695705.1 Planctomycetota bacterium
CACCAAGCCCCCTCCGGGTCCGCTGCCCGAGGTCGCCGTCGCCAGCGCCGTGCGGCCCGTGCCCCCGCTGAAGCCGCCGGCGCCGGCTTCCGAAGGCACCGGAACAGCACCCGACGCGTGCCCGGCTGCGCCGTCGAGGTCGAGCGTGCCCGCAATCGTCACCGCCCCCGACGCCAGCCAGATCACGGGCCTGCCCTCGCCCAGGACGCTGGCCCGCAGGCGCAGGGTGACGCCCGCCGCGACGTTGACGGTCGTGAAGTGGTACACCCCGTCGCCGTCCGCGTCCAACCCGAGCGCCGCGGGGTCGAAGTCGCCCGAGGTGGTGACGTTCAAGGCGCCGTCGCTCCCGTCGGAGCCGCTCGAAAAGCCCTGGGCGTACGCTGGCGCCGCCGCGAGCGCGATCAGAATCGGAAACCAGCGGGTCATGCGTCCTCCTTGGGGTTCACGGGGCTCGGTTCTCCACGGTGAAGGTCTTGCCCTCGACGCTGCCCGCCGTCCCCTCGGGCGCGGCCTCGTTCTTGACGACGATCGACGAGAAGGCGGCGTCGATCGTCCTGGGCCCCTCGTTCTCGACCGTGAGCTGCTGCAGTGCGGTGTCGAGGGACTCCGGGCCTCGGTTCTCGACCGTGAGCTGCTGCAGTGCGGTGTCGAGGGACTCCGGGCCTCGGTTCTCGACGACGAGGGACTGGGCCGCACGACCGAGGGAGGCCGCGCCGTCGTTGCGACCGCGGACGAGCTGCAGCGCGTAGCGCAGCGGGAGGTCCGTGGGGTCGAGGGGATCGCTGAGGAAGGCCACCTCCACCCCGTCCTCGAACTTGTCCTTGTCGGTGTCCGGGTCGAAGGGGTCGGTGCCCCGGTCGAACTCCTCCCGATCGACCAACGAGTCCGTGTCCCGGTCTTCGTCGCCGTCCGAGACCCCGTTGCCGTCGGTGTCGCCGTCCAGGGGGTCGGTGCCGAAGAGGACCTCCGCTGCGTTCACCAGCCCGTCGCCGTCGAAGTCTTCCAGGCCGTCGGGCGTCCCGTCTCCGTCGGAATCCGGGTCGTCGGGGTCCAGCCCGAGCGCGGCCTCCAAGGCGTCGGGCACGCCGTCGCCGTCCCGATCGGCCTTGACGTCGAACACCTCGAACTCCCAGGTCTCTGCGGCCGCGATCGTGTTCCCCCTGAGGTCCGCGATCCGAGCGGTGGCCTGCGCCCGGTAGCGGCCCGAAGCCAGGGGAGCGGCGAAGCTGCGGAACGCCCCGAGGACCTCCTCGCGGAACTCGATCGCACCGCCGCCGACCGCCACGTCGTCCGCCGTGCCGAACGTGCGGTCGGGCCCCGCGCCGACCAGCGAGAGGTTCGCCTCGGTCAGGGTGGCGGGATCGAGGGGCTCGGTGACCAGGAGCGCGATCGAATCGACCCGCCCTAGGACCGCGCCGTTCCTCGGCGAGGTGCCGCGCACCGCGGGGGGCGTGGCGTCGGGCGTAAGCTGGATCGTGAACTCTTGGGTGAAGGTCGAGTTGCCGCCGGTGTCGAAAGCGCGAGCGCGCAGTCGAAAGCTCGTCTGCTCGGAGAGAAGCGGCGCCGTGAACCCGAACTGGTAGGGGAAGTTGCCGTCGGTCTCCACACGCCGCCCGTCCAGGAAGAACTCGACGTTGCGCAGCTGCACGTCGTCCGACACCCGCGCGCTGACCCTGAGGAACTTCCCCTCCTCGGCGCTCGTGAGCCCGAAGCTGGTGTCGAGGGCGACGGTCGGCGGCCGATCCGCGCTGTCGAGGGGGAGGACCCGCACGACCTGCAAGCCCCGCGAGGAGTCCGCCGAATACACCAGCCCGTTGTAGAGCGAGACCGCGGCCGCCCTGCCGGGCGTCGCGTGGGTGGCGATCAGCCCGCCGAGGTTCCCCTGGGGGTCGAGCGCATGGACCGAGACGTCGCGGTTCGCGCTGCCCGCGCTGGAGCCACCCACCGCCGCGACCGCGAGCCCAGCTCCGTCGAGGACCACGTGCTCCCACCCGAACTGCCCCCCGGGCCGGACGAAGGAAACCAACGCCGGCTGCGCCGGGTCGCTGACGTCGACCAGGGTGACTCCGCTGAAGTCCACCACGTGCGCCCGACCCGCGCCCGCGAAGACGCGCAGCAGATCGTTCCTCGGGTTGGGCACCGCGACCGAGCCCACCACCCGCAAGCCCAGGGCGTCGAGGTAGGCGAGCGTGTAGAGCTTGGTGCCGTCGATCGCGTAGAGCGTGTCGCCGGCGACGAACAGATCCTTGATCCTCGTCCCTACGTGCACCGACTCCAGCAGCGCGCCGCTCTGCAGGTTCACCGAGACCACCTTGCCCGTCGAGGTGCCGACGAAGGCCAGGCGGCCAATGGCGGCGACCGCGGTCGCCTCTCCGCCGATCAGGAACTTGTTGCAGACGTGAACCACTTGCGCGGCCGGAGGGTCGCTGAGGTCCACGACGAGGAGGCCGCCGGGCCCGTCCGCGACGGCCACTCGGGTCCCCGAGCAGGAGACGCGCCGCGCGTCGGTCGTCGCGACCCGCGCGATCGCTCGCGGATCCATGCCGTTGAAGACGTTGAAGGCCGTGATCCCTGCGCTTCCGTCGGCGACGACCACCAGCTCGTTGCTCGCGCACACGTCCACGGCCGTCCCCGGCGTGTCCGCCGAGGCAATCGTCCCGGTCCGCGCTTCCAGACCGTCGAGCGGATTCGTGCCGGCCCTCACCTCCGGGCCGTCCTCCACGCCGTCTCCGTCCGTGTCCTTCTTGCGTGGGTTGGTGTTGAGTATGAACTCCCCCTGGTCGTGCAGCTGGTCCCCGTCGAGGTCGTGCGACGAGGGCAAGCCCAAGGAGATCGGCGGGATCGTGAAGGTCGAACCCCGGGTCGGAGTGCGAAACTCCGCCCAGCCCACGTTCAGCGTCTCGGCGTGCAGGATCCACACGCGGTAGCGGGTCCCCGGCGAGAGGACGAGGTTCGTGAAGGGAGTCCCCGAGGAGCCCGCGACGCCCCGCTCGGTCACACGGCCTAGGTCGCGGTTCTCGACCGCGTAGTAGATTCGGCCCGCAACGGGCTCTTGGGCGGAGGCGGGGAGGCCGAAGAAGGTGGCGAGTGCTGCGACTCCGAGCGCTGCTGCCTTCCCTCGCCTCACCATTTCCCCACTCCGCTTGCCCGTGGCAACCCTGGCGAGGCGGCCTGGGCAGTGCAAGCCCTCTGAGCGTTTTTCCCCTAAGCTCCCTCCCCCAAAGGCACGCGAGTCCAAGATTGCTCGCCTCCCTGCAGACTTGCACTCCGAGCTCGTTCCCGCTGGAGTGCATTCCCGGGACGGAGGTCAGGGCGCATCTCGATTCCCACGCGCCCGGTCGAGCGATCTCGCGTCGCTCGGGCCAAGCGATCGGGCTGGCTAGGGAGCTGGAGCGTCGTCGCCGTCCGGACACGGTGGCAACGCGCGTTGGAGTCTGGGCGGCTGCGCCTTTGACGCGGACGGCCCCAAGCGGCCGGCGGGCAAGTGCGTCGACGCCTTGACGGAGGCGATCCCGCCGGGCAAGCGCACGCTCGATCGGGTCGCCGAGCTGCTGCGGCCCTACGGGCTCGGGGTCGCGCTCGGCCGGGAGAGGGTCTCACTCACGTTGGCGCAGAGGGTGTCCGCGCGCGCCCGATCCGATCGACGGGAGGACCCCTGACGCGCGGAGGCGATTCGCGGGTCATGCTCCTGCGACCGTCGAATTGCCGACGGCCGAGCGAGGACTCGCTCGGCCGCCGCGGACGGGGGTTTCTCTGGGGGACCGCGTCTACTTGCGCGGGCTGCTCGCGGGGAGCTCGGTGGGCGTCCAGGCGCTGCGTCCGACGAACTCGCCGTCGGGCGTCTTTCGCGGACCGACGTCGATGGTCAGCTCGGTGTAGCGGTCGCCGAAGTCTTCCCGCACCTCGGCCCGGCACTCCTCGGCGTCGCGCCAGAAGATGAACTTCGAGGCGTCCAGGCCGTAGATGAAGGCGATCTGCCAGCCCTTCTCGGGGAAGAAGCGCTGCAGGAATTCGCGCACCCGCTGCTCGCCGAGGTACTCCTCCGCCCGGTAGACCAGGTGCAGGCGACGGAAGTCGTTGCGCTTGTGCTTGAGACTCCGCGAGCGGTCGAGGGCGAAGCCCAGCGGAACGGGGAGGTCCGCGTCGACTTGCTCCTTGGCCGGCTGGGGGGCGAGGGGCGGGGTCTCGCGGAAGTAGGCGCAGCCCGCCTGGGTGGAGAGGGCCGCGAGGACGCTGATGAGCAGAAGGCGTCGCATGGTGTCTCCTTGCCGCCGAGGGGGGCGGTCCCCCTACCTATCGGCCCGCGCGGAAGCTCCCTTGAGCGTCCCGGAGCGGGCACGCGGAGCGCGCCGCCGCCGGGCTAGACTCTGCGCCATGGCCCGCCTCTCCGTCGTGGTCACCTCCTGCAACCGTCCGGAACACCTCGCCCGCTGCCTGGCCTCCCTCGAGCGGCAGCGCCGCCCCCCCGACGAGGTCGTGGTGGCCGACGACGGCTCGACCCCAGAACACCTCGCCCGCGTCGAGGCCTTGGTCCGAAGCTGCGCACTCCCTGCGCGCCTCGTCCGTCAGCCCGACCGCGGCTTCCGCCCCGCCGCCGTGCGCAACCTCGGCGCCCGCGCCGCTCGGGGGGAGCTGCTCTTCTTCGCCGACGGAGACCTCGTCTACTTCCCCGAGGCCCTTGCAGCGCACCTCGCCGCCCTCGACGCGCGCGGCGGCTGGACCACGGGCTTCTGCGTCCCGTTGACCCCCGCCGAGAGCGAGCGCCTAAGCCTCGAGCGCGTGCGCGCGGGGGAACTCGACCCCTTCTGGCCCGCGGACGGAGACCCGCGGGTGCGCGCCCTGGTCCGCTACGAGCGCCGCTTCCGTCGCAAGGCCCTGCTCGCCCGCCTGCTGCCCTTCGAGAGCCACCTGCGCAAGCTCTCCCTGCGCGGAGGCAACGCCTGCGTGCGCCGCGCCGACTTCGAGGCGGTCAACGGCTTCGACGAAGCCTTCGTCGGCTGGGGCTGCGAAGACGCCGACCTCGGCCTGCGCCTCCTCCTGGCCGGCGTTCCGGGGAGCCCCGTGCACCGGGCCGCCCGCGCCCTCCACCTCCACCACCCCGTCGAGGAGCGCGCCCGCCGCGGCGACCGCTGGGTGAGCGTCAACCAGCCCTACCACAAGCGCCCCCGCCGCGGCCGCTTCCGCTGCGAACGCGGCCTGCGGCTCCTCGGCGAAGAAGGCGCCTCGTGAGCGAGCGCTGCGGGCCCCCTCCTCCGACGGCTCCTCCCTGGCCCGACCGCCTCGAAGGGCTCTTGCGCCGCGCGCGCCCCCTGGGGGCCGCGCTCCTCCTCGCGGGCGTCGCCCTCCTCGCGGCCCGGGCGCTGCGCCACCCCGAGCGCGGCGACACCCGCTTCTACCGCGAGGGCGCCCGCCGCTACTGGGCGGGGGAGAACCTCTACTACTTCGCGCCCTTGGGGAGTCCCCCCACGGGGATCCGCAACAACACCTCCTTCACCTACCCGCCCCCCTTCGCGGCGCTGAGCGGCTGGATGCTGGCCTTGCCCTACCCCGCCGTCCGCGTGGTGTGGCTCGTCCTGGGGGTCGCCTGCGCGGCGGCCTCCTTCGCGCTGGCTTGGCGGCTCGTCGCCGCCCGCGCTCCGCCCGTCCGCCCCCACCTCGCCGCCGTGCTCTGCCTCGGCTTGCTGCTCCGCTTCGCGGTGAACGACCTGGCCCACGGCCAGGTCAACTGGTTGCTCGTCCTCCTCCTCTTGGGCGGACTCCACCGCGCGGAGCGGGGGCACTCCCTCGCGGGCGGCGCCCTGGTCGGCGCCGCGCTGAGCGTCAAGCCCACCGCCTGGCCGCTGCTCGCGCTCTACGCCGTCGGCCGTCGCGACCTGCGCTTCGCCGGAGGCGCGCTGGGCTGCGCGGGCCTCCTCCTCGGAGCTTCGCTCCTCCGCTACGGCGTCCACGCCCCGACCCTCGTGCGCGACTGGCTCGCGCTCATGCAAGGCTTCGCCGAGCTCTCCGCACAGAGCCCGGGCAACGCCTCGCTCCCCGGCCTCTTCGCACGGCTCGGCGCCGGCCTCCCCCGCGGCGAGGAGCGCTGGATCCTCCTCGGGAAGCTCGATCCGCGCGTGGCGCTGGCCTGGGCGCGCGGCGCGACCCTGCTCCTCGTCCTCCCCTGCCTCGGCTGGCTCTGCTTGCGCAGGGGCCGCCGCCCGCGCGCCCCCGCCGCCGCGCTCGTGCTCGGCGCGCTCGCCTCGCCGGTCACCTGGAAGGCGCACCTGGTGGTCCTCGTCCTCCCCCTCGCCTGGCTCTGCTCCGACGTCGCCCGCCACCCCCAGCGCAGGCGCGGCTGGCTGCTCCTCGCCGCCCTCTTCGCCGCCCTCGTCCTCCCCTCCCGCGCCCTCCTCCACTCCGAAGCGCTGGACGCCTACGGGGCGACGACGGCGGGCCTCCTCCTCTGCCTGGGGGCCCTCCTCGCCAGCGACGAGGGAGGAGCCGACCTCTCCGCGGACGCCGCGGCGCCCCGCGCACCCACCGGCCGCCCCACCCCCTGACGCTCGCCGAGGCGCCTCCCTCCGAGTCGCCGAGGTCGCCGCAGGGCCCCCGCGCGAAACGCGCTCACCCTCCTCTTCCCGGAGCGGGCTGCGGGGGGGGCGACTCCGCGGCCTCGTGCAGCACGTAGAGGTCGAGGGGCAGCGCGCCGGGGCGGCGGACTTCGAGGGGGCGCCGCCCGGCGAGGCGGGCAAGGTCGCGCGAGAGCCGTCGCCCGCGCTCGTCGCGCACGACGAGCACCACCGCGTCGGCGCGTTCGCGCCGGGCCACGTCGAGGACCTCGCGCGCGCCGGGCGGCACCCCGCGCGGAAAGTAGAACAAGAAGGCGAGGCTCTCGGCCCCCGCGTACCACGCCGCCCGCGAGTCGCGCGCGAGGACCCGCCGGCAACCGTGGGCCGCGAGCAAGGCCCCGGCGTCGCGGTAGCTGGCCTTGCGCCGGTGCGGGGTGGCGAGCGCAAAGGGGAGGCAAGGGAGGGCGAGAAAGAGGGCCACGACCAGCGCCGGGCGCGCGCAGCGCCGACGCAGCCAGCGGAGGACGAGGAGCGCCCCCACCCCCGCGGCCGGGAGGGAGAACACCGCGAGCTGGGCCGCGTAGCGCCGCTCGGCCCGGACCACGGCGAAGGTCCCCCAGAGGCCGAGGGCCGAGAGCCCGCAGAAGAAGCCCAGCGAGGCGCGGGGACCGCGCCAGGGTCGGCGCCGCAGCGCCGCCCCCACGGCCAGCGCCACCAGGGGGAGGCCGGGGCCGAGCGCCTTGAGCCACAGGCGGAGCTGATCGAAGAGCTTGGCGACGTAGGGACCCGCCTCGAGCTGGGAGAGGACCAGGAGCATGTCTTGCTTGAGGGTGAGCTTGAAGCGGCCGCCTCCGGTGCCGATCCGCGTGTCGACGCCTTGGATGTAGAGGAGGAAGGGCAAGCCCAACGCCAGCGCGGGGGCGAAGAGCCAGCCGACGTCGGCCAGGCGCGCTCGCCAGGACCGCGCGCGCGGGGCGAAGAGCGCGCAGGCGGCGGCGACCCCGAGCACGACGATCCCCTCGGGGCGGGTCAGGTAGGCCCATACGAGGAGCGCCCCGCCGGCGGCCGCGGACGACCGAGCGGTGCCGCGCGCCGCGAAGGCGCGCGCCAAGCAGCAGGTGGCGCCGGCGAGCAGGCTCAAGTGCAAGGCCTCGGAGAGCACCTGCCCGCCCAGCTCCACCCAGAGGGGAAGCAGGGCGGCGAGCAAGCCTGCGTAGAGGCCGGCGGCGCGGCCGCCGAGGCGGCGCCCCAGCAGCGCCGCGCAGGGGACGACGAGGGAGGAGGAGACGGCCGAGGCTACCTCCGCGAGCTCCTCGCCAAGCGCCCCCGCGGGGAGTCCCCAGAGGGCGAGCCAGGACGGGTAGCCCGGCGGGTAGTAGTAGGCGAGCGCGGCCCGCCACTCGCCGCGGAGGAGGAGCCCCGCCGACTCGAGGTAGCCGATCCCGTCGCGGGCGATGACCGGCGCGCGCAGGGCGGAGCCCAAGCGCAAGAGAAGGCCCGCCAGCCACAGCCAAGCAAAGCCCCAGGCGAAGCGGCCCCAGTAGTCGGGCAGGCCCCGCGCGGCGAAGCGGAGCAGGGCCGCGGCCCGCGCTCGCGCGCGCGCCGCGTCCTCCGTACGCCCGGCGCAGCGGAGGCGCAGCGCGCGCAGCACCGCGCCCAGGAAGCGCCAGGGGAGGTCCAAGGTGACCGCCGCCCGGTAGGCCCAGGGCGCCCACGGCCTCGGGTCGTGGCGCTCGAGGTAGCGAACGAAGCCCCGCTCGTAGCCCTCGAGGACGAAGGCGGGGTTCCGCTCGCTGCTCGCGCTGCCGGCGTGCACCGCCTCGGCCTCGACCACGTGCAGGAGCCTCCCCGCACGCCCCAAGCGCCGGCACAGGTCCACGTCTTGGAGGCCGAAGGGGTAGCCGGAGTCCCAGAGCGGCTCGCCGGGGGGAAGCGCGTCCGCGCGCACGAGCAACGCCGCGCCCGCCAGGCGTTGGCACGGGCCGGTGCGGTCGGCGTGCGCGTGGCGGAAGCGGCGGTAGGCCGCCCGGCAAAGGCCCGTCCAGCGGACCCAAGAGACCCGGTGCAGGAGGGCGCGCAGGTCGGGCAGGCCGCCGGTGGACTCCTGCACGCGCCCGTCGGGCCAGCGCAGGCGGGGCCCCGCGGCCACCGCGCCCGGATCCGCCCGGAGGGCGGCGACGAGGCGCTCGAGGCTGCCGGGCGCGAGCACGAGGTCGTTGTTGAGGAAGAGGAGCAGGGGAGCGCGGGCCAGGGCGCGGGCCTGCTCGCAGGCCCGCGCGTAGCCGAGGTTCTCGGCGTTGCGCACCAGGCGGACCCGAGGGGCCTCCGCGGCGATCCCGTCGGCCGAACCGTCGGTCGACGCGTTGTCGACGACGACGACCTCCACGCGCAGGGAGCCGGCCGCGGCCTCCACCGACGCGAGCAAGCGCGGCAGGTGCTCGGCGCCGTTCCAGTTGACGACGCACAGCGACAACTCGGGCGCGGCGGCCGGATCGCTCACGGAGGCGGCACTATACACTTGCTGCGCATGGAGCCGTCCTTCCTCTGCGATCTCCCCACGCCCTTGCCCGTCGGCTCTTCCCCGTGCGCCTCCGGGCGGAAGGGCATGGGGGCGCTCCGGTGAGCGAGCCCTTCCGCCACGGCGTTCAGCTCGCGGCCCGCGAGCGGGTGCGCGCGCGCTGGAAGACGGTGTGGAACCTCCCCGTGGTCCGCCGCCTGCGCGACCTCTTGGCGCGGGAGATCCCGCCGGGCGCCCGCGTCCTCGACGTGGGCGCCGGGAGCGGCGCCGTCCGGCGCTGGCTCCCCGAGCGCCGGCTGACGACCGTCGACCCCGATCCCACCTACGGTCCGGACCACGCGAGCCTCGACGAGGTGACGGGTCCCTACGACGCCGCCCTCCTCCTCGAGGTGGTCGAGCACCTCCCGCCGGCGGAGGCCCAGGCGCTGGTGCGAGCGATCCGCGCGCGCCTCGCCCCCGGCGGAGTGCTCGTGGTGTCCACCCCGAACACCTTTCAGCCTCCCGTGTATCTGCGCGACGCCACGCACCGCACGCCCTTCTGCTACGACGAGCTGGGCGGGCTCCTCGAAGCGGCCGGCTACGAGGAGCTTTGCCTGGCGCGGGTCTACAACGATTCCTTCCTGCGCAAACTGGCCCGGCGCTACCTGTTCGGCTGGCTCTTCCGCCTCTTGGGGCTCGACTTCGCCCCTCAGATCGTCGCCGTGGCCCGCGCTCCGCGGAGCGCACCGGCGGAGCGGGGTAGGATGCCTCCGTGACCTCGCGTCCCGACGGCCCGGTCCCGCGGAGCCCCCTGTTCGATCTCGTGGCGCGCGTCCGCGAACCGAGCCTGGAGGCCCTCGTCATCGCCCACCGCGGCGACTCCATGAACGCCCCCGAGAACACCCTGGCGGCCTTCGCCCTCGCCCTCGAAAACGGCGCCGACGCGGTCGAGTTCGACGTGCAGGCCACGGCCGACGACGCGCTGGTGGTCCTTCACGACGAGCGGCTCGACCGTACCACCGACGCCAAGGGCGAGGTCGCGGCGCTCCCGCTGAGCGCCGTCCGCGAGGCCTCGGCCGGGGCGTGGTTCGACGCACGCTTCGCTCGGGAGCGCGTCCCC
The DNA here is from genome assembly GCA_003695705.1 of Planctomycetota bacterium. Classification (GTDB taxonomy): domain Bacteria; phylum Planctomycetota; class J058; order J058; family J058; genus J058. Next base: position 10,166 of record RFHU01000458.1, read on the forward strand.
ACCCTCGACGAGACCCTCGACCTCCTCTCGGGGCGCGCGGTCCCCCTGATCGAAGTCAAGGTCAAGAAACGCCGCGCCGCCGCGGCCGCGCGTGCGGTTGGAGAAGCCCTCGTCCGCCACGGGCTCGAGGAGCGCGCGGTGGTGATCTGCCGCTCCCGCGCCCAGGTCGCGGGCGTCCGGGAAGGCTCTCCGCGCACCCCCATTGCCTACCTGGCCCTCACGCGCCGGCAGGCGCTCGGCGCCCTCAAGCTCGAAGGGGTGCGGGGCGCGGACATCTACTGGAAGAGCGTCTCCTTGGCGCTCGTGCAGCGCTTCCGCGAACTCTCGGCCTTTCTCACCCCTTGGACGGTAAACCGAGCGGTCGACATGGATCGCCTCCTCCTGCTCGGCGCGGAGGCGATCATCAGCGACTCTCCGCTGCTCCTGCGCGACCGCATCGAGCGCTTCGAATTCGAGCGCAGCTGGGAGCTCGCCGAGCGCTTCCGCCGCGGCGAATCGGAGCTGGGCGCCGAACTCGCCGCCGAGGCCGAGGAGGCGGAGGCCGAGGACCTCGAGTCCTCGGACATCGACCTCGGGCCCTTGGAGGAGCCTTGAGCGTCCGACTGCGCGAACTCGGCCTGGCTGCCCTTGCGGCGACGACCCTCTGCCTCGCCACCCACGCCAGCGCCCTTCCCCCCCGCGTCCTCGCCCCCGCAGAGCAACTGGCGCGCTTCCGCCCCTTCGCCGACCCGCCGCGGCAGGTCGTTCGCAACCCCCTCCTCCTCGACCCCGCCCTGCAGTTCCTCCCC
>RFHU01000459.1 GCA_003695705.1 Planctomycetota bacterium
ACACCACCGCCTACAGCAACGACTGAGCGCGCGCAGGCCTGCGGACGCAGCCAGGACCCTCCCCGCGGTGCTGCTAGACTGAGACGCCGTGACGCCTCCTGCCCGTCCGCCGCTCCGCGCCGGCCCCGCGCTGGCCGCCCTCTGCCTCCTCGCCGCGGGGCCGCCCGTGCGGGGCCAAGGCGAGCGGATCCTCGACCGCCTCGACGACGCCCTCGCCGCGGCGCGCCGAGGAGCCGAACTCGCCGGGCGCCTGGCCCCCGAGCTCGGCCCGCAGGCCGCGCAGGCCCTGGCCGAGGCGGCGCCGGCGGACCTCGGGCCCCTGCTGCGCGTGGCCCGGGCCGCGGGCGCGGGGGAGGCGGCCGCCCGCGAGCTGGCCGCGCGCTTCGTACGCGACCCTCGGGGACAGCGGCTCGCCGCACGCTTCGTCTTGGAACTCGACCCCGCGGCGGCGCGCGCGGGCTGTGCCGCGGTCTCCGGTTGGGTGGACGCCGTGGAACGCCTCGCGCGCGAGCGCCGCGACGGGCCGCCGCCCCCCTGGGCGCTCGAACTCCTCGCCGCCCACGCCCGCGGCCCCGACCTGCTGCGCGCCTTCGAGCGCCTCAGCCCCGCGGGCAGACCGAGCCCCGACCTCCCGCGCCTGCTGCGGGCGCTCAAGGGCTCCCTCTGGCCGCGAGAGGCCTTCGACGCCCTGGTCGACGCCCCCTTGCCCGAAGGCTGCGACGCCGCGCGCGCGGAGGCGCTGACCGTGCTGGCCGGGCGCGCCGAGGTGCGCAAGCACCTTCTGCGGCGCTTCAAGGAGCGCCCCGCTCCGCTCCTCTACCGCGCCCTGGCGGGCGTCGACCTCCGTGCCGTCAAGGGCCTGGGCCCCTGGCTCCTGCGACGCCTCGACCGCCTCTCCGACGAGGAGCTCTACCACGCCCTCCACGCGGCGGTCGCCCTCGGGCTGCGGGGCGCCGTGCCCCACCTGCTGCGCGCCCTCGACCGAGGAGGCGCCCCGGCGGTGGCGGCCCTCCGCCTGGGGCCGGGCTTCCTGCGCAGCGCGGGCGCGAGCGAGGACGACTGGGAGCACCTCCGCCGGGGCGCGGCGCGCGCTCTCGGGGAGGACGACCCCGCGCTGCGCGCGGCCGCGATCGTCGCCGCCTCTGCCCTCGGGCTCGCCGATCCCACCCCCCGCCGGCTTCTCGGCTGGGCCTGCGACCCCGAAGGGTCCGTCGCCGTTCGCCGCGCCGCCCTCGCCGTCGCCCCCCGGCGGCTCAAGCCGACCCGCGCCCACCTCGAAGCGCTCATCGACCTCCTCTCGGATCCGCGCGTGTCCACCGACGCGCACCGCGCCCTGCAGCGGCTGGCCCGCGTGCGCCTGCCGCCCCGAGTTCCCCTCTGGCGAAGCTGGGCCGCCCGCGCCGCCCGCCGCGCGGCCGCGCTCGAGCAGGCCCGCTCCGCCAGGGACGAAGAGGACGCCGAGGACGAAGAAGACGCCGAGGACGAAGAAGACGACGAGGGCGACCGGGCGCGGTGAGGACCGTGGGCGGAGCCGCCTTGCGCGTGCCCCCCCGCCCGCGGCCGGAACCGCCCCGCGCAGCCTCGCGACCGCCCCTTCCCGACGATCCAGACGGCGGGGCGCTGTCCGCGCCCCGCTCAGAACAGGAGCCGGACCTCGATGATGACCCGGCCGTCCTTGCGGTAGCGGCCGAAGAAGGTGTCCTTGGGGCCGAGGAAGATGTCGCCCGAGAGCTGCGCCTCCACGTTGTCGGTGACGCTGTAGGTCACGCCGGGGTGGATGAGGGCGTTCTCGGGGCCGTGGGTGACCAGCGCGGCGTTCAGCTCGAAGCTGAGGTCCTCGTCGACCGCGTAGACGATCCTCCCCAAGAAGGCGCTCCGGAGCGCGCGGTCGACCTGGACCTCGTCGAGCACGTTGTCGGTGGCGGCGGTCACGAATTCGCCGGCGTATTCGAGGACGACCGTCACGTCGTGCTCGCCGATCAAGTCGACGAACTGGTAGTTGAACCCGACCACGTACTGCGCGTAGTCGTCGGCGAACTCGCTCTCGTTCCAGAAGTGGGCGATCTCTCCGTGGACCTGGATCCCGCCGAGCACTTCGCCGAGCCGCCCTTCGGCACCGAAGATCCCCAGGGTGGTGGCGAAGTCCGCCCCGAGCACGTCGATCCGCTCGAAGACCGGATCCACCGCCAGGGACGCGGGGTTGGTGGGGTCGAGGAGGACGAAGCGCGGCTGGGGGAAGTCGTTGAAGCCGTGAAAGCCCGAGACGGAGAAGTCCCACCCCGCCACGGAGGTGCTCGCCCGCGCGGCCCACTGCACGTTCTCGACGTTCGCCTCGGGGTCGTCGGGGCGGAGGATCGGCACGGGGCTGGTGCGCAGCTCGTCGAAGCGCTTTCCCTTGAGCACCACGCGCGAGCGGGTGAAGGAGGGGATCGAGTGCACCTCGAGGGAGAAGAGCTCGAAATCGGCCGCCGCCGTCAGGGCCAGGACCGGGATCCGGCGAGGATCGAACAAGTCGCTGAAGTCGACGGGGTTGAGGTTGTTCGTCGGGTTGAACAGGTCGCCGGTGCCCCAGGAGACGATCTGCCAGCCGCCGCGCAGCTCGAACCAGTCCAGCGCCAGGGTGAGGGTGTTCTCCCCGGTGGTCAGGATCGGCCGCCGCCGCTCCTCGTCGTCGAGGCTGCGCAGGACGCCCACGGCGTAGTCGTCGTCGTCGACCCGCACGTCGGCGCCGAGCACGAGCTTCAGTCCGTAGGCGCCGTCGTCGGAGCGGAGGAGCCAATCCCGGTATTCCAGCTCGAGGCGCAGCTCGTGGCGCGTCTTGCGTAGGTCGTGGAAGGGCCCGGTGCTGAAATGGGAGAGGTTCTTGTAGCCCACCTTGCCGTGCACGTTCTCCCGCAGCCATCCCCACACCGACTCCGCCCAGCCGAGCGCCTCCCCCTCCGTGCCCTCTTCCGCCGTCGCCCCGTCGCCCCCCTCGCTTGCGTCCTCCTCGAAGAAGGCGTCCCAGTCGTCCTCGCCTCCCTCGCCGCCGGCCCCGTCCTCGCCGCCGGTCTCCTCCTCGCCAGAC
>RFHU01000460.1 GCA_003695705.1 Planctomycetota bacterium
CCCCGACCCGCCGCCCGCCGGCGCCGCCCACGCCGCGGGGCCCCGCCGACGCCGCGAGGGTCGCGCGCCGTCCCCTCGCCGCCACCCTCGCCGCCGCGCCGGACCTCGCCGAGCGCCTGAAGCGCCTCGACGCGGCCCTTGCCCACCGCACGTCCGGAGCGCGCTTGCGGCTCCTCGAGGCGCTTCTCGACGCGCCCTTGCCGGGCGACGCCTACGAGGCCGGCGAGCTGCGCCTGGCCCTTCTGGCGCGGATCGGCCGCCTGCCCGGCGAGCGGGCCACGGCCGCGCTCGCCCGACGTCTTCGACCCGAGGCTCCCCGCCCCGAGCGCCTCTTGGCGCTCGAACTCCTCGCCGCGCGTGGCGCGGCGACGGGCGGGCGCCTCGTCGCCATGGCCACGAGCGACCACGACCGCGTGGTCCGCGCGCGGGCGCGCAGCGTCCTCGCACGAGGGGGAAGTCAGTGAAGCCGAGGAACACAGGCAGGCCGGCGCTGCTGGCCCGCCATTGGCTCGGGCTGTCCGCGTTGGCCGCCTTCGTCTTCAGCGGCTGCGGCGCGGCGTACTACGGGACCGCCATCGGGATCATCGCCACGCAGAAGGAAGACGACACCGACCTCAGCTTCCCCGACGCCGAGCCCCACGCGCCCGTGGTCCCACCGCTGGCGGTCCTCGACTACGGCGCGAGCCCCGCGCAGGTCACCGTCACCCGCCAGGTAGCCGGGGTCAGCACCCAGGTGACCGGCTTCGAGGTCCGCGCCGTGAACTTCCCCTCCGCCCGCGGCGAGGCGCGCTCGAACCGGGACGCGGACATCAACCTGTTCGACGGAGACCGGCTCGTAGTGCGCATCAACGGCGGCGCCGCGCAGGAGCTCGGTTTTGGCCCCGCGGACGTCGCCTCCACGGGGTCCGCCGTGGCGGCGACCCTCCAGGCGAAGCTGCGCGCCCTCGACGCGACCGACCCGAACATCGCCGGCATCACCGTCTTCTTCGAGGAGGCCACCCGCTCCTACGTCGTCCGCACGGGCCTCCCCTCCGCGCAGGCCGAGATCCTCTTCGAGCCCGCGGCGCAGGCCGGCGACACCGTGTTCACCAACCAGACCTCCAGCGCCACCGCCGCCCGCCTCGGGCTCGGCGAGGCCAACGGGGGAATCAGCCTCCGCGGCGACGAACCCCTTCGCGTGGCGGTGGTCAACTCGGGCACCGACGTGCTCCCCGGCGGCGCCGCCCTGCGCCTCTACCTCTCCCACGACAAGAGCCTCGACCCGGCGGTGGACCTGTGCTTCGACGTCTTGACCCTCGACGCCTCGGTCTCCGTGGGCGAGGCGCGCGTCTTCGCCCGGCGCAACGGCCGGTCCCCGCCGGCCCCGCTGATCCAGTCCGACATCACCGCGGGCAAGTACTACGTCCTCTTCGACCTCGCGGTCTCGCCGGGCGAGGCCGACCCCACCGACAACCTGCTCGCCGCCGGCCCGGTCGAGGTCGTGCAGCCCGTCGACGACCCCCAAACGCCCGCCGTCGAGGTCGCGGACGCCCTGGACTTCGCGCCCACCTCCCTCGTGACGCCCATCTCCCTCCTCGTCGGCAACGCCCTCAGCGCCAGCGTGGGGGTGACCAACTACGGCGCCGCCGTGGGCACCGGGGGGCAGACGGTGGACATCGACCTCAGCTTCTCGGCGGACCAGACCTACGAAGCGCCGGCGGCCTTCCAGGACCCCGCGGGAACCCAGCCCGGCGTGCGGATCAACCCCCTCGACCCCAACCGGGCCATCACCGTCTCCCTGACCGCCGGCGGCGCCGGGACCCCCCTGAGCGCCACCGCAACGGGAGACACCATCGACGTCGCCTACGACCCCATGGGGTCGGACTCGGTGAACGACTTCATCTCCGCTCTGAACGCCGCGGGGTCGCTGGTGGACGCCTTCCACGACGGCGTGGGCGACCCGAGCGCCCCGGGAAGCTTCCAGGCGCTGGTGACCGCCATCGTCGGCGCCAGCCTGCCCACCACCGCAGTGGCCAAGGACCTGTTTCTGGCCACCAAGCGGGTGACCTTCCCCGCGTCGGCGCAGCAGACCACCCGCTTCTTCTCGCTCAGCGGTCCGGTGCGCGCGGGCGGCATCCTCGCCAGCCGCCTGCCCACCAAGCTGATCCCCTTCGTGCGGATTCGCCCGACCATTGCCCCTCCCCCCGTCGACCCACAAAACACCCGCAACGACGTGCGCGAGGGGAAGAACTACGTGCGCCTCTACGACCCGGCGCTGGCTACCTTCGACAGCGACACCGGAACCCTGCTGCCCACGGTCAACGCCGACGACTTCGCCAGGCTGCAGTTCGTCTCGCAGAGCGGAATCAACACCAGCCAGATCCGCCAGGGCCAACAGCGCGTGTTCAGCTTCGAGATTCCCGCCAAGGGGCTCAGCGTCGACGCCAGCCAGCTCCTCGTCCTCGTCCGCAGCGACGACTTCGACCCGCACGTGGACCTGCTCTCGGCCAACGGCGACTACATCGCCGGCAGCGACGACAGCGACGCCGGCACGGCGGCGCTGATCTACGTGCCCGTCCAGGCGGCCAGCGGCAACCGAATCTTCTACGTGGTGGTCTCCACCGCGCGCCTCGACGAGGCCGACCTGACCTCCTCCGACGAGAGCTTCGAGCTCACCATCTCCGTCAACGCGCAAGAGTCCACCGATCCCGCGCTGGTGAAGGCCGTCGCCCTCGGCGGGCTTCCCCGCGGCGTACCCGCTCGCTATGCGAACGGCGCTCCGCGCATCCACAGCCACGCCCTGGTGCCTCTGGACATGAGCGCCGCCAAGGCCGAAGTGTTCTTCGTCTTGCCGGCCGCCGCACGGGTGCGCTTTCGTTCGCAACCGGTGTTCACCATCGGAGTCGACGCCAAGCTGACCGGCTTCATCCGCGGCAACGCCACGGCCACGGACTTCCCCGAGCAGCAGGTCCTCGATCCCAGCGCCCGCGGGATCCTCTACCGACCGTCCGGCGGCGGCGCCCTCGACTACTTCGACCTGCCCGCCGGCGTCTACACCTTCTCCGTGGAGGGGGTCGACCAACCCCCCGTGGGCGACCCCCAGACGAACCTGCGCCTCGAGATCGACGCCGAATTCAAGCCCGGTGGCTGAGCTTCCGTGACGTCGCCCAGGGGCGTCCGCCCACGTCGGCGCCGCCCTCCTCGACGGAGTCCGCACGCACCGACGCCGGGGCCGCGCGCCGTCGAACGGAGCGTCCCCGCGTAGAGCCGCCGGCTTCGCGGACGCGCGAGACCCTCCGGCTTCGCCCAGCCGCCTCGGCGGCGCAGGCGTCGCCCGCTGGTAGACTCGCCGGCATGGCGCGCGGCAAGCAGCGCAAGCGAAAGGGAAAAGCCCGCGCGAAGCGCGGAGCGGAGGCCCGCGCCGCGGGCGGGGCTGCCCCAGCGCGCCCGCTGGCCGACGGAGCCCCCGCTTCCCTCGGAGCCCCGTCCCTTCCCGCCGCAGCGCCTGCGCAGGGCGCCGCGCTTCCCCCACCGCGCGCAGCGTGGGAGCGCGCAGCGGAGTTCCTCGCGCGCCCGCACAGCGCGCGTTGGCTGCTGGTGGTCCTGGTCCTCTGCGCCTACGCAGGCGCCTTCTGGGTTCCCTTCCTCTTCGACGACGCCCCCGTGGTCACGCGCAACCGCCTGCTCTGGAACCTGGGAGACGCCCTCGAACTGGTGAAGGCCAAGCCCACCCGAGCGCTCACCAACCTCAGCTTCCTCCTCAACTTCCAGCTTGCCCACCTCGGACAAGTGCCCCAGCTCCCCTACGGGATCCGCGACTGGTGGTCCTACCACGCGGTGAGCCTTGGCCTGCACGCGCTCAACGCCGTGCTCCTCTACGAACTGCTCCGTCGCCTCCTGCGCGTGCGCCCCGAGGGGCTCGGTGCTCGGACGGGCGCCCGGGTGGCCCTCGCCGCCGCCGCCCTCTGGGCGGTGCATCCGGCGAACGTCATGGCCGTGGCCTACATCGCCCAGCGCTACGCGCTCACCGCCGGCCTGGCCTTCCTGGGGACGCTGCTCCTCTACGTGCGCCTGCGCGATCGCATGGAAGCGCTGGGGACGACCCCTCGCGAGGAGTGGAAGGGATACCTCGCGGTCGCGGCCTGCTCGGCCCTCGCCCTGGGAACCAAGGAGAACGCGGCCCTGGTCCCGGCTGCGGTCGTCCTCGTGGAGCTGGTGGTCTACGGGGGAAGGCGCCTCGCCCCTGCGGCGCTGTTCTTCGTCCCCCACACCCTGGGCGCCCTCGCCTACCTCGCCCTGGCGGGGCCGGACGGCTTCGTGGCCCGCTTCCTCCCCGCCCGCTCGCCCACGGCCACCCGCACGGAGTACCTGGTGACCCAGGTTCCCGTGACCCTCCGCTACCTGCACCTGTGGCTGTTCCCTTACGACCTCACCGTGGAGCAAGCCTTCCCGATCCTCTGGAACTCGCAGCGCGGCGGCTTCGACCCCGAAGTGCCCGGCGCCGCGGCGCTCTTCGCGCGCGCCATCGTCGGGCACGCGCTCATCGTCGCCCTGGCGGCGAAGCTCTGGCTGCGCGGGCTGCGCTGGCTGCCCCTTGCCGTGGGCTGGTACTACCTCACACACGTCGTCGAGTCTTCGTTCATCCCCATCCTCGACCCCATGGTCGACCACCGCATGTACGTGCCGACCCTGCTCCTCCCGGCCGCCGCGCTCGTGGCCCTCGCCCGCGGTCGAGAAGGGCTCGCCGCCTGGTGGCCGGCGCTGCGCCGCGGCGTTCCGCTCGGGGTGGCGGTGCTCGTCGCCGCGGCCGCCGTCGGAACCTTCCTGCGGGTGCGTGTGTGGAGCTCCGCCACGGGCCTTTGGGAGGACACCCTCCGCAAGCGCCCCGACTGCGCCCGCGCCTGGTCCAGCCTGGGAATGGAGAAGCTCTACCGGGAGGACTGGCTGGGGGCGGTAGGACCCATCGAAACCGCGCTCCAACTCGCCCCCGTGCACGTGGAAGGCTGGAACAACCTGGGAAAGGCCTACCTGGAACTCGGCCGCTGGAAGCGGGCGGAATACTGCCTCCTGCGCGGCATCGAGGCCAACGAAGTCGTCCCCAGCCCGTCGGTCCGCATGTGCTGGAACAACGTGGGCTTGGTCTACGAGGAAATGGCCAAGGAAGTCGAGGGCCCCGAGCGGCGACGCCTGCTCCAAAAGGCAGCGCGGCATCTCCGGCGGGCCATCGAACTCTCGGCCTACTACGAGGCCGCCCACACCAACCTCGCCCGAGTGGAGTGGAAGCTCGTCGAGGCCTCCACCGACCCCGAGGAGCGGCGCCTCCACGCGCGGCGCGTGCTCGAGGTCACCCGCCGCGCCCGAGCCCTGGCCCGCGCGCGCGGCGCCTTGCTCAGCCTGCCCGCGGTGCGCCGCGGGGCCCTCGCCCTCGGCGAGCTCGGCGGGGAGCCCGAGGCCTTCGAGGCTATCGAACGGCTCCTCCCCGAGGCCGGGGTCGGAACGCCCCTCTTCCTCGAGGACCTCGCGCGCCTCGCCCTGCGGGCCCACGCGGCCGGGCGAAAGGCAGCGCCCCAGCTCCTCGCCCGCGCGGCCGCCGCCATCGACCGCGAGGTGGTCCAGCAGGGCGGCGGCTACGCCGAGCTGGCCGTCCTGCGCGGGCGCCTCGCCGCAGCCCGCGGGCAGCCCGAGCAGGGCGCGCGCTTCTTGCGCGCCGCCCTGCGGCTCGACCCCGCGCGCTCCGACGCCGCCGCCCTGCGGGCCGAGGCCGAGGCCCTCGAAGGCGCGGCCCACGGCCCCCAAGGGCCGGCGGGTCCCGGTCGCCCCGCCGGCAGCGAGGCCTCATCGGCGGGCGAGTCGGCCCGCGGCAACCCGGGCGCTGCGGAGGACACCGAGGCTCCGGCCGCCACGACCGGCCCGCGACCCCAGGGGCAATGACCCTCTCCGGAGGTCCCTCGGGCGCCTGCGGACGAGGCGTGGAGCGCCCGCCGCACCCCCGGGCCAAAGCCGGCGCAGGCACGGCGCTTCGGACGGCGCGCCCCCGGCCACGGCGCTGGGCGCTCGCCCTCGCCGGCGCGACCCTCGCCGGCGGAGCGGCGGTCGTCGACCCCGCCGGACCCGGAGGACTGAGCGACGCCGGCCTGCGCCTGGCGACGGGCGCCGGGCGAGCACTCGCTGCGGTCCTGCCCGCGCGCGCCACGCAGCCCCTGCCCACGGGACCGCGCGCCCTCGGCCCCGGCGCACGCAGCCTCGCCGGATTGCAGGCGCTGCTCGCGCCCTCCGGCGGGCGGGTCCTGCGCTTCGACGTCGGATCGGCCCAGGGTCCCCCCTGGCCCTTGCTCCACGGCGACCCCGCAGCGCCGGCGGCCGCCGCCTTCCGCCGCGAGCAGGGACTCGACGCCATCGCCTCCCAGGGTGGCCTTGTCGCCCTGCTCGCCCTCAACCGCTGGGTACACGACCGTTGGGAGTACGGCCTCCCCTCGCGGACCTTGCACACGGCACGGGCACCGGACATCCTCGCCGCCGCCGCCGCGGGGGAGCGCTTCTTCTGCGCGCACTCGGCCTACGTGCTCGCCCAAGCCGGCTGGAGCCTGGGCTACGGAGCGCGCGTGCTGCGCCTCGAGGCGCCCGACGGCCGCGTGCACGCGGCCGCCGAACTGTGGTGCCCGTCCCTGGGCCGCTGGGTCTACCTCGATCCAACCTTCGCGCGGCACTTCGTCCTCCCCGGCGCGCCCGAGCGCCCCCTCGCCGCCCTCGAGCTGCAAGAGGCCCGCCGCGCGCGGCGCGCAGTCCTCGAAGTGCGCGCCGGCGAGGCGCCGCGGCCCGCCGCCGCCGCCGACCTCGACCTGTTCTGGCGGCTGCGGGTGTGTCGCCGCGACGACTTCCTGCTCCGCTCCTACCCGCGCTGGCACCCCCTCTACTTCGGAAACCTGTGGCAAGGGCTCTGGCCCGACCTCGACCCGGACAGCGACTGGACCGTGGGCGAGGTCGCCTGCACGGTGCGGGCGCTCGGACCCCGCCGACTCGAACTCGACCTCGCCACCTACACCCCCGGCTTCCAGCGCTTCGAAGCCCGCCAAGACGGCGGACCCTGGCACCCCGCGCCGGCGCGCCTCGCCTGGCGCCTGCGCCGGGGCACGAACCGCCTCGCCCTGCGGGCCGTGGGATCCTTCGGACGCGCGGGGCGCCCCGCCCGCCTCGAGGTGGAGGTCCCCTGAAGGGGAG
>RFHU01000461.1 GCA_003695705.1 Planctomycetota bacterium
GGGCGAACTCCGCGGCGCCGGCCTTCACCGCCGCCGTCACCTTGGAGAGCACCTCCTCGCGGCCCACGCCGGCGTGGTCCATGAGGCCCTTGATCAGCGGCAGGAGCGCCGTCCCCTGGGCCAGGGTCGTCAGGCCGAGGCCCAGCGGCGTCTTGCCGAGCTCCCCGAGGAAGCCCTCGCCCTCGCCGCCCGCGCCGGGCGCGAACCCGCCGCCGATCTGCAGGACCTTCATCTCCCCAATGGCCTCGGCGCTCTTGACGAACTCGCGCACGACCTCGGGCGCCTTGTCGATGGCCCGCTCGGTCGCCCTCAGGAGCAACAGGCGGCTGTCGATGGCGTTCTCGGCCTCCTGCATGAGGCGGCGCGCCTCGGCGCGCGCCGCGCCCTCGCGCTCGATGGCCTCGGCCAGGAGCTTCTTCGCTTCGGCGTCCTTTGCGGCGGCCAGCGCCCGCGCATCGGCCTCGATGGTCGTCTTCGCCGCCAGGGCCTCGGCGCGCAGGGTGGTGGCGTCCTTGACGGCCTGGGCGCCCAGGCGCTCCTCGTCGGCGCGCGCCTGCGCCACTTCGCGAATCGCGTTGGCCTTGCCGCGGGCCTCGGCCTCTTCGGCGTCGCCCTGGGCGCGCTTGACCTCGCGCTCGGCCTGCGCGGCCTTCTCCTTCTCGTAGGCCTCCTTGTCGGCGGCGATGCGGGCCATCTCGGCCTCTTCCTGGGCCTTGATGACCGCGATCTCCTTCTCGCGCTTGGCGCGCGCCGTCTGCTCGGCGGTGGTGATGGCCTCGACGGCCGCGGCCTCCTCGGCTTCGGCGAGGGCCTTGGCGGCCTCGGCGCGGGCCTTCTCGGTCTCGGCGAGCGCGAGGGCCTGCACCTTCTCCACCGTGGCCACCTCGATCACCTTCTGCTTGGCGATCTCGGCCGCCTCGATGGCCTTCTGCTTCTCGATCTCGGCCGCTTCGACGGCCTTCTGCTTCTCGATCTGCGCCGCCTCGATGGCCTTGGCCGCGAGGATCTGCGCGGTGCGCTCGGCCTCGTCCTTGGCGGCCTGGGCGCGCGCGATCTGCTCCTGGCGCTGGAGGTCGCGCGTGGCCACCGCTTCCTCCTGGGCGATCCGCGCCGCCTCCACGGCGCGCTGCTGCTCGAGCGCGGCCTCGGCCGCCGCCTGCTCCTGGGTGAGCACGGCCATCTTCTCCTCGGCTTTCTTGGTGGCCCGGTACTCGGCCACGCGCTTGGCCTGGTCGGCCTCGAGGAAGGCCTGCTCCTGCTCGAGCTCCAGAGCGCGCTTGCGCGCGGCGACGTCCTGCATCTGGATCTCGACTTCCTTGTGGCGGTCGATCCGGTTGCACTCCTCTTGCGCCTTGGCCACGGTGCCGGCGATGTTCCGCAGCCCCTCGGCGTCGAAGACGTCGTTGGGGTCCATTTCGCTGATGGGGAGCTGACGGAGCTGGGTGAGCGAAGTGCTCTCCAGCTTGAGTCCGTTCTTGCGCAGCTCGTCGACGAGGGCCTTCTTGACCGCCTCGGCGAACTCCTCCCGCTGGGCGTGCAGCTCCATGAAGGTCTTGTTGGCGGCGACCCCGCGCAGGGCGTCGGTCAGCTTGCCCTCGACGATCTCGGCGAGGACGCGCTCGTCCACGTTGCGCGAGCCGAAGCTGCGTGCCGCGGCGACGACGCCTTCCTCGGTGTCGTCGACCTTGATGTAGAGCTCCATTTCGCAGCAGGCCTTGATCTTGTCCGCGGTCACCAGGGCCGCCTCGCCGAAGCGCTCGACGGTGAGGGTGATGGTGCGCAGCGAGACGCGCATGACCTGATGCAAGACCGGCAGGACCATCATTCCGCCGCCGATCACGACCCGCGTCCCCCCGGAGCCGGTTCGGACCAGCGCCTCGTCGGCGCTCGCGCGGTGGTAGAAGCGCTTCATCATCACGCCGACCGAGAGAAGGAAGAGGAAGCTCGCGCCAAGGGCGGCGCCTCCGATCAGCCAGCCGTTCAGTTGGATGGTGGCCAGGGTCAGGGTGTGCAGCACGATCATGCTCCTCTCGACGTCGGGGTTGCGGAAGGAAGGAGGGCAACGACGGGTCGCTGGGCGCCGACGTCGAAATCGACCACGACCACCTCGCTGCCCTTCTCGATCCGTTCGCCACGGCTGCGAACCACCACGTGGTTCGCCGTGCCGTTGATCGAGAGGACGACTTCTCCGAAGGCGCCGTCGACCGCGAGCGAAGTGACGCGGCCTCGGCGACCGATCAGACGCCGCGCCGACTCGGCGCGACCGCTGGTCCGAAGCAAGGGCGCCACGAGGCGCACGAGCGCCCGCGCGACCCACCAGGCGGGGAAGAGGCTGAGGGGGAGGGTCAGCGCGAGCAGCCACGGGGGGTCCCCGCCGAGGAGTCGGCCGAGCCCGTAGCTGAGCCCGAGTCCGCTGATTCCCCAGCCCACCGCCAGGGCCTGCCAGATCACGGTCAAGGGAACCCGCCCCAAGCCCAGGGGGCTGAGCACCGCGCCGACGAGCGCCAGCCTGCCCCCCGGACCGTCGGTCGCGTCGGTCCCCGTCTCGGCGTCCGGGCCCCCGTCGGCGTCGAGGTCGGCGTCGAGGTCGGCGTCGAGGTCGGCTTCCACCTCGAGGTCGACGTCCGCGTCGAGGGCAAGGTCGGCGTCGAAGTCGACGTTCGCGTCCGCCTCCAGGCCGAGGGAAACGCCCGCGAGCGCAAGCAGCGCGACCTGCAGGGCCGTGAACAGAGCGACCAAGCCCAGGGGAACGAAGAAGGGAAGCAGGACCACCGAATCGAGCCGCACAGGTCACCTCGCGGGTTGCCTAAGAACGTAGCGAGCCACCCGGGGCGCCGTCAATATTTTTTCACTTTTGACGCCACGGACTGCAGATATGCGCCGACAGATCCGCGCCCGAGGCATTCCCTGGGAGCAATTACCTCAACTTACGTGCGAACGGCCAAAAGGGACCGAATGCCCATTGTCGGGCGATTCCGGAGCGCTGCTCCGTCTCGTGGCGGTCGGGGGAAGCGCGGCTCGCCCCCGGGGCCGCTCCGGGAGAAGGCCTGCGGTCCGCCTGGACCCGTGGGGTCGTGCCGCACCGCACCGGCGCGCCCCCCCGAGGCCGCGCCGGTCCGCGCGGCCGAGGCCCCCTCGCGGACCGAAGCAGGCACCGTATGCTCGGGGGCCAGGAGGCGACCGTGAATCCTTCGAGCCCCCTCGCCGCCCTCGGCCTGGCCCTCTTCGCGCCGGCCTTCGCCCTCGCCCAAGGAGCAGAGGGCTTCCCTCCGCTCGCGGCCTTGCCCGATCGCGAGCCCCCGCCCGCGCCCCTCAAGGAGCGCCTGTTCGCCCGGGTGCGCGCGGCCACCCGCCCCTTGCCGCACCTGCGGCGCCTGGTGCTCCCCACGCGCGGGGTCCTGAACCTGCGCGTGGTTCCGGTCTCCTTCGCCGACGAGCCGCCCCCGGCCTTCGGCGCGGCCGCCTTCGACGCCGCCCTCTTCTCGCGGGGCGTTTACCGACGAACGGCGAGCGGGGACCCCGCGGCCGGCTCGATGCGCGACTACTTCCTCGAAGCCAGCGGCGGCGCCCTCGACCTACGCGGGCGCAGCTTCGACTGGATTGCGCTCCCGACCCGGCGCGCCGAACTCGCCGGCCGCCCCCTCGTCGATCCGACTGCGCGCCAGAGCCTCTTCGGGGCCGCCCTCGACCGCCTCCTCGCCCGCGAAGGTCCCGACGCCTTGCTCGGCGTGGACGCACTCGTGTTCGTGGTCGCCGGCCCCCAGGCGGCCACGCGCGGAGAAGTCACCTGGCCCCACTCGGGGGTCCTCTTCCACCGCGGGCGCGCTTGGCGCTACTACCTCATGCACGCGGGCCGCCGCTTCCAA
>RFHU01000462.1 GCA_003695705.1 Planctomycetota bacterium
CCCCGAGGCCGAGGCGCCTCCTTCCCCACGCCCCAAGACCTTCTCGGAGCGAGTGCTCACCGACTCCCAGAGCTTCGTTTCGGACGCCGTGCGCGGGCCCGACCGAGACGCGGTACCGGGCGGGCGCCCGCGGCCGCTTCTCGAAATCGGCGATCCCTTCCTTGGGCAGACGCCGATTCAGGAAGGAATCGAGTTGCCCACGGGCGCGGTCTGGAACCCCTCCCTCCTCGTCTACGGGACCTTCCGCACCGCGGTGCAGGTCTTCGACAACGGCCTCGACCGCGCCCCGGTTCCGGGCGCGCGCCGAATCAAGCCCCGCAGCGAGTGGGCGAACCGCCTCGACCTGTTCGCCAACCTGCAGCTCTCGGGGACCGAGCGGATTGTCCTCGGCTTCCGCCCCCTCGACGACGTCCGCCAGCGGCGGCGGGGCTACACCGGCTACGAATTCGAGCCCAATCGCGTCCAAGGGCAGCCCGGTGAGGTCGACGACTGGAACGACGGCGTCAACGCCCGCATCACCACCCTCTTCTTCGAGGGCGACTTCGGCGAGATCTTCCCCAACCTTGACCCCGACGACAGCTCGCTGCTCGACATCGGCTTCTCCGTCGGGCGGCAGAACCTGCTCTTCCAAGACGGGGTGATGATCAACGGAACCATGGACGCGGTGGGCATCACACGGAACTCGCTGCGCTTCCTCCCCTACTCCTCGAACACACGCATCACGCTGCTCTACGGCGATCCCGACCTGATTCAACCCCGCAGCCCCAACCGTGCGAACCCGCCCTCGGCGACGAACCTCGAGTTCCTCCAGTCCCTCAAGACCGGGCGCCCGCGCAAGCGGACCGACCGCCAGCTCGACCTCGTGGCCCTCCTCACCGCCACGGATTTCTACTTCACCACCATGGAGTTGGACTTCGCCTACACGAACCTGCGGAACAACGGCGCCTCGGGCCTGTTCTTCGGGGCCGCCTTCCACCAGCGCATCGGGCACTTCAACACGACCTTCCGCTGGAACGGCTCGGTCGCCCTCGGCGAAGAGCGCATCGACGGTCCCCAAGACGGGCATTTGCTCAACGTGGAGATCTCCCTCGACGTTCCTCGGACCCATCCACTCATTCCCGACATCATCTACTTCAACGCCTTCCTCGGCATCGATCGCTACCGCTCGGCCTACCGCGATCCGGACAATCCCAGTCCGCTCGGGCGCGTCGGCATCACTTACGCCGGCCGAGGGATCGGTCGCTACGGCAGCATCCTCGGCGACCAGGTGACGAACGACGTCAACTCGGCCGCCGCGGGAAGCGGCCGCCGCAATCCCCTCCGCTTTGGAGACCGAGCGGTCGGCTTCGCCCTTGGCTACCAAATGTTCCTCTTCGGCGACGTCCGCAAGCAACTCATCGTCGAGGTCGCGGGCCGCCGCTCGACGGTTCCCCACCGCCATCTCGGCGCATACGCTGTGGGCGTTCGTTATCAGCAGGCCTTCCTCGATCACTTCATCCTCCTGGTCGAAGGCTTCCAGGGGAAGACCGAGGGCATGGTCGAGGCCTACGGCGCACGCTGCGAATTCATCGTCAAGTTCTAGTCCCCTGCGCCTTGTCCTGTGGCGCGAACGGACCCAGGAGGGTCACCATGATCGCTTCCCGACAACTGCGAATGGCCGCCGCGGCGGCCGGCGGCATTGCCTTGGCGTTCGGTCTGGCCGTGGCCCAGGAGGCCGACGAGGACAAGTTCATCGCCGATGCTCCTCCCGAGCGGTTCGTGGGTCCGAACACCGAGATCAACAAGGAACTGGGCTGCTCCAAGTGCCACCTCGAAGAGTTCAAGGCCTGGCAGACGACGCACCACAACCACTCCATCGGCATGCCCGACACCCCGCTGGCCAAGGCCATGCGGAAGAAGTTCAAGATCCGCAATCTCCAGCGCGACAAACTGTGTCAGAACTGCCACTTCACCGTGGTCAAGGAAGGCGGCGAGGAGGTGGCCAAGTACGGCATCTCCTGCGAATCCTGCCACGGACCCGCCGCCGAGTGGGCCGGCGTGCACAGCAACGAGGAGAAGTGGGGCAAGGACCAGCGCGAGGTGCGTCTCAAACTGGCCGAGGAGAAGGGCATGATTCGCCCGGCCAACCTCTACAAGCTGGCTCAGAACTGCTACCAGTGCCACATCATGGCCAAGAACCCGCAGGGCACGACCGTCTCCGTCGAGGAGATGGTCAACACCAAGTTCAAGGTCAAGAAGAAGAAGAAGAAGAAGAAGAAGAAGAAGTACCACCGCGCGAGCACCAAGGGCTTCGAGTTGGTCGCTTACTCCCAGGGGGAGGTTCGGCACAACCTCCGCAACAAGGCCCGTGAGAATCGCCCGTCGCGTTTCCTGCGGGGTCTGTACGTCGTCGGCAAGATGCTCGACGTGGAATACAGCCTCCGCGCCCTTTCCAACGCCACCGACCCCGACGGTCGCTACTTCAAGAAGATCAAGGAGCGGCTCGACGGAGAGGGGAACGCGCTCGCTGCCCTGGAGGCCATTCGGAGCAAGCTGCCGGGAGACCACCCGGTCGCCGGGGCGATCGACGAGATCGTCGCCGCGGCCAAGGCCGCGCCGCTCGAGGTGAAGCAACGCGAGGCGCTCCTCGCGGCGGCGAGCAAAGTGCGCGCCGCCGCGCGCCGAATCTTCGACGGCAAGAGCGAGGAGGAGATGCTCGCGCTGGAGAAGGAACTGGCCCCGGTCGACCCGCTCCTTCCCCCACCGGAGAAGTACAAGGGGACGCCCTACCAAGTCACCCAGTGAGCCTCCCCGCTCGAAAAGCGCAGCGCTGGGATCATCCCTTCGATCCAGCGCGCGAGGAAATGGCGCGCCTCGCCTGGCTCGCGGCCGCCAACCCCGACGACGAGGGCCTCCGACTCCAAGCCGAAGAGGCTCGTCGCCAGGCCGAGGCCGAGGTCGAAGAACTCCTGGACCTCGGCATCTGGCACGGCCTGGAGGACAAGAAGGACCGTCTCAAGAAGATCCTCCTCCACGACACCCGCGTGCGGGAATTCCGCAAGGGCGAAGTCATCGTTCGCGAGGGCGACTACGGCAACTCGGCCTTCGTCGTCTTGCGAGGATCCTGTCGTGTGGTCCTTCCGGGCGGGGAGGGGCTCAGCGCTGCGCAGGTGGGCAAGACTCCACGAAAGAAGGTCGGCGTCCTCCGCTCCTTCATCGAGCGCATCGCCTGCCGCGGCGAAGAGGTTCGCGACCCGGCGACCCTCCGTCGCACCGCCGGGGGGCAAGAGGACTACGTCCCCATCTTCTTGCAGGACGTTCCGCGGGTGATTTCGCGCAACCGGACCGTCGTCCTCGGCGAAGGCGAACTGTTCGGGGAGATCTCCGTTCTCGGACGCACGCCGCGCACGGCGACGATCTTCGCCGACGCCGACGACCTACCGCCTCCGGAGGACGACCCGGCGCGAGGTCCCCGCCCGGGCACCGCGCTCCTCGAGATCCGCTGGCAGGGCCTTCGCGACCTGTTGAAAGCCGACACCGGCTTCAAGGAGCACGTCTACCGCCTCTACCGCCGCAACAGCCTCCACCAACACTTGCAGGCCACGCCCATGCTCCGCTTCGTGGGGCGTGGACCGGAACTCCGCGCCCTCGTTGCGGAGCGTCGCTCCAACGTGCTCTTCACCGAGCGCCTCGGGTGGGAGGCCTTCTCGACCACCCTCCTCGTCGGCCCGAGGGACACGGCGCCCCTCACCTTTCAACTGCGCGTCGCGAACGGACCCCAGGCGGGTCGGGTGCTTCCGCTGGATCCCAGCGCGACCACCATCATCGGCCGTGGGCACGACGCAAACTTGCAGATTCCCACCGACCAGAGCCTCTCGCGATCCCACGCGACGGTGCGCTACGACGGCGACCACTGGCTGCTTACCAACACGTCGCGCTTCGGCACGCGCATCGGCCGACAGGTCGTGCGCCGCGACCACATCCTTGCGGTGAACGACGCCATCACCCTCGGGAACACGACCGTCGTCTTCGAACTCACTCCCGACGCGCGCGCTCGCATGGCCGAGGGAAGCAGTGCGGGTGCCTTTCGGCTGAGCGGCATCGCGCGGACTCCCGCCGCGCACCCGCTTGCAGGACTCGCGGTCTACTCGTGCTCTGCGCCTGCCTTGCCCGATCCGCAGACCCGCGCAGCCCTTCAGGAACAGATCACCCGCAACCATAGCGCCCGCAACATCCTCGTGTTCCTCGCGGAGGGGACCCGGCAGCAGGCCTGGCGTTGGCTCCTTCCCCTTCCCGACGATCCGGGGTCTCACCAGCCGCGGGAGGTCGTGTTCGCCGACACGAAACCTCCGACCTCCCTCCTCGAGGGGTTGGTTCGGCCCCTGTTCATGGCGGAGCTCGCCCGCCACACCGAGTTCCAGAGCTACGGCGAGTTCACGTGGTCGAAGCGGACGCAGGAGGAGCGCGAGCAGGGCGTCGACTGGAGCCGCCGCGCGCAGCAGGAGCCGTCGATCAGCGCGGAGGGCAGTTACCCGAACGGGGTCATTCTGGTTCGTTCCGGGTTTGCCCGGCTTAGCCAGCGCTACGACCAGGGAACACGGACCATCAGCTACCTTGGCCGCGGCGAGGCCTACGGTTTCGAGGAGATCGCGCACAATTGGCGCCATCCAGAGCGCCCCGTGCAGTACCAGCGGAGCCTGACGGCCTTGGGCTACTGCGACGTCCTCTTCATCCCGACCGCGGTCGTCGAGTCGCTCGTCCTCCCCTCTTTCCCCGCCGCGGCCTTGCCCCCTCCCGTCGCACCGCGGAGTACCTCGCTCGCACTGGCCCGACCGCCCAGGAGCCAAGGACTGGACGAGGCCCTCATCGAATTCCTCGTCGAACGGCGCTTCGTCAACGGGACGCGGGCCATGGTGATCGACCTCGAGCGCTGTACTCGCTGCGACGACTGCGTGCGGGCCTGCGCCTCGAACCACCAAGGAAACCCGCGCTTCATCCGCCACGGACCGAGCGACGGCCGCTACATGCTGGCCAACGCCTGCATGCATTGCTCCGACCCCGTCTGCATGATCGGTTGCCCGACCGGCGCGATCCACCGCTCCCTCGAGGGAGAGGTCGTGGTCAACGACGCGACCTGCATAGGCTGCTCGACCTGCGCCAACAACTGCCCCTACGACAACATCCGCATGGTCGAGGTTCGCGACCCGCGCGGAAACTTGGTCCTCGACGAGCGCAACGAGCCGATTCGCCGCTCCACCAAGTGCGATCTGTGCTTCGATCGGCTGGGCGGCCCGGCCTGCGCACGCGCGTGCCCGCACGACGCCCTGGTTCGCATCGACCTGAACACGCCCGGGCCTCTGGCGAGGTGGATCCGATGAGCGCCGCGGTCGAACGGCGTCGCCCCGGCGCGGCTCGCTTGCTTCGTCGCCGGGTCGTGGCCAGCTTCCTCTGCGCAACCGCCGCCGTGCTCCTCTACGCAATGCACAGCGCCTGGAGCTTGACCCTTGCCCATCCCATGCTGGTCACCGGGTGGGTGCTCCTGCCGGCCGTGCTCCTGCTCACGCTCTACAACCTGCGCAAGAAGGTCGACTTCTTGCCCGCCTTCGCCTCGTCCACCTGGTTGCAGATCCATCTCTACCTGGGCTACTTCAGCATCGTCGCCTTCGCGCTCCACGTGGGCCTCCGGCGTCCCAGCGGTCTCCTGGAGAGCGTGCTCTACGCGTGCTTCGCCGGAGCGGCGTTCAGCGGTGTGTTTGGGATCTACGTCACCCGCCTCGTGCCGCCACGATTGGCGAACCGAGGCGAGGAGGTCATCTTCGAGCGGATTCCTGCGCTGATCCGGAGGTTGCGCGCCGAGGTCCAGGACCTGGTCCTGGTGGCCGCTCGGGAGGTCGATTCCACCGCCCTCCCGGACCTGTACCTTCGCTCCCTGCACGACTTCTTTTCCGGTCCGCGAAACCGCTGGGCCCATCTGCGCGAGTCCCGCGGTCCCCTGCGCCGGCTCTTGCGCGAGTTCGAGGACCTCGAGCGGTTCCTGGGCAGCGAGGAGAAGCAAACGCTTGCGCGCCTCGGCGAGTGCGTCCGCGCCAAGGACGACCTCGACTACCACTACGTACACCAGGCCCTCCTCAAGTACTGGCTGTTCGTGCACATTCCCCTCGCCTACGGCGCCGCGCTTCTCGGGGTCCTGCACGTCGCCCTCGTCTATGCCTACGGAGGGGTCCGGTGAAGCGTCTGCAACCCTTCGGGCACCGGCAGAGCAGTTACCAGCGCCCTCAGCGGGTCTGGACCTGCGGCTTGGCGGCAGACGGCGCGGAGTGCTCCCTTGGCCCCCGCCGGGGGGGGCGCTGCGCCGGGGTCGAGTGCGTTCCCGTCCGATCCGGGGGGGTCTGGCGCTGCGGGCGGCCGAACCCTGCTGGGGGTCCCTGCGGCGAGGGTCCGACGCCCACGGGGCGCTGCGGACGACCCTTCGTCCCCTGCCAGCCCCAGCGCAGCCATCGGAGCCTGCGCGGACTCTGGACGCGACGCTTCCTCGCCGCGCTCTGCGGCCTCATCCTCTTCGCCTTCGCCGACGCGGGCGTGCGGCGACGCGTCGTCAGCCCCGGCGAGCTGTCGGCAGGGCACGCGGGCTTGGCCGCGTCCTGCGCCTCGTGCCACTCCGCGGAGGAGGACGGCCTGGCGAGTCTCTTGCTTGCGGCCTCCGACTCAGACCGCGCCGAGCACGACAGCGAGCGTTGCACGCGTTGCCACGACCTGGGGGAGCACGCCCTCGCAGCCCACTCCTTGGCCCCCGATCGCCTGCGCAGCCTCTCGGCCTCGCCGGACGCGGCCCCGAGTCCCGAGCGCGTGCCTCCGCTCCTTTGGCTGGGCAAGCGTCTCCAGCAGGAAGTCGCGGGCGAGGGCCCGTTGGCCTGCGCGACGTGCCACCACGAGCATCAGGGCCGTGGCGCGAACCTGCGGGCGACCGCCGACCTCGAATGCCAGGTTTGCCACCAGAGGAGCTTCGCGAGCCTGGAGGACGGGCATCCGGAATTCCGCGCCTTCGGCCACGGACGCAGGGCGAGCGTTCGCTTCGACCACGTGCAGCACCTCCGCCCCGGCGGCCCCCTCGCCCCCCAAGGGGGGAACGCCGCCCGCTGCGTGGACTGCCACCGTCCCGACGGCCAGGGTCGCCGCATGCTCCTCCACGGTTTCGAGCGTTCCTGCGCCGGTTGCCACTCCGAGCAGTTGACGGCCGACGGCGCCCTGCCCGTGTTCCGCCTCCCCGGTGCGCCCGTGATGGCCCTGGAGAGCGCCGGTGCCTGGCCCGCCAGCATGGAGGTCCGGACGGACGAGGACGACGAGGACGACGAGGACGACGAGGACGACGAGGACGACGGGGACGACGAGGACGACGGGGACGACGAGGACGACGAGGACGACGGGGACGACGAGGACGACGAGGACGACGGGGACGACGAGGACGACGGGGACGACGGGGACGACGGGGAC
>RFHU01000463.1 GCA_003695705.1 Planctomycetota bacterium
CCCCGGAGCTCGACCTCCTCCTGCAAGCGCTCGCCGACGCGTCCGCGCGCTTCGGCGTGCGCCGTGAAGACCTCGACCTCGTCGCCACCGGCTGCGAGCAGGACTTGCGCGTCGCCCGCTACGACACCTTCGAGGAACTCCACGGCTACTGCTACCAGGTGGCCTCCGCCGTCGGCCTCGCCTGCCTCGAAGTCTTCGGCTACCGCGGCGAACGCGAACTCGTCCGCTCGCTGGCGGTGGACCTCGGGATCGCAATGCAGCTCACGAACATCGTCCGCGACGTGCGCGAGGACTTCGAGCGCGATCGCGTCTACCTACCGCGCGAGGACCTCGAGCGCTTCGGGGTCTCGGAGGCCGAACTCGCCCACGCGCCCGCCTCCCCCCGCGTTCGCGAACTCCTCGCCTTCGAGGCCCGGCGCGCGCGCTGCTACTTCGCACGCGGTCGCCGGCTCGCAGAGCACGTCCTCCGCGACGCCCGGGCCTGCCCTTTGGCTCTCGCCGCCATCTACGAGCGCCTCCTCGATCGCATCGAGTCGCGCGACTACGACGTGCTCGCCGAACGAGTCACCCTTCCCGCCGGGCGCAAGCTCGGCCTCCTCGCCCTCTCCCTCGCCCGAGGACTCCTCGGGCCCTGACCTTCGGCGGCCCGCGCTCCACGCGCCACCGCCCGCCCCGGAAGGACGCCATGGCCCCCGAGATCCACCCCCAGGCCGAGGTCCACCCCACCGCCGTCCTCGGAAAGCGGGTCCGCGTGGGCGCGGGTACCCGCGTCGGCGCCCACGCCGTGATCGAAGACGACGTGGTCCTCGGCGAACGCAACGTGATCTGGCCCACGGCCTTCGTCGGCCGCTACACGACCCTGGGCGACGAGAACCAGGTCCACCCCGGCGCGGTGATCGGACACCTTCCCCAAGACCTCTCTTTCGACCCTTCCTGGGTCAGCTTCACGCGGATCGGCCACCGCAACACCTTCCGCGAACACTCGCAAGTCCATCGCGGATCGCGCGAAGGCGCCGAGACGGTGATCGGCGACGACAATTTGTTCATGGCCCTCACCCACGTCGCCCACGACTGCGTGGTCGGCAATCGCGTCGTCCTCGTCAACCAGGCCAGCCTCCCCGGACACTGCCAGGTCGCCGACCGCGTGCTCATGTCGGGCTTCACCGGAATCCACCAGTTCTGCCGGATCGGTCGCCTGGCCATGATTTCGGCCCTCTCGGTGTCCAACAAGGACCTGCCCCCCTTCTTCGTTTACGGCGGCCGCCCGGCGCTGGCCGAAGGCGTCAACCGCGTGGGGCTCCGCCGCGCCGGCGTCTCCCGCGAGGCCCGGGCCGAGATCAAGACCGCCTACCGCCTCCTCTACGCCTCGGGGCTCACCATTCCCGAAGCCCTCGAGCGCATGGAAGCCGAGCTGCGCTCTCCCGAGGTCGCCGAGCTCGTCGACTTCGTGCGCAAAAGCAAGCGCGGAATCGCCTTCGGCAGCAAGGCCGCCGCCGACACCCTGAGCACCAAGCGCCACCGCGCGGAGGTGCGCCTCCCCCGCCCCTCCGGCGGCGACGGCCGAGCGCCGCGCGCGCCGTGACCGCCCCCGCGGACCCGAGCGAGCCCGGCGCGCTGTTCGTCGTCGTCCCCACGGTCTTCGCCGCCCCCGACGCCCTCGCCGAGTGCCTGGCCGGCCTGCGCGCCCAAGCAACGCCCCACCGCGTCCTCTGCGTCGCCGACGGGCGGCCGCCCCCCCCTGGGCTGCGCGCGGAGCACCCGGCGGTGGAGTGGCTCGAGCTGCCGTGCAACCTCGGCTTCTGCGGTGCCGCGAACGCCGGCCTCCGCCGAGCCCTCGCCGACGGCGCGGACCTCTGCCTCCTCCTCAACGACGACGCGGCCCCCGAGCCCGGCTGCCTCGCCGCACTCGTTCGCGCCGCCGAAAGCGCCCCGGACGCCGGAATCTTCGCGCCCCTCCTCCTCTCCCCTGCGGGAGACCGCGCGGCGGGCCTCGGGATCGAGATCAACCTCCTCGGCTCGGGACGGGACCGGGCCGCCGGCCTCGCACCGCAGGCCGCGGCCTCGCTCGAAGCCCAGGTCCTTGCCGCCACCGGCGGCGCCCTCCTCGTGCGCCGGACCGTCCTCGAGGCGGTGGGCCTCTTCGACGAGGGCTACCGCTTCTACTACGAGGACGTGGACCTGTGCCTTGCCGCCCGGGACGCAGGCTTCGAGATCCTCTCGGTCCCCGCGGCGCGGGTCCGTCACCGCCACTCGGCGAGCCTGGGACGGGATTCCCCCCGCAAGGCCTACTACCTCTCCCGCAACCAGGTCCGCTTGGTGGCCAAGACCTTCCCCTGGCCCCACCTCGCCTACGCCCTCCCCCTCAGCCTCGCGCGCCTGGGGGTCCGCGTCGTCGCCAGCCTCTCCCGCGGGGAACTGCGCACGGCCGCCGCCCAGGTCCGCGCGGCGGCCTCCCTCGCGCGAGGCGTCCCCCGGCTCCTCGCGCGGCGCCGCCCCATGCGCCCCGAAACCTTCGCCCTCGTCCGACGCTGCCTGCGCTGGGGGGAGGAGATCGGCCCCCGGTGTTAGGGTGAAAGGGTGTCCGCGCCTCGCTTCGGAACCGAGATCAAACTCCTGCGCGAGCAGCGCAAGCTGAGCGCCAAGGAGCTCGCCGAGCGGGTCGGGCTCAGCCCCTCGCAAATGTCCCGGCTCGAAAGCGGGCAGCGCCGGGTCGACGCGGTCCTCCTCTCCAAGATCGCGCGCGCCCTCGACGTCCACCCCAGCTACTTCTTCCGCGAGGCCGAAGCCCCCGCACCGGCGCCCCCCCCGCCGCC
>RFHU01000464.1 GCA_003695705.1 Planctomycetota bacterium
CGAAGCCGCGGGTCCCGGGGGCTTGGAAGAGATCGCCCGCGCCCTCGTCGAGCGCGGGGAGTGGACACCGGAAGGCGGCGAGGGCGGCGGCGTGCGCCTCGACGTCGTGCTCTCGTTGCCCCACGCCGAGGTGCTCGCGGGGGCGCTCGGGCGCGCACCGCAGGCCGGAGAGCCCCCAGAGCAGTTCGTGCGGCGCGCGCGCCTGCTCCTTCGCGCAGGGGAAGTGGAGCGCGCGGCGGCGGCCTTTCGCACGTCCCTGAAGGGCGGGGAGGGACCCTCGCCCGAGCTGGTCGCCGAACTCGCGGAGGCCGCGGGGTCTGCGGGAGACCGCGCGGTCGTGCGGGCGCTGGGGTCCTGGCTCGCCGAACGCACGGGGAGGAGCGAGGGCGAGGCGAGCGCGGACGCGGCGGCCCCGCTGCTGCGCTGCGCGCGGGCGGCGCTCGCCTGTGGCCTCGCGGCGGCGGCCTTGCCCCTGGCGCGGGCGGCCGAGGAGGCAGCCCGCGCTTGCGCGGAGGAGGCGCTCGCCCTCGAGGCACTCGAAGTCGTCGCGCGCGCCCAGCGCGCCGCGGGGGATCGGGCGGGCGCCGAGGCGAGCGCGCGCGCGCTGCGCGGGCGGGCGCAGAGCACTGGAGCAAGCGCCCTTGCGGTCCGCGGCGTCCGCCTCCTGGCGGAGCTCGCCGCCGAGCGCGGCGCGGGGATCGAGGCCGAACGTTTCTGCGAGGCGGCCGCCAAGGACGCGCTGGTGGCGGACGACGTGGAGGCGGCGCTGGCTGCGCTCTGTGCGCGGGCGCGGCTGGCCGAGGTCGCCGGTCGCCACGAGCGGGCGCGGGCGTTTCTGGAGGAGTCCGCGCGGCGGCTGTCGAAGAGGCCCGGGCTGGCGCTGGCCCTTCGGGAGGCCCTGGCGGAGCTCGACCTCCGCCTCGGTCGGCCCGACCGGGTGCTCGCCCTCGGCGACAAGCTGCGCCAAGGCTACGAGCACGTCGGCGACGCTCCGGGGGCGACCCGGGCCGTCCTTGCGCAGGCCGAGGCCCTGGCGCTCGCCGGCGACGCCGAGCGCGCCGAGCGCGCTCTGGCGCGCGCGAAGCAGGGCGAGGAGGACTGGGCTTTGGCGGGGAGGGCGCTGGGGGTTCGCGCGCACGTCGCCGAAGGGGAAGGACGGCTCGGCGCGGCGCGCGGCGTGTGGCTGGAGGCCGCGCGCGCGTTGCGCGCGGGCGGGGACTCCGAGCGCACCGCGGCGGCGCTCTTGCGCCGCGCCGAGCTCGCCGCCGACGAGGGCGACTTCGAGGGCGCGGGAGCGGACCTGGAATGGCGGGCGGCCCTGTTGTCCGAGGGCGCGTCCCCGTGTGTGCGCGAAGAGCTGCTGCGGGCGCTCCTCTGCGCGGACCCCGACGAGGGGGAACTCTTGCTCGAGGAGGCCCGCGGACGGGCCGAGACCGCGGGCACCCTGTCCGAGCGCTGCCGGGCTGCGGAGGTATGGGCGCGCCGCCTGCTCGAGCAGGGCGATGCGGACGGCGCGCGGGTCGCCTTGACGCCGGTGCTCCAGGAGCTGCGGAGCGTGCGCGAGGGGCTGCCCGAGCCGCTCCGGGAAGGCTTCCGTCGCTCGCCCTTGATCCGCGGCCTCCTGGCTCTCGCCCAGCGGGTCGGGGGCTGAGGACCCGCGCACCGGCGGATCGCGCAGGCTCGGGCGCGGCGGTAGGCTGAGGTCGTGGAATACGGGGACGAGTCGGGCTGGGGGGAGAGGCCATCCGGGCTGTGGGGCGCCTTCGAGGACCTGGAGCCATCGCCTCGGGACTCTTCCTCCGGCTTCTTCCCGTTCGTTTTCGCGGTGGCCCTTCTCGCGGGCGCTGCGCTCCTGGTCTCGGCCCTGCGGGCGTGGACGCCGGGGCCTCCCGACGACCGCACCCTATGGGAGAAGATGCAGGGCAAGCCGCGCTGACGGGTCGTCGAGGAGCGCCCTGGCTGCGCTGTCCTCGGTCGCCACCCACGGGCGGGCGGCCTCCTCGCGCCTCGTCAGGACTTCGAGGCCGGCCCGCGAAGCGCGCTCAGGAGCCGCCTGCGTCCGCCGGCGGAGGCTGCGCGGCGAGCACCTTCGACAGGGCCTCGGACAGCTCACGGGCCGAGCGGTAGCGGCCGGCAGGGGACTTGGCCAGGCAGCGGCGGACGAGTTGGCTGAGGGCGCGGGGGGCGGCGCGCAGCGGGGGAACTTCGTCCTCGCGCACCGAGCGGGCGGCGTCGCGGAGGTTCTTCCCCGAGAAGGGGGGGCGCCCGTGGACCAGCTCGAAGAGGACCGCCCCGAGCGCGAACACGTCGGTCCAGGGACCGAGCTCCTCGCGGGTTCCGTCGATCAGTTCGGGAGCCATGTAGCCCATGGTGCCCAGCGCGATCCCCGCGGAGGTGAGTTCGCCGTCGGCGGCGTCGAGGTCCTTGGCCAGGCCGAAGTCGGAGATCAGGGGGCGGCCGTCTCCTTGCAGGAGGATGTTCTCGGGCTTGAGGTCGCGGTGAATGATCCCTTCTTCGTGGAGGCCCGCGAGGCTCTCCGCGACGGCGAGGACGATCTCCGCGGCCCGGCGCCAGGGAAGGCGCCCGCGACGGCTGAGGACGCTCCGCAGGGAGCCGCCCTCGGCCAATTCGAGGACCAGGTAGGGGCCGCGGTCGCAGCGGCCGGCGTCGAGCAGGGCCACGACCCCCGGTCGCTCGCTGGTTCGCTCGAGGAGTTCGATTTCGCGTAGGTAGCGGGTTCCCCGGCGGCGGCGGAGGAGTTTGACGGCCACCGCCTGCCCTTCGGGGTCGAGGGCGCGGAACACCACGCCCGCGGAGCCGGCCCCAATGCGGTTCTCCAGCCGGTAGCGGCCGATTCGCGCCCCGTCGCCGCGTTCCTGCGCGGGGGGAGCGTGCAGCCAGGCGATCTCGCCCAAGCGGTCGTAGGCCTGGGGGGGGATCACCGCAGCGCCCTCCCCACTCCTCCGCCAAAGAGGGCGCGCAGTTCTTCGCGCGCTTCCTCCTCGGTGCGCGTCTCCTCGCGAATGCGCTCCAGTATGAGCTCGGCAAAGCGGCGGCGCATGGCAACGAGGTCGTTCTTCACGTCGTGTGCCTTGATCCCCAGACGCGCGGCCAACTCGGCGTAGGTCGGTCGCTTCCCCTCTTCCGGCTCGACTTCGTAGGCCAAGAAGACTTCGAGGCGTCGGCGGGCGAGGGGGCCGCGCGCCTCGGCCGCCATGTCGGCCAGGGCTTGGTCGATGATCAGCGCGCGCCACTCGCGATCGAAGGGATCTTCGCCCGGTTCGGCGGCGATCCGGTCCTCGAGGGCGGCGAGCTGCGCGGGGTCGAGGGGAACGTGGGGTCGTCCGCCGCCGCGCTTCAGGCGCCGCGCGTCGCGCTCCGTGGTGGCGACGAAGCGGTCGAGCAGGCTGCTCAAGAGGCCGCGGAATCGTCCGGCGGCGGGGTCGGCGACGAAGCGCTCGAGGAGTTTCTTCTCCAGCAGGCGGAGGAAGAAGGCCTGGGTGAGGTCTTCGGCTTCCTCGGGGCGCTTGCGGTAACGGACACGGAGGGCGCGGTAGACCGGCCGCCAGTAGGTCGTCACCAGCTCGGCGAAGGCGTCCTTGCGCGTGCGGGAGCCGACCCCCGAGCCGGGCTGGGCGACCCGCGCGACGAGGGACCAGCGGGTGCGCGGGAATTGGCCCGACCCCGTCCCGCCGCCGGTTCTGGTGTAGAGGGTCGGCACGGCACCTCCTGGGCGCAGTCTAGCAGTCTTCGCGGCGTCGCCGAGCGCCACGCTCGCGGGGCGCAGCGCGGAGGGGGCGGGGTCCCCAGGCCGTTCGCGCGGGTGCGGGCGGAGGCGTCCGGGCCCCTCATTCGAGGAGGTGGGCGCTCTCCTCGCTCTCGGTGGCGAGGGGGCTCTGCGGGGCCTGTTCTCCTGCGGTCACGGCGCCGAGCTCGGTCGCGCTCTCTTCGTTCGCCAAGCGCTCGTCGAGCTCGGCGAGGCGCTGGCGCCGCCTGCGCAGCCAGGCGACGCCGACCGCACAGACCCCGCCCGCCACCACGAGCAGGACCACGCGATCGAGCTGGCCGATGGCGTCGAAGGCGCGGTGGAGCTGGCCGCCAAACCACCAGGCCAGGATCACGCTGGCCGGAACGGTGAGGAGGGCGGCCAGGCCGTCCATGAGGACGAAAGTGCCCAGGGGGACGCGCAGGCTTCCCGAGACGAAGAAGGTCACCGCGCGGATCCCGAACAAGAAGCGCCCGAAGAAGACGGCCTTGGCGCCGTGGCGACGAAAGAGGGCGCGGGCCCTCCGCATGCGCCTCTCGGTGAGGTGGCGTCCCACGAAGGGGACCCGCTCGGGGCGTTCTCCAACGCGGCGCCCAATGAAGTAGAGGATCACGTCGCCCAGGAGGACCCCACTCAGGGCGACCGCCACCATCAGGAGGATCTTCGGCCAGCTCTCGGGGTCGTCGAGGTAGACGGCGTAGCCGCCGCCGACGAGCGCGACTTCCTCGGGGGAGGGGAAGCCCAACCCGCAGGCGAGGAGGAACAGGAACACGCCCACGTAGCTGTACTCGCTGATCCAGTAGACCAGCGATTCCTTGAGGGACTGCGCGGCGAGGAGCAGCGCACTGTGGAACAGCCCGGACACGGCAGGGCCATGATACCGGAGGGCATTCGGGGTCGCCGGCGCGAGCGCAACCCGGTGCGGACGCCTCGCCGGCTGGCTCCGGCGGGCTGCGCGGGCTACCCTTCCTGCGCGCCGCGAGCGCAGGGAGGGGCGCATGTTCACACCGGACGAGATCCTCGAGCGCGTGATCCCGTTCCAGTTCCTCGCCCGGGCCCAGCGCGCGCGCCTCGCAAAGCGGCTCGAGTTGCGTCGCTACCGCGCCGGCGAATACCTTCTGCGGGCCGGCGAACGCTCGCGCGACGTGTTCCTCCTTGGCGAGGGCGAGGTGGACTGCGTGGACGACCGCGAGCCGCCCATCGTCCTTTCGACCATCGTCGCCGGGCACTACTTCGGCGAGCGTGCGGCCCTCTTCGACGCGCCCCGGGAAGTCAGCATCCGCGCCCGCGGCGACGTCGCCGCCTACACCCTACCCGGCAAGGACTTCCTCGAACTCGTCGACACCGAGCCCGTGTTCGCGCAGGCGCTGGCGAACACCCTCAAGGTCAAGCAGGGGATCTTCCTCCCCTACCAGCGCCTCTACGGCCGCCTGCTTTCCCTCCTCGAACAGCGCGAGTTCCTCCTCTCCGCCCTGATCCCCGCCTACCGGACCCTCTGTCCGGCCTTGCACCCGCTGCTGGAGGACGAGCGGATCGACACCGACGCCTTGGCCTATGCGGTGGCGCGCCTGCCCGAGGGAGTCACTCGGACCACCTTCTACTACTTGACGACGGACCTGCCGCCGCTCTACTCCGAGCCGGACAGCAAGTTCGAGGCGGTGCACACCAAGGCTCGCCGGCGTGCGGCCTGGGAGTGCATGCCGAGCAAGCTGCTGATCCTCCTGCGCGACGGTGTCTCCGACATCAGCGACTTCCTCACCTGCCTGTGCCTCTACGCGGTCGAGGCGCGCAAGATCCGGCATCGCCTGCGGGACGGCGAGGTGCTGCGCGAACTGAAGCGCCTCTGCGAAGAGCCCGACCCGCAGGCGGCCGAGCGGCTGATCGCCCGCCTCGACCTTTCGCCCGCCGAGCGCGAGGGCCTGCGGCGGATCTGGCCCAACGACCTCGCCCGCCGCCTGCGCGACATCCTCCTCCACCACGAAGACGTCGCCCTCGAGTGCGACATGCAGATCGACAATTACAACTCGCGCGCGTCGGAGGTGTGGGTGTCGCAGATTCGCGAGGAGGCAGCGCGGCTCTGCGACCTCGAAGACCCCGAACTCGAGGTGCACATCATCTCCTCGAACACGCACTCGGTCGCCAACTGCCTTTCGGCCTACCTTGGCGAGCACGCCGAGGAGATCCTCGCCTGGGGGCGCGCGCAGCGACCCGAGCTCACCGGCGAGCCTGTGGACGAGCGGCCGTGGGGTGCCGGCTGGCGAGACCCGCGCGATCTCGTCTACGCGCTTGCGCGCCACTACTTCGCGGAGAACCCCGCCGCGCGTGCCGAGTACGAGGCGAGCGAGGCGCACGCGCGGCGTCACCTCTCCTCCACCGCCTTTACCGGGATCGAGGTCGACCTGATCGACGCGCGCAAGCTCGACCCCGCGCGCGCGGACCCGAGAGTTCGCGTGCGCCGCCCGCGCCGGCCGCTGCTCGTGGTCAACGTGGACTACGCCTTCGGGCAGCAGGCCGAGGAGATCCTCGCCAACCTGCTGTTCGTGTTCGGGCGGCGGGTCGCCTCGGTCAACGTGCTCGGCAAGGCGGGGGGCCTCGTGGGCGCGCGCGGCGACGTCCTCCTCCCTCCGGCGACGCTCCTGCAGACCAACGACGAGCTCTACCCCGTTCCCAACCGCGACCTCTCGGGGGACCTGCTGCGGTCCCTGATCCCCGACCGCCGGGTGCACGAGGGGCCCGTGCTCACCGTGGCGGGCACCCTCCTGCAGGACCGGACCTTGCTTCACTTCTACCGGCGGATCTGGTCCTGCGTGGGGCTGGAAATGGAGGGATCCTACTTCGCGCGGCAACTGACCTCGGCCATCGAGACCGGGGTCGTGCGCCCCGAGGTGCGTTCGCGCTTCGTCTACTACGTGAGCGACGTCCCCCTCGATCCCGAGGAGAACCTCAGCGAGGCCCTCGCCCCCTGGGAGGGGGTGCCTCCCCTCTACGCGGTGACGCGCGCCGTGTTGCGGCGCATTTTCGCGGAGCACGACGAAGCGGGGGGCCGAGGCGCCTGAGGGGAGGCGACGTAGCGCCCGGGCTGCGGCCGCACGGTACGGCGCCACACGGCGACAGGGAGGGTTTCCCGCATTTGGGGGAGGGCGTGCGCACGGCCTGCGCACTCGCTCCAGCCCTCTCCGTCGGCGCGCTACTTAGACGGAGAGCGCTTGGCCGCTCGTTTGCACCCGAGTCGCCCCGGTGTCGGATGCAGGGGTTCGCTGAGCGACGCGTTCACCGCAGGGAACGGGTTCCTCCCTCGGCGCCGGCGGTCGGGATCGACCTCGGCGGCGCGCGCGCCCGCGCGCGGGTGGTCGACTGGAGCCCCGCCGGACTTCGCCTCGAGGTGCGCGAGCCGCGGGCGGTGCGGCGGGTGCTCGACGCGCTGCGCTTGCTCGGCGCGCAGGCTCCGTGCCTGGTGTACCTGGAGGGGTGCGCCGGGGCGCAGCGCCTGAAGGCCGCCGTCGCCCACGGCGCCCGGCGTGGCGAACAGGCCCTTCGCCTGGGCCTGCGCCTGGAGGCCCCGGCGAGCCCTGCGGCCCGCGAGGGCTGGGCGCGCTGCTTCGAGCGCCTTCGGTCGGTCCGAGCGCACCGCACCGAGCGGCTCGACGTCGCGGCGGACCCGCGGCGCAAGGTCCCCGCCTCCCCTGCCGGCGCGGCCGACCCCCTTCTCGGCTGCGTGGTGGGCCCTTGCCGCGTCGAGGAACTCCTCGGGCAGGGCAGCTTCGGCCGCGTCTACCGCGCGCAGCACCTCCGGCTGCAGCGGCCCGTGGCCCTCAAGGTCCTCGCCCGGCACGCGGCCTCGCGCCGCGAGATGCGCCGCTTTCTCAACGAGGCGCGTGCGGCGGCCCGGCTCTCCGACCCGAACGTGGCCAAGGTCTACGAGCTCGGCGCCGACGCCGAGGGGCGACCCTACATCGTTCAGGAGCTCGCCCTCGGAGAGAGCCTGCAGGAGCGTGTCGAGCGCCGGGGGCCCCTCCCTCTGGTCGAGGCAGCCACCCTCGGCGCGGGCATTGCGGCGGGCCTCGAAGCCATCCACGGCGCGAACCTGGTCCACCGCGACCTCAAGCCCGAGAACGTCATGATCACCGCCGACGAGGTCCCCAAGATCGTCGACTTCGGCCTGGTTCGCCGGGCGGGCGACGAGGCGGAGCTCACGCCGCAGGGGCAACTCCTGGGAACGCCCGCGTTCCTCGCCCCCGAGCTGATCGATCGCCGGGCCGAGGGGGAAGCCCAGGCCGCCGACCTGTACGCGCTCGGCTGCGTGCTCTACTACGCGCTCACCGGCCGCGTGCCGCACCTCGAAGAGGACCCCTCCGGCGAGAGCCTCACCGTTTTCCTCTGTCGGCGCGTCGGTTCCCCGGCGCCCGACGTGCGGGCGCTGCGCGCAGGGGTTCCCGAGCCGCTGGCGCGCGTGGTCGCTTCCCTCCTCGCTCCGGTTCCGAGCGCGCGTTGCTCGGCGGCCCGGGCGCGCGAACTCCTCGAGGCTTGGGCGCGTGGCGAGGAGAACCTCGCCCCCTTGGGCGAGGGGCCCGCGAGGGCAAGCGGGCGGCGGAAAGCGCTCTCATCGGGGAAGGTGCGCGGACTCCGCTCCTCTCGCCGGCTCCGGGCGGCGGGGTCGCGGAGGCTCCGGGC
>RFHU01000465.1 GCA_003695705.1 Planctomycetota bacterium
GCAGGCGCGGAACGATCGCGAGGTCGATCGTCGCCAGGTAGTTCACCGCGAGCTGTTCGAATCGGTGACGAGGTGGATCTTGGTTCCCAAGCCGCCACGTGAACCCCCGAGTGCGTGGTCGTCCGGCTCCTCTACGCCCCCCCTTTTCGACCGCCGACCGCGCAGCGAGCCGCACGAATCGAGGTGCCGTCCACGCACCAAAGATCCCAGTCCAACTCCCCTGCTTCGCTGCGGTTCGCCAGGAGCCTTTGCTTCACCCGATCAAGGTGCCCCTCGCGCCTCTCCAAGACTCATGGCGACGAGCAGCCCTGCAAGCCCCTAGGGACGCAGCCAGCAGCGCAGCATCGCGAGGCGGACCCTAGGCGGACGAGGGGTTCCCGTCCCCGACCTGGTCCGGCCGCCGGAGACAGGCGGCTTGGGATTCCGCCGACGGGCTCGACGGAGCTTGGGACCCGCGGGGAGGGGCTCCGACGGCGCAACGGCCCGTTCCCGGGCGAACCTACACCGGCGGGCGCCAGGGGAGGCGGTGGCAGGTGCAACCGCGGTCGCGAAGGGCGGGCGGGTCGGGGAGGAGGAATTCGAAGGTCAGGATCCCGTCGGGAGCGAACTCCACCACCCAGCGCCCCGCGGGGTCGAGGAGCCAGCTGGGCTCCTCGTACGGTGGGGCGGCGCGAAGCCCGCCCAGAGCGTCGGCGCAGGACAAGAGACGCGTTCCGTGCGCCCCGACCCAGCGGCAGGGAGCCTTGGGGGAGACGAATTGCCCGAGGAGGTCGCCCACGGCGGCGTGCCCGAGCTTTCGCCAGGACCAGCGGCGCGCGAAGGGGCGCAGGGACCAGTCGATGCCACCGGCCGCGGAGAAGGCGAAGGGAGCTTCGAGGCCGCCCCAGTCCGGTTTTCGGGGTGCAGGAGGCACGAAGCATCAGCGTACCGCCTGCGCGACGAACGAGGAACCCGCGGTTTCCCCGCCGGCGGGGGGCGGCTCCGCCCCGCCAGCGGAGTTCCACCGCGGTCTTGTCTTGGGAAGGCGCTGCGCCTTCTCGCGGTGCGCGTTGCCGGGGGCCTCGCGTTGCGGAGGGGCGGGCTGCCGCCGGGGATCAACCCTCGCGGCGGCGCCGCAGGGCGTCGAGGCGCCGGGCGAGCTCGCGTTCGAGGCCGCGCGGGGAGGGTCGGTAGAAGCGGACTCCCTCGAGCTCGGAGGGGAGGTGGCGCTGCGAGGTGACCCCTTCGGGGGCGTCGTGGGGGTAGGCGTAGCCCTGCCCGTAGCCCAGCGACTTCAAGAGGCGGGTGGGCGCGTTGCGCAGGTGCAGCGGGACGGGAAGGGCGCCGCGCTCGCGCACCGCGGCGAGGGCCTCGTCGATGGCGAGGTAGCTGGCGTTGGACTTGGGGGCGAGGGCGAGGTAGGCGGCGCCCTGGGCCAGGTTGATGCGGGCCTCGGGGAGGCCGACGAGGTCCACCGCGCGGGCTACGTTGACGGCGACTTCGAGGGCCGCGGGGTCGGCGTTGCCCACGTCCTCCGAGGCGAAGACGACCATGCGGCGGGCGAGGAAACGCGGGTCCTCTCCGCCTTCGACGAGCCGAGCGAGGTAGTAGATGGCGGCGTCCGGGTCGGAGCCGCGCAGCGACTTGATGAAGGCGCTGACCACGTCGTAATGCGCTTCGCCGGACTTGTCGTGGCGGAGCGGCAAGGCGGCCTGGGCTCGTTCGAGAAGGGCGGGGTCGACCCGGAGGGACCCCTCCGCACGGGCGAGGTCCGCCGCGACCTCGAGGAGGTTGAGGGCGAAGCGCGCGTCGCCTTGGGAAGCGGAAGCGAGGGCGTCCAGCGCGTCCGCTTCGACGTCCACCGCGCCGCCGAGGCCTCGCTCGGGGTCGGCGACGGCGCGTTCGAGGAGCTTCCGGATGTCGACCGGGGAGAGGGCTTCGAGGACCACCACCTGCGCTCGGGAGAGGAGGGCGGCGTTGAGCTCGAAGGACGGATTCTCGGTGGTCGCGCCGAGGAGGACGATGGCCCCCCGCTCCACGTGGGGGAGGAAAGCGTCCTGCTGGGCCTTGTTGAAGCGATGGATCTCGTCGACGAAGAGCACGGAGCGCTGACCCTCGAGCTTGCGGCGGTCCTCGGCCTGTCGGACGACTTCGCGGACTTGCTTGACTCCGCCGGTGACCGCCGAAAAGGGAACGAAGGCCAGGCCCGCGGCGCGGACGAGGAGGCGGGCGAGGGTGGTCTTGCCGCAGCCGGGCGGTCCCCAGAGGATGAGCGAGGGCAAACGACCGGTCCTCCGCACGCCTTCGAGGAGGCCCGAGAGTCGCTCTTGGCCGATGAACTCGTCGAGGCTGCGGGGTCGCATGCGCTCGGCGAGCGGGGCGTCGGGCGGGGGAGGCGCGTCCTCGGGGAGCTGCGGTCCGTGCGCGAACAGGTCCACCTCAGCCCTCCGGGGGATGCGGGGTGGCGGAGATGGTGCGGGTGGCGAGGGCATCGCGGCCCTCGGCGCGGAGGCGGGCGGCGAGCGCCGCCGCACACTCGGCGTCGGGAGCGAGGCAAAGCACGGTGCTGCCGCTGCCCGAGAGGAGGACGCCGAGGACCTCGGGGCGTTGGGCGAGCTCGTCCTGCAAGGCCTCCAGACGCGGGTGGAGGGCGTGGGCGGGGGCCTCGAGGCGATTGAAGAGCGCGGCGGCGACGGCCGCGGAGTCGCCCGCGGCGAGGGCGGCGA
>RFHU01000466.1 GCA_003695705.1 Planctomycetota bacterium
CGCAGTTCGGAGCGCAGCCGCCCGTGGTCGCCGACGAGCTCGACCCGCTAGAAAAGGCCGAGGCTGCGCAGTTCGGAGCGCAGCCGCTCGAGCCCGTGGTCGCCGACGAGCTCGAGGACGACCTCGCCGCTCCGCACCACCATGAGATGCGGCACGCCGCGAACCATGTACTCCGCCGGCACGCGGGGACTCCGGTAGACGTCGAGGCGGCCCACCTTGACGCGGCCGGCGAGCTCCTCGGCCAGCGCGGCAATGACCGGTTCCTGCTGGCGGCACGGCCGGCAGGTCTCCGCCCAGAAGTCGACGACCACCGGCAGGGGCGAAGCCAGCACTTCGCGGGCGAAGTTCTCGTCGCTGAGTTCGACCACGTAGGGGGAGGGGACGGAGCGGGGGAGCGGCAAGCGCGCCGACTCGCTGCGATCGCGCTCGCGCCGCTCGCGGCGCACGTCGGGGGAAGGGGCCAGGGTTGGAGGAGAGAAGTCCAGGCGACCTGAGTGCTTGCGTTGCATGCAGTCCCGTTCGCGGTCTGGGGGCGCTTCGTCGTCGCTGAGTTTAGGGCACGCCACCGACACGCAAGGGCTTGCGATGAGCGGAGGCGTCGGAGGGGAGGGATACCCTACGCAGGGCCACGCCTTTGGAGCAGGAGCGAGGATGGCTCAAGTCGTCGAACGGCAACGAGCGGTGGAGCGTCCCGAGGTGGACGCCAACACCACTCCCCTAATGCGCCAGTACCTCACCATCAAGGCCCAGCACGAAGGGGACGTCCTCTTCTTCCGCATGGGCGACTTCTACGAAATGTTCTACGAGGACGCCGAGCTCGTCTCGCGCGTCCTGGGGATCGCCCTCACCTCGCGCGGCCACGGCAAGGACGGCTACGCCATGGCGGGCTTCCCCTACCACGCCCTCGATCGCTACCTGCCCACCATGATCGCCGCCGGCTACCGCGTGGCCATCTGCGAGCAGGTCGAGGACCCCGCCCTGGTGCGGGGGAAGAAGGTCGTCCGTCGCGAAGTCGTCGAGGTCCATACACCAGGGACCCTCACCGACGACAAGCTCCTCGAGGCCAAGGCCGCCAACTACTTGCTGGCCCTCCACCTGCCGCGCAGGAACGCCCGCCGAGCAGGGCTGGCCTGGTTCGAGGCCAGCAGCGGGCGCTTCCTCGTTGCCGAGGTCCCCCTCGAGGCCGTCGAGGTGGAGGTCGAGCGCATAGGCCCCGCGGAGATCTTGCTCGCCGAAGGCCTCGCGCGCCTGCGCGAGCGGCCCGAGGCGCGCCCCGAACTCGCCGCCCTCCTCGACGCCCTCGCCGCGCGAGCACCCGTCTCCACGATCCCCGACTGGGTGCTCCGCCACGCCGGCGCGCGCGAGGCCCTCCAAGAGCGCTTCGGGGTGGCGACCCTGGCCGGCTTGGGTCTGCGGGACGACGCGCCCTACGTGCCCGCCGCCGCGGCCGCCCTCCACTACGTGGGCGAGAAGAAGCCCGGCTTCCTCGACACCCTCGACCGCTGGGGGCGCGGGATCGAACTCTACCGCCCCGAGGAGCATCTCGCCCTCGATCCGGCGACCGCCCGCTGCCTGGAAATCACTCGCCCCCTGCGCGAAGGCTCGGGACCCGACGCGACCCTCCTCGGCGCCATCGACCGAACCCGCACCGCCATGGGAGGGCGGACCCTGCGCGAGTGGCTCCTCGCTCCTTTGCGCGACCCCAAGGCCATCGCCGCGCGCCAAGACGCGGTGGCCGCGCTGCTCGCCGCCCCCGCCGAGCACGAAGCCCTCGGCGAGGCGCTGCGCCGGGTCTACGACCTCGAGCGCCTTGCCACGCGCATCGCCAGCGGCCGCGCAGCGCCGCGCGACCTCGCCGCCCTGCGCGATTCGCTTGCCCATCTCCCGGCCATCCAGGCCGCCGCTCGCGGCGCCGCCGATGCCAGCGAGGCCGGGAGCGGGCTTCTGCTTGCCATCGCCGAGCGGCTCGATCCACTCGCTCCCCTGCAGGAGACCCTCGCGCGCGCCCTCGCCGAACGCCCTTCCCAGAGCCCCAAGGACGGGCCCATCTTCGCCGCCGGTTGGTCGGCCGAACTCGACCGCCTGCGCCAGCTCAGTTGCGATCAGAACGAGCTCCTCGCCCAGTTCCAGGCGCGGGAAATCGAGCGCACGGGCATTCCCAGCCTGAAGGTCGGCTACAACAAGGTCTTCGGCTACTACATCGAGGTCACGCAGGCCCACAAGGCCAAGGTGCCCGAGCGCTACGTGCGCAAGCAGACCCTGAAGAACGCCGAGCGTTTCCTGACCCCCGAACTCAAGGAGCTCGAGGCGGACATCCTCAGCGCACGAGACAAGCAGGAGGCCCTCGAAGCCGAGCTGTTCGTAGCCCTGCGCGAGCGGGTGGGAGCGGAAGCTCAGGCGATCGTCGCCTCGGCGACGGCCGCCGCCGAGCTGGACGTCCTCGCCTCGCTGGCAACGCTGGCGCGCGAGCGCGGCTACGTGCGCCCGCGCGTCGAGGCGCACGACCGGCTGCGCATCGTCCAGGGGCGGCACCCGGTCTTGGACCTGCGCGCGGGGGGCGAGCGCTTCGTGCCCAACGACGTGGTCCTCGGTGGCGAGGAGGCCGGGCGGCTCCACCTCATCACGGGGCCGAACATGGCGGGCAAGTCGACCTACATCCGGCAGGCCGCGCTCTTGGTGCTCCTCGCGCAAACGGGCTCCTACGTGCCCGCGGCCGCCGCGGAAGTCGGGGTCGTCGACCGGATCTTCGCGCGCATCGGCGCAGGAGACGAGCTCACCCAGGGCCTTTCGACCTTCATGGTCGAGATGACGGAGACCGCGAACATCCTTCGGAACGCCACCGAGCGCAGCCTGGTCATTCTCGACGAAGTCGGTAGAGGGACGAGTACCTACGACGGCGTCAGCCTCGCCTGGGCCATCGCGGAGCACCTGCACGACGTGACCCGTGCGCGCACCCTCTTCGCGACCCACTACCATGAGCTCACCGCCCTCGCGGCCACCAAGCCCGGCGTGCGCAACCGCAACGTGGCCGTGGAAGAGCGCGGCGACGAGGTGGTCTTCCTCCATCAGATCGTGCCGGGGAGCGCCGATCGCTCCTACGGCATCCACGTGGCGCGCCTCGCCGGCCTTCCGCCCTCGGTCCTGCGCCGGGCCGCCCAGATGCTCCGCGGCCTCGAAGACGGTACCTTCGATCCCGCGGCTCCCTTGGCGTGCGAGGTCGAAGAAGCCCAGCTCCCGCTGTTCACGACCGTCAAGGAAGACCGACTGCGGGCGCGCCTGCGCGAGGTCGTCGTCGAGGAGACAACCCCCCTCGAAGCCTTGCAGCTCCTCGACGAGCTCAAGCGCATAGCGGGAGGCTGAGGCGCCTTCCTTTGCTCGGCGCCCCGAAGGCGCCCCACCGCGAGCGAGCGACCCCGGCGCGCGGCGTGGCCGCGCAGGCGGCCCGCGAAGCCCTGGCCGAGGCGCGAGGAGGCCCGGGAACTGTGGCGGGTCTTGGCCGGGAACGGGTGCAGCCCGAGCGATCTTCGCGGGCCTGCTAAGCTCACAGGGTGCTGCTGGGCTCCTTCTTCGCGCACCGAGACGCCCTCGGGGAGGCCTTTCTCGAGACCTTCTCCCGCCCCTTCCTCCTCGAAGAAGGCGAGCTGGGCTGCGAGGCTGGAGCGCGTCGCGTTCACTACCTGCAGCACGAGGCGCCCCTCATCCTCGGACGCCGGCGCGAATGCGACCTCCGCCTCGACGACCCCAACGTCTCGGGACGCCACGCACGCCTCTACCCGGGCCTCGGCGAAGGGCCCTGGCGTCTGGAGGACCTAGGCTCGACGAACGGGACCCTCCTCGACGGGCACCCGCTGCCCCCCCGCTGTCCCACGTCGCTGCGGGACTTGGCCCTGCTGGGCTTCGGGCCTCGCTGCCGCTACTTGTTCGTCACGGCCCCCACCTTCTTGGAGGTCCTCGAGCGCCTGCGGCGCGGGCTCCGCGCCCGGGCAGAACGCGAGGGAGCGCAGCCCCTCCCCGAGCAGACAGTGGCCGTCCAGGCGGCATCGGTGGACGGACTCGCCGACGCCGCCGAGGCCCTCGCGGAGGAAAGCCGCGGCGCCGGACTGCTGCATCTCGCCTGCCCAGGGCGCCCGGCCTTTCCCCTCTCGCCCGGAGAGGCCGTGGTCCTCGGGCGCTCCCCCGAGCGGGCGCAGCTCGTCCTTCCCGGACAAGACGTTTCTCGGCGGCACGCCGAGGTGCGCTGCGATCCGAGCGGCGAGGTGTGGCTCGCGGACCTGGGAAGCGCCAACGGGACCTTCTTCCGTGGAGAGCGCTTGGGCGAGGAGCCCGTCCGGATCGCGGTGGGCGACGTCTTCCGCGTGGGCGATCACTTGGTCGGGCTGCACGGCGCACCCGCAGACCCCGACGCCCAAACCTCGGAGTTCCAGGTGGGGGAAGGCGAGCGCATGGGCAACCTTGCCCAGCTTCCCGTGCGCTCCGTTCTGGAGGCGGTGGCCCAGGCTCAGAAGAGCGGCCTCCTCGAGGTCCTCGCAGGAGAGACGAGCGCCAGCCTCAGCTTTCGCGTCGGCGAGCCCTGGTGCGCTACCTACGGCGACCTGCGGGGTCGCGCGGCGCTTGCCCGCATTCTCGCTCTGACCGACGGGCGCTTCGTCTTCCGCCCCGACTTCCTCGAGTCCCGGCCCCGCGAGGACCTCTCCCTAGGGTCCCGAGAACCCGGATTACCGCCGCCCGCCTCCTTCGGCTAGGCTAGGGACATGCTCTTCAAGGCGTTCCTCGGTCACTACCGAACGCTGGGAGACGGCTTCCTCTCCACCTTTTCGCGCCCCTTCCTCGTCGAGGAGGGTCGGCTCGAACTCGAAGGGGGGACGGCCCAGAGCAGCCGGCAGGTCTTCTACCTGCAGACCGATGGCGACCCCTTGCTCATCGGTCGCAAGCCGGGCGCCGACTTCCGCATCCCCAACCGCAACGTTTCGGGCCGCCACGCGCAGATCTTCCCGCCCACGGTCTCCGGACGTCCCTGGGAAATTGCCGACCTCGACTCCTCCAACGGCACCTTCCTCAACGGGGAGCAGCTCCCCCCCCACGAGCGTCGCCCCCTGCGCGACGAAGACACGCTCGGCTTCGGGCCCATGCTGACGTACGTCTTCCTCGAGCCGACCACCTTCCTGGAGATCCTCCGCCGCGAAGCGGGGCGGGAGAAGCGCGCCGAGGGTCAGGCGCAAGAATCCCTCGGCGGGAGTCGCACCATCGTCTCCGACGAAGTCGGACTCTCGCCAGCCGGTGTCCCCGGCCCAGTTGGCGAGCCCGAATCGGGGCTGTTCCTCTTCTGCGATCCCCTCGATCCGATTCCCCTCGAACCGGGAAAGCGTTTGGTCATCGGTCGCTCCGCTGCTCACGCCGACGTGGTCCTCCCCCATCCGCAGGTTTCCCGTCGCCACGCCGAGATCGAGTGCCGGCCGGACGGGGTCTACGTGCGCGATCTGCACAGCGCCAACGGAATCACCCTCGGCGGCGTGCGCCTGGGGACGAGCGAGGTGCAGCTCCCACCGGGACACGTGCTCGGCATCGCTGACTTTCGCCTCACCGTGAAGGGAAAGCTCCCCGAAGTCCAGTTCGACACCTTCGTCCTCCCTCCCGCGAGCACCAAGCGCAAGCTGATCCGCGGCAACCTCGACAAGGTCTCCCTCGACCAGGTGCTCATCGGCATCGAGGAGAAGCAGAAGACCGGTCGGCTCGAGGTTCAGGCGCCGGACATCCAAGGCTTCGTGGCCTTCCGGGCGGGGCGCCCCTGGACCGCTGGAACGAACACGGGCTTGCGCGGCGACGACGCCGTTCGTCGGCTGGTCAGCCTCAACGAGGGGCGCTTCACCATCGACCCCAACGAACGCCCCGACGGGGAGCGCGACGTCGCGCGGCCCTTCAGCGAGATCGTCTTGGAGGCCTTCTTCGACAGTTGAGGACGTCGCCGGAGCCCGGGCGACCGCTTCCGACGGGCGCAGCTGCCGCCCGGAAGTTGCGCCGACCTCGGTGTTCCGACCGACGGCGAGCGCGGTCCGAGCTCCTCCCGGCGGCGGGCTAGGGTCCGCCTCAAGGTGGACCCCAGCCCATCGCACCGCGGATCGACACGTATCGGAATTCAAC
>RFHU01000467.1 GCA_003695705.1 Planctomycetota bacterium
CGCGGGCCCGGCGACCTGCTCCTTGCCGAAGCTCAGGCCGCGCGGCCTGCGCGCGAGGCTTCCTGGCGCGCCTCGCGGAGCAGCTCGCGGGCCTGGGCGCGCGCGGCCGCGGTCACGGGCGCGCCCCGGATCATCAGCGCCAACTCGGCGACCCGCTCCGGTCCTCGGACGACCTCCACGCGGACGCCCTGCTCCCCGCGCGCCAGGCGCAGGTGTCGTTGCGCCCGCGCCGCCACCGGCGCCAGGTGGGTGACCGCCACCACCTGCCGGCCCACGGCCCCTTCGAGCAGGCAGCGGCCGACGGCGGCGCCCAGCCGCGCGCCGACGTTCTGGTCGACTTCGTCGAAGAGGAGGGCGCCGCGTCCCCCGACGAGGCGCGCGAGGACGAGGAGGACGCGAGAGCGCTCGCCCCCGGAGAGCTCCGCCACGGGGACGGCCGGGGCCCCCGCGCGCGGAGCGACGCGGAGGCGCACTCGGTGGGGCCCCGAAGGCAGCGGGTGTCCGGACAGGTCCTCGACCTCGACGCAGGCGCGTGCACCCGGGAGGCCCAGGCCGGGCAACTCGGCGTCCAGCGCGCCCACGAGCCGCGCGGCCGCGGCGCGGCGCGCGTCGCCCAGCTCGCGCGCGAGGGCGTCGAGCTCGCCCTCGACCGCGCGCAGGCCACAACGGACCCGGGCGCGCTCGGCCGCCAAGGCGGCCGGGTCCGGCCGCGCCAGGAGCTCTGCCCAGCGCTCGCAGAGTCGTTCGGGGGGAAGCCCCAGACGCCGGCCGAGCCGACCGTAGCGGTCCAGGCGGTCGCGCAGCGCCTCCAACTCGGCGGGGTCGAAGGAACGCTCCTCGAGGGCCGCCGCCACCGCCCGTGCCGCGCGGGCCGCCCCCTCGGCCAGAGCGCGGAGTTCCTCGCCGGCCTCCTCGAGCCCGAGGCGGGCGAGGCGCCCGGCGGCCTCCAGGGCGGTGTCTTCCAAGGGGGCTCCCCGCTCCGCGCCCCGTTCGACGCCTCCGGCCAGGGCGTCGCCGAGGCGAGCGAGTTCGTGGAGCTCGCCCTCTCGAGCCTCGAGGTCGGCGACCCGAGCCCGGAGGCCGTCGAGCTCGCCGGGCTGAGGATCCAGGGCGGCGAGGGCTTCTCGCTCGCTGGCTTCGTCGGCCGCGGCCTCCGCCTCGAGGCGCAGGGCTTCCCAGCGCTCGTCGAGGTCCGCGAGCTCGGCGCGCAGCGCCGCCCAGGCCGCGCGCCGCTCGGCGTAGCGAGCCACGACCTCGCCAAGACCCGCGGCGGCGTCGAGGCGCTCGCGAGGCCCCTCCGCGCTGCAGAGGTCCCGGGACGCGCCCTGGGCGAAGCCCACGGCCAGCCGCTCGCCGAGGCTGCGGAGCGAGCCCTGCCGCAGGGGCGCGCCGTCCACGAAGGCGCGGCAGCGACCGCTCGGGGCCAGCTCCCGCGCCAGGGTCCACCGTCGGGGGAGGCCGAGCTCCGCGAAGGCGGGGTCGCTCGCCAGCCAAGGCGCCTCCACGTCGAGTTCCACCCGCAGACCGCCCGGCGCCGCTCCCAAGCGACGGGCGGCGCTCCGCCCGCCGCCGTGGCCGAGCCCAAAGCGCAAGGCCTCGAGGAGGACCGACTTCCCCTCGCCCGACCCGCCGGTGATGACGTTGAGTCCCCGAGCGAAGCGGACCTCGCAAGAGCCGAGGAGGGGGTGCCCCTCGAGGCGCAGGCAGCGGATCACCGGCCGAGGGCCTCGAGGACCCGCTCGGCGGTGACCCGGAGGCGTTCTGGGGTCTCGTAGTCCCCCCGCGCAATGGCCGCGCGCACGCGGAGGACGAGGTCCCAGCGGACCCCGCCCCGCGCTGGGCGCGAGGGGCGAGGGGCGGCAG
This sequence comes from Planctomycetota bacterium, assembly GCA_003695705.1. Classification (GTDB taxonomy): domain Bacteria; phylum Planctomycetota; class J058; order J058; family J058; genus J058. The sequence continues at coordinate 1,864 of RFHU01000467.1, forward strand.
CGCGGTCTGGAGACGAAGAGGCGGTCGCGAGGCGGGGCGAGCAGGGCTTCATGGACACGACTCCGGGCAGGGATCCGAACACGCAACGAACCTAACAGAACCCAAGGACGGACCCCGAACGAAACCCAATCCACCGGGTTCTGCCGTCGGCCCAACACGAACGGAAGTCCTTGCGGAGAAAGCAACCAACCGTCCCGCGCGAGACCGGTTGTCAGGGTCTACGGCGGCACCGCAAGACCTGCGGGGCAACGCCCCCGCTCCTCCGCAAGCCGCTCGCCACGGGTCGACCCGCCCACGCGCGGCCGCGGCGACCGCCTCCCCGGCTGTCCAGGACTTCTCCACCGTCGCCGAGGCCTTGGCCCTTGCGGGCCGGCAGCGCGCGGCGGTCCCGCGTCGCTTACCGTTTGTGGTGTGTCCGGAAAAACGGGTCCGGTACGCAGACAGGACACCGCGCTGGGTTCCGACGGAGTAGATGCATGGCGCAGATCACCTGGCGAGAGCTACTGGAAGCCGTTGAGACACATCCAGACTACAAGGCCCACTGGGAACTAGGTGCACCCGCCCGACACGCCCTCTACATCCAGTTCCACCCAAAACCTCCTGGAGTGACCTTCCAGCAAGAGGTCGTTGAACTGGCAGACGGATCCGATCTGGTACTCGACCGAGGGCCCGACGGGAGAGTCTATGGACTCGAACTGGCGTGATGTCGGTTCTCCGAAGGATGGACCCCCCATTCTCAGAAGCATTACCGTGTTCCCCCTTCCGAGGTGTCGGTTCTCAGAAGGATGGACCCCCCATTCTCAGAAGCATGGCCCCCCTTGGACCTCGACGTCGCGGTTCACATTTTGCCTACTTTGACCGCTTCCGCGACCG
>RFHU01000468.1 GCA_003695705.1 Planctomycetota bacterium
CGTCCTGCGCGGCCTCGCAGCTCCACCTCGCGGTGGGCGCGGCCCGCGCCGAGGAACCCCGCGTCGAGCCCGGCGACTACCTGCTCGGAGGCTACGCCACGAGGACCGGGCGAGGCACGACCGCCGTCCTGTCCGTCCGCCGCACCCCGGGCGGCCGAATCGAGGTGGAACGCCGCGCGCGAACCCACGCCCTCGACCCCGCGAACCCCTTCGCGACGCGAGCCGAGGGACCCCGCCGGCTTCGCTGGCGCTCCCTCGCCGCCGTGGAGCCCCGAGAACGCCCGAGCGGCCACCTCTACGTCCTCTGCGCGGCGGAGGGAACGAAGGAGGGCCGCCCTGCTGAGCGGGGGATCGCCGCCTCCTTGCGCGGCCTCGGTCGTCGAAGGGTTGCGCGGCCGCTGCCCGCGCGGGCGACGGCCGCTCGCCTCGCACTGGCGGTCTACACGCTTTCGCCGACCGGCGACCGACTCTGGGAGACGGCGCTCGAGCTGGCGCACGCCACCGCCGCGAGCGGGAGCTAGGTCTTCGCGCGAGGCCGAGCGCGGCCCGCACCGCTCCCCCGGAGCGTCGAAACGGACCTCCACGAACGCGAACTCGGACTCACGGCACCGTCTGCCGACCACGACGAGGCGTCCTGGGGGTCGCGGCGCGACCTCGAGCGCTTGCTGCACGAACCGCCTGGACCGTTGCGGGCGGCCCGCGTGTCCGCATCGCGACCCGCGCGTTGGCGCTCGCGGGGCTGCTCCTCCGCAGCGGCGGCCACCCCGCGATCGCCCCTCCGGCGGCGGACCGAGCGAGCGCACTGGACGGCCTGCCCGGAGTCGGCGATCCGCAAGGGGCAGTGCGCGCGCGGCCTCGTCCATGCGCGCCTTGAAGCCCGTGGCCACCGGCCGACGACCGCGGCTTTCGACGCCGTGCTTCCGGGCGATCTCACGGCGTTGCGCCCCGCAGGCGCCCGCGAACACGGCACCGGTCGCTTCCTGCGCCCCGACTTCGGCGTCCCCGCGACCCGTCTCCCTCCGACCTCGTCGCGGCGAGGCGGGGAGGGACTCAGCGCCCCGGGTCCGCCGGACGCCGGCCCAGGACGATGGTGAAGGCCTTCTGGCGGGACGTCCGCAGATCCCAGCACACCAGGCGCGCGCGCTCTCCTGGGAGCAGGCGGCCGAGGGCCTGCTGCAGGTCGCTGGCCGACGACACGCTGCGCCCGTTGACGAACTGGACGCGCAGCCCTGGAGTCAGCCCGGCCCGCGCGGCGGGTCCCGTGGGGTCGACCCTCGCCACCCGCACGTCCTGGCGCCGACCGAAGGTCCCGGCGCCTTCGACGGTGAAGCCCGGCCAGCCCCGTTCGACGCTCGCCCCGACGCGCACGGGGTCGACGCGAACCGCGCAGCGGCGCACGTCCCCGCGAACTCCCTCGACCGCGAAGCGAGGGGGGATTCGGGTGACGACCGCGTAGCGCAGGGGCGTGTCCCGCGGCGGGAGCGGGCGCAAGGCGGTCCAGTCCACGAAGTCGGACGGGATCCCGAGCACGCGGTCCCAGCGCACGTGCTTGGGCGGGAGGGGAGTCCCCCCCTGGCGCGTGCTCCGGGGCAGCGGCACCGTGACCCGCTCGCCCGCGGACAACGAAGGGAGGACCTGCACCACCTCCGCCATGGAGAGCCAGGTGCGCATGCCCTCCTCGATCACGATCCCCGCGCCCAGCGGCCCGCCGGTGGTGTTCTCGACCTCGAGGACGAACGCGCCCGAGCCGCGCCGGCGAACGGTCGCCGCCAGCGGACGAACGCCCGCCTCGAGGGCCACGACCGACGCGGCGCGGGCTTCCCAAGGGCGGAGCTTCGCGTCCCAAGCGACCGCCTCCCCGCGGCGCGTCTCGCACCAGCGGAGCTGCGGCTCCTCCAGCCGCGCCCCGTCCGCGAGCCCGCGCCGGCGCTCGCACTGGAAATCGACGCCGGCGCGGGTCAGGGAGAGTTCGCCGCCGCCGAGGCGCAGGGAGTGGCGCCGGCCACCCCCGGAGCGAAGTTCCACTCCGGCCCAGCGCAGCGCCGGCCCGTCGCCGGGCACGTAGAGGGCCTCGCGCACCGCGACGCTCCCGGGCGCGGCAAGGACGACCGCAGTCACCAAGAGGGCCAGCAGGACGAAGGCGAGGATCGTCCCCGCCGCGCAGAGCGCCAAGCGCCGGCGACTGCTCTTGCGCAAGGCGACGGCCAGGCCCGGACCGATGGCGAAGAGGTAGAGGAGCACGAAGCCGGCGACCAGCGCGCCGGTAAACGCCCCCGGTCCCGCAAAATCCCTCCCCGGCCTGTGCCAGCCCGGGGTCCAGCGGAGGGGGAGGCGCTGCCTCCCCTCCCGCGCCGCGCGGCGAAAGCGCTGCCGCCGAAGGGCGTCTCGGCCACGGCTCCCCGAGAGCCCGGCGAGGAGGTCTTCTTCGTGAAGGACCAGCCGCCCGAACCCCAGAGCCCGCACCCGCTCGGCGCCCCCGCCGAAGACCTCCTCCGCTCGGGGCGGGCCTCCGGGCAAGGAACGCGCGAAGGCCTCGCTGCCGGGCGCGCGCCCCGAGCACGGGCTCACGACGACCGTCCCGCCACGCGCGGCGTAGTCGACCAAGGCCGCGCGCGCCTCCTCGGGAAGTTCGCCGGCGCCGACCCCACGCAGGACCACGAGTCCGAAGGCTTCGTAGGCCGCGGCCTCGGTCGCGGCGAAGCGAAGGGCCGCGGTCGCGAGCAGGGGCTGATCGCCTTCCTCCTCGGGAAAGCGCACCGAGCTCGCCGGATCGCCTTCGAGGCAGAGCGCGTGGGGCCGCTCGGCTTCGAGCCGTCGGAGGGGGCTCACCTCTCGCTGCGCAAGCACACGGCCCCAGGCGAGCACCCGCACCCGCACGTAGGGCTTGTCGCAGGCCAAGCAGAGGCTCACCCGGCGGCGCGCGCCGGCGGGCAGGCGCACGGCGCGCCGGGCGCGCACCGCCCCGCTGCTGGCCTCCACCACGAGTTCGCGAGGCTGGCCGGCGGGGTTGCGCAGGGTCGCCCACACCGGCGCCGGGGCGGCTTCGGCCTCGGGCACCCAGCCGCCCCAGCCCGCCTCGACCGCGACGAGGACGCTGGGCGGAGCGGACTGCGGACGGTCGGCCTCCTGAGCCCACGCGGCGGAGAGCAGGAGGACCCCGCAGATCGGGACGAGCTGCCTCACGCCCGCACCGCCACGTAGACGAAGAGGGCACCGAGCAGGCCCAAGCCCAGGGCGAAGTTCGCCGCGCCGAGGGCTACCCGCCAGCGGCGCTCGACTCGTCCGCGCCCTCGCGCGCCGAAGGCTCCGCAGTCGACGCAGCGCCGCACCCCAAAGAGCACGCTAAAGAGCACTCCGCTCCACGAGGTGCGCCCCGCCGGCACCCAGCGCCGCCCGCCGCAGGACGCGCACGCCGGATCGGAGGGAGAGGGAGACCGTTCGCCGCGAAGCCAAGCGGCCTCCCGCGCCAAGGAGCGGTGCAGGAAGAAGACCTCCGGTCCAAGGAGCCAGAGGAACAGGCCCTGCCAGAACCAAAAGCCCTTGCGGACCAGCCAGGTGTCGAGCTCGAGCCCGGGAACGCCCACGGCGTCGACCTGGGTCTGCACCAGGGGCGAGGCCTCGGCGAACACGAGGAGGGGACTCGCGAGGAGTGCGTCGAGCGGCGCGTCGCCGGTCGCCGCCTCCCGGACCGCCTCCTCCAGCAAAGCCGGAACGATCGCCAAGGCCCCGGCCAGGAGCACCGTCGCGCCCAGCACCTGCCAGCGCGCCCGCCAGCGGGCGCCGAGGCTCTGGAGGACCAGAAGCCCCCAGAGGGCGAAGGCGCAGAAGACCCCCAGGTTCGAGGTCGCGCGCAGGCACGCTTCCTCGGGACCGAGGCGCTCCCACCAAGAGGTCGTGCCCACCAGCGCGTCGCGCCCGGCCGAGAACCCGACGGTGTGCAGGACGACCACCAGGGCCAGGACGCACAAAACGCCGGCGGCGTCGAAGGCCCCCGCGGGGACACGGAGCCGACCCAGGCGGAAGGAGCAGAGGGCCTGCAGGCGCGAGGGCGCGAACACCGCCCAGGTCGCGAGCACGACGAGGCTGCAGGCCACCCCGTGGAAGGCAAGGACCACCTCCCGACCGGTTTGCTCGATGGACGTGAGGTCGAAGCAGGCGCCCAAGAACAAGCAGGCGAACAGGCCCACCAAGGCGACCTGCAAGAGAGCGCGCAGGGGGAGCTGCCAGCGGCGCAGGCCGGGACCCGCGTTCTCGAACAAGAAGCTGAGCTCCACCCGGCGGAGGAGGAGGGGGCGATGCCGGCGGAAGAAGAGCCGCTTGCGATCGCCGCGCAGGACGAGCGCACCGAAGTTGTTCAGGCCGGGAGACGGTGCGTGGAGCGGCCCGAGGGCGCAGGCGCCGACCGCCACCGCCCCGAGCACGCCCCACGCAGCGAGAGCGAACAACTCCCAGGGAAGGTCGAGGCCGAAGGGCCGCAGCGAGGCGTAAAAGGCGTGGTCCACCGTCCCCGGGCCCGTTGCGGCTTCGGCGAGGGGACGGACCAGGTAGCGCGCGGGGGAGAGCAGGCTGAGCGTTCCCGGCGCCGGCACCAGCCCGAGGAAGAAGCTGAACCCGAAGCCGAACCAACAGAGGATGAGGGCGACCACTTCGTGGAAGGCGACCGCCAGCCCGCTCGACGTGAGGAGGAGCAGGTTGCAGTAGGCGTAGAGGAGGAAGTAGGAGACCGCCACGCGCGGCCAGGAGGCACCGAACAAGAGCCCGGAGAGAAGGACCAAGGGGAGGGAGGCCGCCAGGAGGGTGAGGAAGAAGATCTGGCTGGTGGCCCACTTGCCGGCGAAGTAGCGCAAGGGCGAGATGCCGGTGGTCACCACCTGGTCGAAGTAGCCGCGCCAGCGCGGCCCCTCGATGAGCCCGCTGCTGCGGAGAGGGACGATGCAGGTGAGGAACAGCGCCAAGGAGAGGAACTCGAGTTCGGTTCCTAACAAACCGCTGTCGCTCCCGCGGAACGCATCGACGTGGCCGAGTTCGGAGAGGAACGCAACGCCGCCGGCGGTCCCGCCGAGGAGGGCGAGCTGCTCCACGCCGAGCCACAACCCGACCTTGGGGCTGGAGAGAATGGTCCGCGCGTCGTGCTCCGCGCTGGGGCTGTCGAAGGCCCACTGCGCTGCGGCGACGACTCGGGCGAGCAGGCGCCGCGCACCTCCGGGGGCGCGCCCGGCGACGGCGCAGGCGGGGCTCACGTAACGAGCCCCTCGGTCTCACGGAGGAAGACCTCCTCGAGGCGGGGCTCCTCTTCGCGGAAGGAGAGGACCACGTGGCCGGCGGCGAGGAGGGCCGCGAGGGCCGCGTTGGCGTCCCGTTCCGCGGTCGTGAAGCGCATGCCGTCGTCGAGGGCAACCAGGTCCCCGAGCCCAGGCACCTCGGCGAGGACCTCCAAGGGCGAGGGGGAGCCCTCCGCCCGCAGGACCACGCGCCACGAGCAGCGCGGCCGCCCTGCGCGCAGGCGCGCCTTGAGTTCGGCCACGGGCCCGCGAGCCACGAGTTCGCCGGCCTCCAGGATCGCGATCGCGTCGCAGATCTCCTCGAGGTCCGCCAGGATGTGGCTCGAGACCACGATGGTCTTGCCCAGCCCGTTCAGCTCCTTGAGCACCTCGCGCACCTCGACGCGCGCGCGGGGGTCGAGCCCGGCCGCCGGCTCGTCGAGGACGAGGAGCTCGGGATCGTGGACGAGCGTCTTCGCGATGAGGATCCGCTGCTTGATCCCGGTGGAGCCGGCGCTCACCAAGGTGTCGCGCCGCTCGACGAGGTCGACGAGTTCGAGCACGTCTTCGATCCGTCGCAGGCGCTCGCGGCGAGGGACGCCCACCGCGGCGGCGAAGTAGCTCAAGTACTCGTGCACGGTCATGTCGGGGAGACGGCCGAACTCGGCCGGCATGTAGCCGAGCCGCCGGCGAATCTTGCCGGGGACGACGTTCGGGTCGCAGCCGAGCACGCGCACCCGTCCCTCGTCGGGCTTGCTGAGGGTGGCCACGATCCGGAGCAGGGAGGTCTTCCCCGCCCCGTTGGGACCGATCAAACCGAGGAGCTCCCCCGGCTCCACCTCGAGGTCCACACCTTTGAGGGCCTCGAGGGCGTCGTAGCGCTTGCGGACTCCCGAGAGGGCGATCACGTACGCCAAGCCTATCAGGTGCCCGCGGTTAGAAGATGGGCTTGCGCTCGCCCGCGGCGCCCGCAAAGATCGAGTCCCCACCGGAAGAGACGAAGGGACCTCCCATGGCCGACGCGAACGACGGGTTCAAGGACTTCCCCCGGGACTCCACCCCCAGCGGGGTGGGCGTGCCCAGCGCAGCCAAACCGACCGCCACGGCGGAGAAGAGCCGTGCGGAGCGTCGCCCCGACACGCCCTTGGCCGCCTCGGGAATCCGCAGCTCGCTCCCCGAGCGCCCGGCCGAGCGCGACACGGCGCCCGTCGCGGACGCCCTCAAGGAGGCCCGACGCTCCCTCGACGCGCTCTTCGGCGACCAGAACCAGAAGGTCATGGAGCTCAAGCTCCAGGCCAGCCAGGGCATCGAAGCCGCCCTCGCACGCCTCGAAGAAGAAACCCGACGAACCCGCCAGCTCCTCGAGCGCAACGAGGCCCTGGCGCGAGAGGCGGAACGGCTGATCGCCGAAGAGCAGCGCCTCGAGAACGAGCAGGACGGCCTCGAGAGCGAGTTGGAGAAGGCCGCCGAGCGCAACGAAGCCCTGGCCACCCGCGGCAACGCCTTGCGCGAGGAGCGTCTCCGCCTCCAGGCAGAGCGCGAGGAACTCGAGGACGCGGTCGCCAGCGAGCAGGAGGAGCTGGCCAAGGCGCGGGCCGACGTGGAGCGACTGCAACAGCGCAAGGAGTCGCTCGAGGAAGAGAACCAGCAACTCGAACGCTTCCGCAGCCGCCTCGAAGAGAACATCGCACGCCTCGAGCGGCTGCGCGACGAATACATGACGGCCATCAACCGGCTGAAGAACACCAAAGAAGAGCTGATCCGCCTCCCTGGCGAAGGGAGCCCCACCGCCGGCGCGAGCAGCGAAGCCTCCGGCGCCTAGCGGGCGCTCGTGAGCGCCGCGGCGGACGGACCCCCCTCCCCGGCGGAGCGCCCCGACAGAGGAACCTCGCCCGCGCCGGGCACCCCGGCGGACCCGGACGCGGGCAGGGGGAAGGAAGCCTTCCTCCCCCCGCCCGCGAGCGAAGGCTCCTCGGGAAGGGCGACCTCCGCGGCCGAGCCGCAGACCGCCGGAGGGGCCGCCCCCCTCGCCGCGCAGGAAGCGCTCCGCCACGGCGAAGGCCACGCCGCCTCGGCCGCGCGCAACCGCATTGCCGCCTTCGCGGCGGCGGAGGACTCCTTCGCCCCCGGCCAATACTCCACCCTGCTCGACGTGCGCGAGGCCCTCTCCGCGGACGCGGCCCCCGACGAGCAACGCGCAACCCTCGAGCGGACCCTGGCGCGCGCCGCCCGCCGCCTCGACCGCCTGCGCCGCCAAGGACACCGCCCCCACGACCTGGAAGGCCGCCTTCGCGCCGCCGAAGCCCTCGCCGAACAAGACGAACTGCGCGCCGCCCTCCTCCTCGTCGAGGAGGTCCTCGTCCTCGCCAAGGTCCTCGCCGAGTTCGGCCCGCCGGCCTCTGCTCCCGAGGCCCGGCTCGACGAGGCCGTCGAGCGGGCGCTGGAACGTGGCTCCGCGGCGGCGCGCCTCCGCGCACTCGAGGAGCGCCTGGAGAAAACCATCGCAAAGCGCGCGCACGACGCGGCGGCCGCCCTCGAACGCGACTTCTCCCGGGCGGTCTCCGCGCTCGGCGAGCGCCTTGCGCGCGGCCTCGCCGACTTGCTCCGCTCCGAGGAGTTCCGCGCGGCGGCCGCGGAAGCAACCGCCGCGCGTCCGCAGGCGCTCCTCGAACGCCCCGAGCTGCTCGCGCGAGTCGAAGCGGTGGCTTCGCGCGAGGCCCGCGCCCTCCTCGAGAGCGCCGCCTTCCGCGAGGCAGCGCGCGCGGAACAAGAGCCGCTGCTCGACGCCCTCCGTCGCGAACTCGCCCACCGCCAAGACCCCGCCCCGGACGCCCCGCCCGCGGCGCTCCGGGGCTCGCTGCGCGAGCTCCTGCCCGAACTCCTGTCCGAACTCCTGCCCAAGGCCCTGCGCGAGGCCCCACCGCCCGAGGAGGCAACGCGCCCGCGCCCCTCCGGCCTCGCGGAGGACGAAGTGCGCAGACTCCTCGCCGAGGAGTTCGCGCGGCGCCTCGACCCCGCCGCCCTCGCCCGCACCCCCGAGTTCGGCCGCGTCTTGGAGGCCCGCTTCAAGGAGCTGCTGGTCAAGGAGTTCAAGAAGCGGCGCAAGAGGGGCTGACCGCGCGGCTCGCTCGACGCGCTGTCCCGAGGGCTCCTTCGGTGCCGGGCGGCTCGCGCCCCCCCCTCGGCCGACCGGCGGCCAGACCGGCGGAGCGTCCGCCGCGCTCCGGTCGCGGCGGAACGCGCACGCGCCGCCTTGCCTTCCTCGTGCCCTCCGCCGCGCCGCCGGAGCCTTCCCCGCCGCGCTGCTAAGCTGATCGGGTGGAACGACGCTCGCGGCTCCGCCTCACGCGCGAAGGGCGCTTCACCCTCCTGGTCTTGATCGCCTTCCTCGTCGGCGCTCTGAACACAGGAACCAACCTCCTCTACCTCCTGGCCGGGCTCTTCTGCAGCGCCTACGCGCTCAACGCCGTCGTCCCCTGGCGGGCCCTGCGCGGACTCCATGTGGTCCGCCAGGCACCCAACGAAGTCACCCGCGGCGAAGCCGTCACGCTCCGCTACCAGGTCTCCTGCAAGGCCCCCCTTCCCTTCGCCGTGCGCATCGACGAAGACCCCGTTCCCGCGGCGAGGCTCCGCCGGGAGGCGGTGGGCGTGGCCGGCCTGGAAGCCGGGCGGTGCGTCGTGAGCGCGCAAGCGCGCTTCGCCCACCGCGGCCTCGTGCAGCTCCCGGGACTGCGCCTCGTGTGCCGCGCCCCCTTCGGCCTCTTGGAACGAGAGGTCCGCGTCCAAGCGCCCGCGCGGGTCCTCGTCCTCCCCCGCCGCCGCCCGCTGCGCGAAGGCTTGCTCGAGAGCGCCCTCCGCCCTGCGCCGGCCGCGTCGCGCCGCTGGTGGCCCCTCGCCCCCGAGCGCCGCGACGCCGTGCGCGCACTGCGCGACTACGCCCCCGGCGACGACCGCCGCGCCGTCCACTGGCGCGCGAGCGCACGCCGCGGGGACCTGGTGGTCCGGGA
>RFHU01000469.1 GCA_003695705.1 Planctomycetota bacterium
CCCTCCGCTTCCCCGCCCCGCCCCTCGAGGTGGGCGTCGACGAATACGGCGTCCTCGGCTGGGCCTTGACCCCGTCGGGCGAACTCGTCGTGTTCCAGGCGAGCAGCGGCGAGGTCCTCGCCCGCAAGCGCCCCTTCGGCGACGCCCGCCCTACGGCCTGCGCCCTCCGCGCGGGCTCCGCAGACGCGGCCCTGGGCTTCGCCGACGGCGCCGTGCGCCTGGTGCGCTTCGCCTTCGAGACCCGCTACCCAACAGACGAAAGCCTCCCCGCCCCCCTCCGCGCCGCGCTCGACCAGGCCCCGGACGAAGCGGGCATACCCTACGAGGGAGGCGTCCTCCAGCGCACTCCGCAAGGACGCCTGCGCCATCAGCGCCTCAAGCTCGAACCCGGCCCCGAGACCCGCCTCTCCGGACCGGTCCGGGCCCTCGCCCTGGGGGACGGAGACGAAGGTCCCTTGGTCGTCGCCTCCGCCGGCTCGGCGGACGCCCCCGCGCTCTCCTTGCTGCGCGTCGCCCGGGAGGAGGACTTCTTCACCGGCGAGGAGACCCTGGCCTTCGCCGACCCCGAGCCCTTGCCCCGGCTCGCCTTCGCCGCCTCCCACCTCGCCCTCCTCGGCCGCCAACTCGTGGCCGCCGCGAGCGACGGGCGCTGCGCGCGGCTGCCTCTGGCCCCCGAGCCCTTCGTGGCCGAGCGCGCGCGGCTGACCCCCGAAGGCGTCGCCCTCACTTGCCTGCGGCCCCTCCTCGGCGACACGACCCTGCTCTGGGGCGACGCGCGCGGCGACCTGCGGGGCGGCTTCCTCTTGCGCCGCGCAGAAGCGCCGCAGGACGCAGGCCTCCCCGGCGCGCGCCTCGCCGAAAAGGCCCGCTTCCTCCTCGCCCGCACCAAGCACGTCCCCGGGCGCGGCGCCGCCTTGCGCTCCCTGGCTCCTTCGGCGCGCAGCCGCCTGGTCGCGGCCGGCTACGCGGACGGGACCCTGCGCCTGGTCTACGTGACCAACGAGAGCGTGGTCGCCGAGGCCCCGGCGGGCGAGGGGCAACCCCTCGAAGGCCTCGCCTTCTACCCCAAGGAAGACGGCCTCCTCGCCCTCACGACCGGCGGCGCGGTACGGGTCGCCTTCGAGGCGCACCACCCCGAGGTCACCCTCTCCTCCCTGTTCCTCCCCGTGTGGTACGAGGGCTACCCCGAGCCCAGCCACACCTGGCAGTCCTCCTCGGGGCACACGGGCTTCGAACCGAAGTTCGGCCTCGTGCCGCTCGTCTTCGGCACCCTCAAGGCCACCCTCTACTCCATGCTCTTCGGCGCCCCCCTCGCCCTGCTCGCGGCGATCTTCACCAGCGAATTCCTCACGCCGCGCGCGAAGCGCGTGGTCAAGCCGACCATCGAGCTCATGGCCAGCCTGCCCAGCGTCGTCCTCGGCTTCCTCGCCGCGCTCGTGTTCGCCCCCTTCGTCGAAGACGTCCTCCCCGCCACGATCGCCTCCCTGGCCACCTTGCCCGCCTGCCTCCTCCTCGCCGCCTACCTCTGGCAGCTCCTCCCTCAGCCCCTGAGCCTCCGCCTCGAAGGTGCGCGCTGGCTCCTGACCAGCATCCCCCTCCTCTGCAGCTTCGGCCTGGCCGTCGTCCTCGGCCCCCTCGCAGAGGACTGGCTGTTCGCGGGCGACCTCAAGGCCTGGCTCGCTTGGCAAGAGGGCGGCCCCGAAGCCTACGCCAGCGCGACCGGGGGCTGGCTGCTCCTGACCCTGCCCGCAGGGGCCGTCGCCGTGGCCTGGGCTTCCCACCGCTGGCTCACCCCGAAGGTCCGCACGCTGGGACACCTCTCCCGCGCACGCCTGGCGCTGCTCGAGCTGGCGCGCTTCCTCGCCGGCGCCCTCGCAGCAATGCTCCTGGCCCTGCTCGCGGCCAAGCTGCTCGACTCCTTCGGCCTCGACCCGCGCGGCGGCCCCGTGGGGACCTACGTGCAGCGCAACGCCTTGGTCGTTGGCTTCGTCATGGGCTTCGCGATCGTTCCGATCATTTACACCATCGCCGACGACGCGCTCTGTGCCGTGCCCAACCACCTGCGCTCCGCCTCCCTCGGCGCCGGGGCCACGCGCTGGCAGACCACCGTGCGCATCGTCGTCCCCACGGCCATGAGCGGCCTCTTCTCGGCCCTCATGATCGGCCTGGGCCGCGCGGTGGGCGAGACCATGATCGTCCTCATGGCCGCCGGCAACACGCCGGTCATGGACTGGAACGTCTTCTCCGGCTTCCGCACCCTCTCGGCGAACATCGCCGTCGAGCTCCCCGAGGCGGTGCGCAACAGCACCCACTACCGGACCCTGTTCCTCGCCGCCTTGGTGCTGTTCCTCATGACCTTCGTCCTCAACACGGCCGCCGAGCTCGTGCGGCTCCGCTTCCGCAAGCGGGCGGTGTCCCTGTGAGCGCGAGCGAAGGTCTCGCGCAACGGCGCCGCCAGATCGGTCGCCACGCCAGCCTGTTCGCCGGGGGCGAACCCATGGTGTGGCTCACCGGCGGAGCCCTCGTCGTCTCCGTCGCCATGATCCTCGGCCTGCTCCTCCTGGTGCTGTGGTTCGGCCTCTCGACCTTCTGGCCCCAGCCCGTCGAACGCCTGGTCACCCGCGACGGGCGAGTCTTCATGGGCGAGATCACCCGCCGCGAAACCGCGCGCCTCACCTCGGAGCGGGAGGGCGACGCCGCGGCACGGCACGAACGCGCCCTCGTGCGAACCGGGAACTTCCGCCTCACCCAACGCCACTTCCACTGGGTCGACCTCGCCGAGGTCGAACGGCGCGACCGCCCCGAGTGGGCCCTCGTCCTCGAGCGCCTCGAGTGGGGGCGCTTCTACGGCTTCCCCGAGGCCTTCGTGCGCCTCGTCGCCTACGTGCCCACGTCCGGACGCGCTCCGGCCGAGGTCCTCGCCGAACTCCGCCGACGCGTCGCAGACTTTCAGCCCTCGCAACCCGGTGCGAAGGCAGGCGTCGTCCTCGCCCAGGGCGAACGCTGGCGCCTGGCCACCCTCCAAGAGGCCGAGGCCCCGGGCGCGCGCGTCGTGGGGGTCGCCGAGGTCCTCGAAGGCCCCGCCGCGACCTGGGAAGCCTACCTCGCCACCCACGAGAACGTCCGCGCCCGCTGCCGCGAACGCCGCCGCCTCGAGCGAGTCGACACGGGACGGATCAACCGCCGCCAGGAGGAGGCGCGCCTCCGCCTCCGCGAGCACGAGCTCGCGGTCGAACGCCTGCGGGGAGCCGTCCCCGCAGGCGACCCCCGCCTCGCCGCCGCCGAGGACGCCCTCCGCGAGGCCCGCGCTGCCTTCGAGCGGGTCCAGGGCGAAACGGAGGCGGCCTTCGCCGAGGTCCGCACCCGCATCCAACACCTCCGGCGCGAGAACGACCGCTTCCGCCTCCTCCTGCGCACCGCGGGAGAGGACCGCGCCCCCCCCCAACTCGCTCTCCTGCGCGTTGCCGACGTGGTCCGCGCCTACCCGGCCAACCGCCTCTCCCTCGGCCAGCGACTGGGCGTCTACTTCTCGCGCTGGGGCGAGTTCCTCACCGACGAGCCGCGGGAGGCCAACAGCGAAGGCGGCGTCTACCCTGCCCTCTTCGGCACCGTCCTCATGACCCTGATCATGTCGGTGGTGGTGGTCCCCTTCGGCGTGCTCGCGGCACTCTACATGCGCGAGTACGCGCGCAAGGGGCTCCTGCTGAGCGCGGTACGCATCGCGGTCAACAACCTCGCCGGCGTGCCCAGCATCGTGTTCGGCGTCTTCGGCCTCGGCTTCTTCTGCTACGCGGTCGGCTCCACCGTGGACCAACTCTTCTTCGCCGCCTCGCTGCCCAACCCCACCTTTGGCAAGGGGGGCATCCTCTGGGCCTCGCTGACCCTCGCGCTCCTCACCCTCCCCGTGGTCATCGTCGCCACCGAGGAGGCCCTCAGCGCGGTGCCCGGTTCGCTGCGCCAAGCCTCGTACGCCTGCGGAGCGACCAAGTGGCAGACGATCCGACGGGTCGTCTTACCCCAGGCCATGCCGGGGATCATCACCGGCGCGATCCTCGCCATGGCCCGCGGCGCCGGCGAGGTGGCGCCGCTCATGCTCGTGGGCGCGGTCAAGCTCGCCCCGGAACTCCCGCTCGACGGGGAGTTCCCCTTCTTCCATCCGCAGCGGAGCTTCATGCATCTGGGCTTCCACATTTACGATGTGGGCTTCCAGAGCCAGAACTCCGAGGCCGCCAAGCCCATGGTCTTCACGACCACCCTCCTCTTGATCGCAACCGTCGCCGCGCTGAACCTGTGCGCGATCGCGCTGCGCTCCCGCCTGCAGAAGCGCTTCAAGTCGAGCAAGTTCTAAGGAGACGGCATGACCACCGAGGCCATTCCCGAGAGCGACGCCGCGCCCGCCGACGAAGGAAGCACGCGCGACGCGGTCGGCGACCCGGCCGACGCTCTCGTGGACCCCAAGGCCGAAACGGAGGAGGAGCTGAACCCGGTCGCCGCCCCCCCTCCCCCCTCGGCCCGACAGCCCGTCTCGCGCCCCATGCGGACCCACAGCGGTCGCGTTCGCTCGGGGGAGACCTCGCTGCGCCCCTTCGAGGGCGACGAAGGCGTCGAGACCGCCATGCACGAAGCCGTCCGCCGAGAGGAGGCCGTCGTCTCGGTGGAGGGTTTCAGCCTCTGGTACGGAGCCAAGCGCGCCCTGTTCGACGTCTCCATGCCCGTCCCCAAGGGGAAGGTCACCGCCCTGGTCGGGCCCTCGGGCTGCGGCAAGAGCACGCTCTTGCGCTCGGTGAACCGACTCAACGACTTGATCGACGAAGTGCGCTTCGAAGGCGACATGAAGCTCAACGGCGACAGCATCTACGGGCCGAGCGTCGACGTGATCGAACTGCGCAAGCGCATGGGGATCGTGTTCCAGAAGTCGAACCCCTTTCCCATGAGCATCTTCGAGAACGTGATCTATCCGCTGCGCATCGACGGCGTGCGCGACAAGAAGCTCCTCGCCGAAGTGTGCGAGCGCGCCCTCAAGGGCGCAGCCCTCTGGGACGAAGTCAAGGACCGCCTCGACGAGAGCGGCCTCGGGCTCTCCGGGGGGCAGCAGCAGCGCCTGTGCATTGCCCGTGCCATCGCCGCCGAGCCCGAAGTCCTGCTCATGGACGAGCCTTGCTCGGCCCTCGACCCCATCGCCACCGGGAAGATCGAAGACCTGATCGACGAGCTCCGCGGGGAGTACACGATCCTCATGGTGACCCACAACATGCAGCAGGCCGCGCGCACCAGCGACTACACGGCCTTCATGTACCTGGGGCGCCTGATCGAGTTCGGGCCTACGAGCGACGTCTTTCAGCGGCCGATCCGCCGCGAAACCGAAGACTACCTCACCGGCCGCTACGGTTGATCCGAAGAAGCCCTCCACGGGTGGCGCGCGCACCCTCCTGCGCGCACCATGGGGCCATGGAGGATTCCTGGGAGCTGGGCGAATCCCGCCACCTGACCCGCGAGCGCACCGGCGTGCCCCGGGAAGGAACGGCGGTGGGCGACTACCTCCTCCTCCGCCGCCTCGGCTCGGGCGCCATGGGCACGGTCTACGTCGGCCGACACCGCGAAACGGCCATCGAGCACGCCGTCAAGATCGTGGACCGGCTCACTCCCGGCTCCTCGCGCCGAGCACGCTTCGAGCGCGAAGCGGCAGCCCTCTCCCGCCTCTCCCACCCCGGTGTGATCCGCGTGCACCAGTTCGGAATCCAGGAAACCGTGGGCTACTTCAGCATGGACCTCGTCGAGGGGACTCCTCTCGACGAGCTCGTCGAAGCCGGCCCCCTCCCCAAAGCCGAGGCGCTCCGCATCGCCGGCGCCATCGCCGAGGCCCTCGCCCACCTCCACGCGGCGGGGATCACGCACCGCGACCTCAAGCCCGCCAACGTCCTCATCCGCACAGACGACGGCGCGCCGGTCTTGGTGGACTTCGGCCTTGCGCGCGTCGCCGAGGACGCACGCCTCACCCAAAGCGCACAGCTCGTCGGCACGCCCCGCTACATGGCCCCCGAGCAGATCCTGGGCGAACAGGAGCAGGTCGGGCCGGCGACCGACGTCTTCGCCCTCGGCGTCCTCCTCTGCGAACTCCTCGGCGGAGAGCTCCCGTTCCGCGGCAGCGATCTCGTTAGCCTGGCCTCGAACATCGTCCGCGGGGAACCGGAACTCCCTGCCGACCTAGAGCCGGCGCTGCGCTCGCTGCTCCTCGGCCTGCTTGCCAAGGCCCCCCCGAACCGCCCGACGGCCGCCTGGGCGGCCGACGCCTGCGCCCGCCTCGCCCGCGGAGAGACCGTGCGCATTCGCAACGCCTTCCCTTGGCGGCGTTTCCTGGCGGGCGCTTCCGTCGTCGGGAGCCTGTCCCTCTTGGTGGCCGCGGCCCTGTGGACGAAGGGAAGCCCAGCGCCGCCCCCTCCTCGCCCTTCCCTCGCAGGCGCAGGCGCAATTGTGCAGACGGCTTCTGCACCCGCTTCCCCCCCCCGCGCCCCCC
>RFHU01000050.1 GCA_003695705.1 Planctomycetota bacterium
CAGTTCAGGCGGCGCTGGCGAGCAGGTGGACGAGGCGTTCCTCGGGCTGGAAGGTCTGCAGGGCGCAGACGCTCCGGCTGCGCGTCCGCACGCGTCGCCCGTACGGAGTGGGCTCCTCGCGCCGTTCGCGGTCGCCGGCGAAGGCGTCTTCGACCCAGCGAGCGACGGCCTCCACCGGGGGCGGCGAGGCGCCCTCCTCGGCGCCGGCGAGGAGGGCGTCGAGCACCGCAGACCGCAGGAGCCGCGGCCAGGAGCGGCGGTGGAGGTCTGCGGTGGCGAACAGTTCGGCCTGGCGCAGCACACCGTTGACGGCCACCGCGTGGCCGAGGACGGGCAGGGCAGCGTCTTCGGGAAGCGGCAGGAGGTCCCGGCAGAGCGCGTCCACCCGCGCCTCGAGTTCGGCGTCGTCCAAGGCGAGCCGAAGGCTGCTCAGGGAGCGCTGGTCGCGGAGGGCCTCGCCGCGGCCAAGGGAGGCGCCCAGGGACTCTTGGAGGTGGGAGACCTGCTCCCAGACCTCGACCTGGCTGGTGCCCCGCACGAGCTTGCGCTTGAGGTCGGGCGGGGCGCTGCGTTCGGCCTCGGCGAAGTGCTTGGTCGGATCGCCCGCGCGCGGGTGCCAGCGGTTCGCCTCCACGCAGTAGACAGGGACTTCGGTCGGCTCTGCGTCGGGCGCGGCCACCACGTCGACCGCCAAGACTCGGTCCTGTTGGCCGCCCTTGAGGAGGTCTCCCGAGAGCCCCAGCACGGTGACGTTCGAGCAGACCTCGAGCAGCAGGCTCTGCACGTCGCCCGTCTCGTGGACCACGGCCAGGCCCCGCTCGACCGCCTCGGGGAGCAGGAGCAGATCGGGTCCGGGCGTTTCCCAGCCGTGCAGGAAGTAGATCGCCAGCCCGCTCGCCTCGGCGGGTCCGCTGATCCACGCCGGCCGGCCCTCCGCGTCGACGAGCCGCCGCGCGAGGGAGGGGTCGCGCTCTTCGCTGGCGCCGTAGCGCTCGTTGGCCCCCGCGGCCCTCCGCAGCGCCAGCCGACCGTCGTGGCGCGCGAGGACGTAGCTCGGCTCGCCCCCAGGCCCCAGGGCGTACCCCAAGACGCGGTGCCGTTCCCGCGAGCCCGGGCGCCGGGGAATCCAGGCCCCGAGCGGGAACCGCAGAGCGTCGTGCTCCGTTCGGGCCACGGGCCGAAAGCCGTACATTCGCGCGTAGGCGCAACCGAGGTCGGTGCCGAAGGGGATCGGGGGCGAAAGGATCATCAGGGCCGCTCCTGGGGGCGCTCGTCTCGCCCCACACCTCAAGAACGCGGCAGCCGCCGGTTCCTTACAGCCCAGCCCGCGTTCGCTCCCGGCGGTCTTCCGCCTTCGGCGCGCTTCGAGTCCCGGCCCGCGAGCCGCACGGCGCCGGAGGGGCTGGAAATTCCCGGCGACGGAGAGATCCTGCGGGACGGGAAACGCCACCGGTTGCGAGAGGAGCTTGCGTGACGGGAATCACTCCGGGAAAGGCCCAGCCAGGGCTCCGGCCCGCACCGGGCTCGAATTCGCGCTCGTCTCGGGCGGTCGCTTCGGGCGACGAGCGATCGCGAGCGTGGATCGAAGAGGTCGTGCCGCCAGGCGATCCCCGCCTCGAAGCCCTGGCCAGCGAAGTGCTCGAGGGCCGGTGCGTTGCCTTCGTGGGCGCAGGCTTCTCCATGGCTCCGCACTCGGATGGGAGGAGAGGCCCGCCGAGCTGGCTGGGGCTGCTCGAGTTCCTCTGCTCGGAGCTGCGCGAGCGGAACCCCGAGATCGCAAGGAAACTGGGCGAATGGCTCCGCCCGACGAGCGGCGGCCTCTCCGCGTTGGACTTCGAAGCCGTCGGACAGGCGCTGGCGGACGAGCTGGGGGAGGCCTTCGAGCCGGCGGTGCAGAAGGCGCTGCGGCTCGGAGCGGCACCGCCGGGGGACGAGGACCAACCGACCACCCTCTGGCGACGCCGCAAGCTGCTTCGCGAGATCCCCTTCCGAGCCGTCCTCACCACGAACTACGACACGGTTCTCGACGACCCCTGCGACGAGTTGGACTGCCGGAGCTGCGGCTACGCGCCGGAGGCGAGCTACTGGAACCTCCTCCGCACGGGGGGCGGCTGGTGGCAGCACGGCCTCTGGTCGAACGAGGAGTCCGGCAGTTCCCCGCTTCGTCTGGTCAAGCTCCACGGACACGCCGACGGGGATCCGCAGAAGAACCCCATCGTGCTCGGCAGGAAGGACTACCGCCGGCTCCTCTACGGAGACGGCCGCTACGCGAACTTCTTGCGCACGGTCTTCGCCACCAAGACCGTCCTCTTCCTGGGCGTCTCCTTCACCGACGCGTACCTCAACGAACTCCGCTCCGAGGTCTTGCAACTCCTCTCCTCGCAGCTCGGCCCGCAAACCCGCCCGCCCCCGTGGTACGCCGTGCTGAAGACCTCCAACGAACTCCAGATCAAGTACTTCGAGGAGCACGAGGGAATCTGCCTCCTCCCCTACGCCGGAGAAGGCCACACCGGACTGGACGCCTGGCTCGAAGCCCTCTGGGAACGGACGGCCCCGGTCCAACGGCTGAGGGCCCTCTTCCGTTCGCGCGCAGGAAGGGGGCACGACCCCGCGTCCGCGGTCGACGTGGTGTGGTACGACCCCAACCTCCAGAACAATCAATACGGCTTCGGGGTCTTCGAAGAGGCAGGCGTTCGCGTGGAAACCATCGAGCGTCTGGAGGACCTGCGGCCCGACCACCTCAGGGCCAAGCTCCTCCTGACGCGCTTCGGCTACCGCCCCGGACGCGAGCCCGAGGCCGTGGAACTCCTCGGGAAACTCGCGAACTGGGGTGGCGAGCGCCCTCCGGTCGTCGTCTTCGCGGCGCCCAGTCCGCAGCACGCGGCCGAGAACCGAGCGCTGGCCCTCCGCCACGGAGCCCACGAGTACGCCGTGCACTGGGACGAGCTCTTCGAGGTCATCGAGCGCCTCTTCACTCCTCGCTTCGGAACGACGGCCTGAGCCGAGGGCAGCCGCCTTCGCGGTCGTTCCGACCGAGGAACGAAAGATTCGCTGCCGGACTTCGTTCTCTCGGTGGGGAACGAGAAGGCCCGGCGTCTGCGGTCCCGCGAGCCCGCGCCGGCGGCCCGGCGAACGCGCCGAAGGCCGGAGAGCTTCGACGCGCAAAGGACTTGAGCGGACAGCGGCTCGCGGGTGCGAACGGTTCGCGAGAAAGGCCGGGAGGAGGGTAATCGACGTGAACGTGGAGGAACGAGGCCCTCTCGATCGAGCCCAGGGTTGCTGGCTGGGCCAAATCGTCGGCGACGCCCTGGGGACCACCGTCGAGTTCCAGGCGCCCGAAGGCATTGCCCGTCGCTTTCCCCAGGGACTGCGCGAGCTCGTGGGCGGCGGTCCCTTCGGTCTCCTCCCCGGGCAGGTGACCGACGACACCGAACTCGCCCTCGCCCTGGCCAGGTCGCTCGTCGCCGAAGGCCGCTACGAGCGCGAGGCCGTGGCGGCCGCCTACCGCGCCTGGTATCGCTCGGGGCCCTTCGACGTGGGCGGGACCACCCGCAGGGCCTTCGGCGGTCCCGAAACGGACGCGGACGGCATGGAGCGGCGCGCGAACCGCGAGTCCCAGGCCAACGGCTCCCTCATGCGCGCCAGTCCCCTCGGCATCTTCGGCTGGCGCCTGCCTCCCGAAGCCCTTGCCGTCCTCGCCGCCCAAGACAGCCGCCTGAGCCACCCCCACCCGGTGTGCGTCGCGAGCTGCGTCGTCTTCACCCACGCCATCGCCCGCGCCCTGCGCACCGGCGAAGGACCCGAGGCGCTCTACGCCGCCACGCTGGACTACGCCTGCCGCGAAGCCCTCTGCGAGCCCGTCCTCGACACCCTGCGGGCCGCGGCGAAGGACCCTCCCGCCGACTACGTCCGCAGCATGGGCTGGGTGCGGATCGCCCTCCAAAACGCCTTCTACCGCCTCCTGCACGCACCGAGCTTCGAGGAGGGCCTGGTCGCCACCGTGGCGGCCGGCGGCGACACCGATACCAACGGCTGCATTGCCGGGGCCCTTCTCGGCGCGGTGCACGGACTCGACGCGGTCCCTTCGCGCTGGAAGGAGACGGCCCTTGGCTGCGTCACCGACCGCGGCCCCACCTACCAGACCCACGACGCCCTCGCACTCGCCGAAGCCCTGTTGCTCCGCGGAGCGCAGATCGAAGCCGGAGGAACCACGCCATGAACGACGACCGTCCGATCCTCTTCCTCGCCGACTTGCACGGACACGGAGACCTCTTCTCCGCTGCCATTGCCGAAGGACGCCGCCGCGCGGGCCGCGAAGACCTCCTCGTCGTCGCGGCCGGAGACTTCTGCGACAACGGCCCCTCCACCCCCGAGCTCGTGGACCGCTGCCTGGAGTTCGCCGAGGCGCAGCCGGGCTCCTTCTTGCCCGTTCTCGGCAACCACGACCTCGCCTGCCTCCTCACCCTCGGCCTCGTGCCGGCCTCCCAAGAGGCCTCCCCCGAGGAAGCCCGCGCCGCGTGGTGGGAGCGCTGGAAGTCCAGGTATCCCAACGGGAAGAGGTACTGGACCCCCTCCCAGTACGGCGCGGAGAGCCTCTCCGAGTTCGAGGAGCGGCTCCCCGAGGCGCACCGCGCCTTCTTCGCAGGTTTGCCCTGGTATCGCGAGCTGAACGGCTACCTGTTCGTGCACGCCGGACTCGAAGCCCGCCCCGTCCGCCCCCAGCTCGAATCCCTCGCCCGGCGCTCCGTCAGCCACCTCCAACTGGGTTTCCAGCCGCCCCAGATTCGGGAGAAGTCCCTTGCGACCATCAACCATCCCGAGTGGGGAGCCGTGGTCGTCTCGGGCCACACCAAGCTCCCCGACGGGAAGGACTTCCTCGCCTCCCACCGCCTCACCCTCCACAGCGCTTCGTGCCGCGGAGAAGGCCTGCGGGCCGCCCTCCTCCCCGCCCAGGCTCCCCCCGAGGGACTGCGCGAAGACCTCGTCGAGCGCTTCCAGGTCGGTCCCTAGTGGACGCCCGTTTCCCGCTCGCAGGCCGCCGGGGCCTCCTCCCCTGCCCCGCGCTCCCCTCGCCGCGCGAGGGCCGGGTCGCCGCGGCCGCCACCGCGGCCGCCGCCACCGCCGCCGGCCGCGGGATCGGAGGGAGGGCGGCCTTCCCTCCCCCTTGGGGCACCGGGTCCCCGCGCTCGGCTCCCTCGCCGCGTCGAGGCCCGCCTCCGGCCGCGACGACGGCCGCGGGCACGAGGTCCGACGGCACGAATCGTGCGAGGAGGGGCGCTCGGAGCCGCCTTGCTCGAGCGGGCTCCGCGTGCCAGGGTGCTCGGGTGGAGGCAGTCGCCGTGGGGGCGCGGGGGAACGGCGGAAGCGGAGGGACGGCAGACCCGGCCTGCGGCTGCGGCCTTTGGGCGGCGTCCGCCGCAGGACGCGTCAGGGGTGCGAAGCTCGCGCGTCCTCTGGGGCGGAGGCCTCGACGGCGTCGAGCGGCGCGCCCCTCGGCGAACTCGGGGAAGAACGAACCGTGAGCCAGCCCACCCTCTACCGCGCCGCGCGCCTCGAAGTCCTCGCCGACGGACTCGCGGAGGATCTGCTCGCCCGCCTTCCCGAGGATCCCTTCCAGCCGCAGCGGATCCTGGTCGGCAGCCGCATGCTCGAGGCCTGGCTCCGCGAGCGCCTCGCCGAGCGTTGGTCGATCTGCGCCCGGGTGGAGTTCTTGTTCCCCAAGGACCTGCTCGCCGAGTTCGCTCGCCGCGCGGGGCAGCCCGTGCCCGAAGACGACCCCTGGTCCGCCTGGGCCCTTCCCTGGGGCGTCCTGGGCGCTCTCCCGGATTTGCTCGCGGACGAGCGGTTTCGGGAGGTGAAGGCCTACCTCGAAGAGGGCGGGGCCGGCTCCGCGGTGCCCCGGGACTCCGCGGAGGCCGAAGCCCAGCGCGCGGTCGCGGCCGCGGAGGCGAGCGCGAGCCCCGCTCGAGGACTCGTCGACCCTCGTGCGCAGGCCTTGGCGGCCCAAATGGCCGAGGTGCTCGACCGCTGCGCGCGCCGGCGCCCCGACCTCGTCCGCCGCTGGAGCTGCGAGCGCGAGGGCCCGGACTCCGCCCGCCGCCGCCGGGAAGGCGAGGGCGATGATCCGTTCGCCGGCGTCCCGCCCTGGCTCGGGCCGCTGTGGAAGGCCCTGCGCGGACGACTCGGCACGCCGAGCCCCGTCGAGCGTTTCGACGCCGCCCGCGACGCCCTCGAGAACGCCGTCGCCTCGCCGAACCCGCTCTGGGTGTTCGCCCCCGGAGCCCTCGACCTCCTCTCCTGGGAGGCCCTCGCCGTGCTTCTTGCGCGGGAAGAAGCCCGCCTGTTCCTGCCCGTCGCTTCGGACCTCGCCTGGAGCCGAGCGGTGCGAGCCGCGGCGGAGGCGCCCGGGTGGATCGCCCGCTCCGCCTCCGACCCGCAGGCCGTCGCCTGGCGCGAGCGCGACCGCGCCGAGGGGCACCCCCTGCGGGCCTCGCTCGGTCGTGCCCAGCGCACCACGGCGATCCTGCTCGCGGACCTCGGCGTCGCCTCCCGCGACGGGACGGACGCGCTTTCGAGCGCCTTCGCCTTCGGCGCGGGGCACCCGCCGGCGAGCGCCCTCGAAGCCTTGCAGCGGAGCCTGGCCGAGGACGCCTTGCCGCAGGCGCCCCTGCCCCTCGCCCCCGGCGACGACAGCCTCGCCCTGCATGCGTGCTACGGCCCGCGCCGGCAGGTCGAGGCCCTGCGGACGGCGCTCCTGCACCTGTTCGCCGATCACCCTCACCTCGAGCCCCGCGACGTGCTCGTGCTCTGCCCCGACCTCGAGACCTACGCACCGCTCGTGAACTCGATCTTCGCGCAAGGCGCCTGGGAGGCCGACGCCGAAGGCCGCTGGGCCGAGGACACCCCGCGCCTGCCCGTGGAAGTCACCGACGTCTCCCTGCGCAGCCTGAATCCGGTCGCCGAGACCCTGTTGCGGCTGCTCGACCTCGTCGACGCGCGCCTCACGGTCTCCGAGGTCTTCGACTTCGCGGCCCTCGAACCGGTGTCGGGGCGCTTCGATCTCGACGCCGACGACCTCTCGGAACTCGAGGGGTGGGTCCGCTCGTCCATGGTCCGCTGGGGCCGGGACGCAGAGCACCGCGTGCGCGAGGAGCTCCCTCGCGACCCCCAGGGGACCTGGAGCTGGGGGCTCGACCGGCTGCTCCTCGGCGTCGCACGCAGCGCCGAGGGGCCGCTCTTCGAGCGAGCCCGGCGCGAGGCTCGGACCGCCGAAGAGGCGCCGGACCCGATCCGCGACGTGCTCCTCCCCTTCGACGACGCGGAAGGCCAGACCGCCTTCGCCCTGGGCAGGTTCTTGGACTTCTGGAGCACCCTCTGCGCGGCCCGCGACGCCCTGGCCGCTCCGCGGCCCCTCGAGGCGTGGGCCGAGGACCTCGCGCAGTGGCTGCCTCGCCTCGCGCGCGCCGGGGGCCGCCGCGCCTGGCAGCAGCGCGCCGTCCTCGAGGAGACGGACCGCCTCGCGCGCGGAGCCCGGCTCGCCGGCGGGCTCGGGCCGGTGGAGCGGCGGGCGGTGCTCGCGGCCCTCCGGGCGCGCTTCGAAACCGGTCGCTTGCGTCCCCGTCCGGGGGCGGTGACCCTCGCCGCGCTCCGCGCGGGCCGGGCAATTCCTCGCAAGGTCGTCTGTTTGCTCGGGATCGACGACGGCGCCTTCCCCCGCAACCCGGGGCTGCCGTCCTTCGACCCCACAGGAAACGCGCCGCGCTGCGTCGACGCGGCGCTGCGCGACCTCGACCGGTCCGCCTTCCTCGACGCGCTCCTCGCCGCCCGCGAACACCTGCTGGTCTTCTTCACCGGGCGCGACCAACACACCAACGCCGAGCGGGTTCCCGCGGTTCCCGCGCTCGAGCTGTGCGAAGCCCTCGACGCCACCTTCCGCCCCGGCAATTCCGGGGCGGCCGCGTCGCAGGTCCTGCGCCACGAGCACCCCCTGCAACCGTTCGACGCCCGCTGCTTTCGGCCGAGCCGCCCCGACCCGGCGGACGGTCCTCCGCGCCCTTGGAGCTTCCGTTCGGACCTCCTCGAGGGCCGGCAGGCGCTCGACCAACGCGCCGAAGGGGCGACCCGCTTTTGGGAAGAGGGACTGCAGCTCTCGGAGGAGGACCCCCCCGAGCCCGTTCGTCTCGAAGACCTCCTCGACTACCTCAAGAAGCCTGCTCGCCACCTCTTGCGCCGCCGCCTCGGCCTCTCGCTCGCCCGAGAGGACGACACCCAACCGCCCGAGGAGCACTTGCCCCTCGAGCTCGATCGCCTGCACGAGTGGCAGGTGCAGCAGGAGGCTCTGGAAGCCTTGCGCGCCAACCAGCCCTTCGACGCCAACGTCCTCCGGCAGCTCGCGAGCGGCGAGTTCCCTCCGGGACGCTGGGGAGCGCGGGAACTGCACGGAGTGCTCCAATGGGTCCCAGAGCTCGCCCAGCGGCTCGAGGAATGGTTCGGTCTGCCGGGCCATTGGCCCGCGGCCGATCCCCCGCTGCCCGTGAACCTCGAGGTGGGGAGCGACCGCCTGCAGGGCTCGGTCGGGAACCGCTACGGAGCGTTCCTCGTGGATCTGGGAGTCGAGGAACCAGCCACGAAACACCTCCTCCCGCTCTGGGTGCGGCTCCTCTGCTGCGCGGCCAGCCAACCGGAGCTCCGCTGGCGGGCCATTCGCTTCGGCCTGAGGCACGACAAGAAGAAGGGCGTCCTGCTCGCGGCGCTCGGACTCGACCTTGGGGCCCTCGACGTGGACGTGCGCAAGGCGCGAGCCCTCGAATGCCTGGCCCACCTCCTCGAGCTCTACCGCTCCGGCTCCCGCCGCCCCGAGCGCTACTTGCGCGACTGCTCACGGATCTACGCTTGGCAGCTCC
>RFHU01000470.1 GCA_003695705.1 Planctomycetota bacterium
CCCTCCGCCGCCCGCGCATCCACGGCGCGAGACGCCCCCGCCGGCCCCGCAGCCAGCGCCCCGGCCGGTCGCCGGCGAGCGGACGGTGGAACCCCTCGCGCAGCCCGAACCGGCGCCTGCGCCGAGGCCTGCGCCGGCGCCCCGACCGGACTACGCTCGCTGGGCGGCGGAGGACGAGCAGCTCCCCGCCCCGCCCGCGAAGAGCAAGGCGAGCATTGCGGTGGCTCCCTTTACCTTCCACCGCAACGTGCGCGCTCGCCCCGGCGCGGAACTCGAAACCGCGACCCTGACCAAGAAGTTCATTACCGAGCTCGGAACCGTCCGCAAATTCGACGTCGTGGAGCGCGACCAGCTCGACACCCTGCTCGCCGAAATGGAGCTGAGCGAAGCTGGCCTCACCGACCCCAAGCGCGCCGTGAAAGCGGGGCAAATGTTCGGGGTGGACTACTTCCTCCTCGGAGAAATCTCCGTCTTCACCGTGACCACGCGGGTCAAGCCCATTCCGAGGACGTCGCGTTGGAACAAAGAGGTCGAGGTGCGGCTCATCGCCGACATGCGCATTGTGAACGCGCGGACCTCCGCCATGCTCGCCACCGAGAAGGGCGACGTGCGCAAGGTCTACCGCACCATGTACCGCTCGCGGCCGGCCAACGACGGGCGAATCGCTCCGGCGGAACTCGACGCGGTGCAGCGGGAACTCTGCCAACAGCTCGTGCACAAGGTCGTCGACGCCATCTTCCCCGTGCGGGTGCTGCGCCTGAACGCTCGGGGCGTGGTCTTCCTCAATCGGGGAGAGGGTGCGGGCATTGCCGAGGGCGACTTGCTCGACGTGTTTCGCCCGGGCGAGGCCCTCGTCGATCCCGACACGGGAGAGGTGTTGGGCAGCGAGGAAACGAAGGTCGCGCGGATTCGCGTCGAGCAGGTCCTCCCCAAGTTCAGCAAGGCGAGCATCGTCGGCGGACGGCCCCGCAAGGGGTACATTTGCCGGCCAGCGCACGGCGAGGCGCGCTTTGCCCCGCCCGTCGCTCCTCCCCCCGCCCCGCGCCCGGACCGAGAGCCGCCGCAGATCTCGGTCCTCTCGCCGGCGCCTGGGAGTGTCCTGGACGCAGCCCCCGTGGAGGTGTCCGTTCGCGTGCTCGACGACCGCCAGGTGGCGCGTGTGACCATCAACGACGCCGAGGTCGGTGGGCGCGGCGGTCTCTACCGCGCTCGCATGAGTCAGCCCCTCGAGGGGGAGAACCGTGTGCGGATCGACGCCTGGGACGGAGCAGGCAACCACAGCAGCGAAGAGGTGCGCTTTCGCTACGCGCCCGCACCGCCGCCCGACACCAGCGGACCTTCGGTGCGCATTCTCGCCCCGCGCGACGGACAGCGGATCAACTCCTCGCCCGTGCAAGTCGTGGTCGAGGTCACCGACGACCGCGAGGTCGGGCACGTCCAAGTCAACGGGCTCGAGGCCCGACTCGACGCGCAGGGGCGCTATCGCGTGGCCATCGAACCCGAAGCGGGCCTCAACGAGGTGCGCGTGCTGGCCAGCGACGCGGCCGGCAACCGCACCGCCGCGCAGGTTCGCTTCGTCTTCGACGCCACCCCGCCCACCGTGCGGGCGGAGGCCACGATCCTCGTCGAAGGCAAGGTGGACGACCTCTCCGCCAAGCTGACCATCAACGGCGTGCCCGTCGAATTCGACCGCGCCACCGGTCGCTACGCAGCGCGCGTTCCCGCCGACCCGGAGCACCCAGACCGCGTCGTCATCGTGGCCACCGACCCCTTCGGCAACCAGACGCGCGAGGTGCGACGGATCCGCTGAGCTCTGGGGTCGCTGCGGAAGACGCGCCCGCGGGAGGCTGCGGGCGCGCAGCCACGCCTTCGGAAACCTCCCGTGCGTTGGTTCGCCACCGGTCAGGCTGCTCGGTCCGCGGAAGCCCTGCGGACGCGCTGCCCGCCGCACGGCGGGACCGAGGGTCGCGGACCGGCGACGCGTTGCGGCCTGCTTGCGTCTGCCCGTGTAGGCTAGCAGCCGGACGAAGAGGTCCGGGGGAGGCGCGAGGAGGGCCGGGAACCTCATGGTCGTGACCGAGGGCGGGTGCGGTCCGGGCTCCTCGCGACGAGCCGCCGGGGGGAACCCGTGAGGGGTTCTTCGGGAAGCGATCGATTCGGCGAGTACCGGCTCGTGAGGGAAGTCGCCCGCGGCGGGCAAGGCGTCGTCTACGAAGCGATGCACTTGCCGAGCGGGACCCGCGTCGCGCTCAAAGTGCTCACCCGCGCGCAGGGATCGGCGCGCAAGCGCTTCGCGCAGGAAGCCCGCGTTCTCTCGCGGCTCGCGCATCCGAACGTCTTGCGTTGCTACGACCACGGCGCCGTGGCCGGGCGTGACTACCTGGCCCTCGAATACGTCGACGGACGCGACCTCGGCGCGTGGGTGGCCGCGGAGGGCCTCCCGGCGCCCGAGGGGGCGGCCCGGGCCGTCGCCACCGTGGCCTACGCCCTCGACTACTGCCACGCCCAGGGCGTCGTTCACCGGGACCTGAAGCCCGAGAACGTGCTCGTGGAGTCGCCTACCGGGCGCCTCGTCCTGGCAGACTTCGGCTTGGTCAAGCGCGACCCGCACCAAATGCACCTCGCTTCGCTCGACCGCTCGGTCGTTTCCAAGAGCCAGAGCTTCAAGGGCACACCGGGCTTCATGGCCCCCGAGCAGGTGAATCCCGCCGAGTTCGGCGAGGTGGGCCCGCAGACCGACGTCTATGCCCTGGGCGGACTGCTCTACTTCTTGCTCACCGGGAAGGCCCCCTTCTCGGGACAGGCGGTGGTGGTCGTGTTCCGCAAGGTCACGCGCCGCCCGGCCCCCGACCCGCGCGAGTTCGTCCCCGAGCTTCCTGCGGCCGTGGCCGAGCTCTGCAGGAGTTGCCTGGCGAAGCGTCCCACAGAGCGCCCCGCCTCCGCGCGCGCCGTGGCCGAGGCCGTGTGCGCCGCGGCCGGGGTCGAGGTCGCGGTGCCTCGCCCCCTGGCCGTTCCTCCGCAAGCAACGGGTCGCTCCAGCGATCTCCGCCCCCTGGAGTCGTCCGGGTCTCGCCCTCGCCTCCCGCCCCGGCTGCCCCGCGCGGGAGAGGTCTTCGCCGGCTTTCGCATCGAGGCGGAGCTGGGTCGCGGAGGGGCCGGCGCGGTCTACCGAGCGCAGGACCCCGGCGGACGGCGGGTGGCTCTCAAGGTCCTCCTCGGAAGCGTAGGCGAGAAGGACCGCTTGCAGCGCCTCGACCGCGAGGCAGTGGCCGGTCGAGAAATCGACCACCCGGCCGTCGTCCGTGTCCGGGCGCACGGACAAGAGGGAGAGCTGGCGTATCTGGTCATGGACCTGGTCGAAGGGGCAAGGCCCCTCAGCCGCTACGCTGCGGACGAGGACCTCGACGTGCCCGGCCGCCTCCGGCTCGTGCTGCAACTCGCCGACGCCTTGGAGAAGGCCCACGCGGCCGGAGTGATCCACCGCGACCTCAAGCCCGACAACGTGGTCGTGGACGCACAGGGGCGCGTGCGGGTCCTCGACTTCGGGCTTGCGAGGCACCTCGACAAGGAACGGCTCACCATGAGCGGAGCCGTCCTGGGGACGGTGCACTACATGGCGCCGGAGCAGGTCCTGGGGCGAGCGCACGAAGCCGGTCCGGCCACGGACGTATGGGCCCTGGGGGTACTCCTCTACGAGCTGGTCTACGGCCGGCTTCCCTTCGAGGGGGCAACGAACCTGGAAGTCATGGCGGCCATCGTCGAGGAGGAACTCGCGGTGCCGACGGCGCCCCCCGGAGTTCCCCGCGGCCTCGACGAGGTGATTCGTCTCAGCCTGACCAAGGATCCTGAGGGCCGCTACCCCGACGCGGCGGCCTTCGGACGCGACCTGGCGGGGGTATGCCGGGGGGCCGGAGCCGTCGCCGCCGGGAGGACCCTCTCGGCGCGAGGACGCCGCCGCTTGCTCGCTCGCCTGGGCTTCGCTCTCGGCGCAGTGGCCCTCGTCGGAGCCGGCGTGGCCTTTGCCGTCTGGCGCATGCGGAGCCTGAGTCCTGCGGAAGTCGAACGGCGCCTGCGCGTTCTCGACGAGCGGGCGCACGCGCTCTACGCCGACGGCCGGCCGGGACTCGCCGACTGCGGGCCCGCTCGGGAGAAGCTTGCGACGGAGCTGCGGCGGATCCTTCAGCGCGCCGAGGTCCTCCCGCGCGGGAGGACCGTCGAGCGGGTTCGCGCTCGGCTGGAGGCGCTCGCGGGCCTGGTCGCCCTGGCGCGCGGCGGGACGGCGCCGCCCGAGGTCCCGCCCCCCCCCCGGGAAGAGCCCCTACTCGCGGAGGAATACGCTCTCCGGGGTGGAGTGGCGGCCTTGGGGAGCGGCGACGCCCTCGTGGCCGTGCGGGATCTGGGCCGCGCCCTCGAGCGGCCTCCGGTGCGCCCCGCGGTGCGGGCCTGGCGAGTGCGCGCGCTCGCCCGCGTCGGGCTCGAGCGCCCCAACGAGGCCGAGCGAGCGTTGGCCGACATCGCCGAACTGGAACGGGCCTGCGGGAGGCTGACGCAGGCGCAGCGCGTCGCGCGGGTGCGCGCGCTGCTCGGCCTCGGCGACCGCGTGTCCGCCCGCGAGGCCTTCGCTGCCCTCGAGGGCCCTCCCCCTGCGCTGTGCTGGGAGTTCGCCCTGGGCGGGCTCTCCTCGCTGGTGGAGGAGTCTCCGGCCGAGGCCCTGCGGCTCGTCGAGGGGTTGCCCGCGCCTCCTCCGGTCCACGAAGAACTCGACCGCATTCTGCGCAGGGTCCACGCGCGCCTACGGGATCTGCTCAGCGCCAAGATCCTCAGCGACGCGCAGCGTCGCCGCTGTGCGCAGTGGGTCCGGCTCGCGGCGGCTCTGCGCCCGCAGGCTCCCTTCGGCGGGGCGTTGCGCGCTTCGTTGCTTGCCCACACCGCCGACTACCAGGTCGGCGACGTGACGGACGAGGCGGTGAACCTCGCCCTGGCCTTCTCGGACGCCCTGCCGGAGGACGCCGAGGTGCAAACCCGCATTGCTCGTTTGATCCCTTACCTGTCGGGCCCCATGGGGCGGCGGGCCGTGCGGGTGCTCGAGCGCGCCATTGCGCTGGGACGCAGCGCCGAGGAACGCGACGTGATGCGCCTCGTCTACCTGAGCCATCTCGAGCGCCTCTGCTGGAACCCGCGCTACCGGCCGACCCCCGCCGAGGCCCGCAAGGCCATCGCGCTCGCCGACGCCCTGGAAGGGACCCTCGTGCAGCCCGCGGAGCGCGCCCTGGTTCGGACCGCGCGGGCCGGCGGGGACTACGTCCTCGGGCGCTACGCCGAGGCGCGGCGCGGAGTGGAGCAGGCCATCGCCCTGCACGACCGCGCCGCCGACCACCTTGCGCTGGCAATGACACTGCTCGCGGAGGGGCGCGACCCGGATCGAGCCTTCGAGGAGGCGGTGACCTTTTGCTGCACGGAAACCCTC
Source organism: Planctomycetota bacterium (assembly GCA_003695705.1). Lineage (GTDB taxonomy): Bacteria > Planctomycetota > J058 > J058 > J058 > J058. The sequence continues at coordinate 5,468 of RFHU01000470.1, forward strand.
TCGGAGCGCATGGTCGAAGGAGCGCGAACGATCTGGGAGTTGCGGGCTGGACGCCCTCGAGATCGGCTGATCCAAGGCCTGCGCGGCGCGTTGCGCCTCCTGGGAGGGCGTGCCGGCTGGTGGGTGCGTGTCGCCCGGGAGAGCCTGCGGGCCGGGCGGATCGGAGAGGCGCGCGAGGACCTGCGGCGGGCCGTGGAGGAGCGCGCGCGCGCGCCCGAGTGGCTGGGGCTTCGAGATCAGGGCGAGGCCTTTGCAGCGGTCGATCGTGCGGCGGAGGCCCTCGCGCGGGGAGACGAGCGGGCGGCGCTCGCTGCGCTCGAGTCGGCCGTGGGCCGCCTCGAGGCAGCTCGGCTCCGCAGCGAGAACCGCTTCGACCCCTGAGCGCACGTCGGGCGCGGCGCGCCCGAAGGGCGCGCCGGCGAGCGGAGAGCGGAGACGGCGGCGGCGTGGGGAGGCCGAGGGCTTGCGGACGAGCGGGCGGGCGCGGAGTTCAGCCCGTGGTGAGCATCCCGGCGGCGATCCCGGTGACGGTCTCGCGGAAGAGGCGGACCCAGGCTGCGCTGAGGCGTTCGCGCGCGAGGACGCGGATCTGCAACAGGTTGAGCGGGTGGATCATGGGGGCGCGCAGGGTGATGCTCTCGGCGAGCCACGGACGATAGGAGAGCAGCTCGCCGTCCTCGGAGGCGAAGCGAGCGAGTTCGAGGGCGTCGCGGCGCTCGCGCTCCAAGCGGCGGAGGAGGCCAGGGCAGCTCGCCCCCAGGGCGCGTGCGTATTCTCGCCAGATCAGGGGTGCGGTCTTCGCCAGCGTAAAGCCGAGCATGCGCAGGTAGCTGCGCAGGAGCGGGTCGCGCGCGAGAGCGCGACGAAGCCGGTCCGGTCCGCCCGGCTGAGAGCGCAGCGCGCGCCAGGCGGTGCCGGCACCCAGCCAGGCATGCAGGAGGTAACGCGTTTGCGTCCAGCAGAGGACCCACGGGATCGCGCGCAGGTCTTCGAGACTCCGCGGTCCCTTGGCGGCCTTGCGGGAGGTGGGTCGGCTCCCGATGGTCAGGGCCCGCAGGCGCGTGTAGGGCGTCGCCCGAGCGAGGAGCTCCTGGAACTCGGGAGAGGCGATGGTTTCGGCAAACGCGGCCTCGGAGGCAGAGGCCAGGGCGCGCGTCACCGCGCCGACGGCGCGCGGTGCCGGCGGCGCCTCTTGCACCGCCGCGACCTGCTCCACTTGGCTGCGGAGGATTTCGGGGGTCGCGAGTGTGCGCTCCACCATTTCGCCTTGGAGGGTCTGCTTGACCACCCGGCAGGCCCCGGGCGGCCAGGTCGCGGCGCGGTCTTGCAGCGTGCCGCCGCCGCGGCCGACGCTCCCCCCCGAGCCGTGAAAGAAGGTCAGCGCCAGACCGCGCTCTCGTGCCCACGCGCCCAGGGCCGCCATGGTGGCGTGGATCTCCACGCGGCTGGCGAGGACGCCCATGCGCTTGCTCGTGTCCGAGTAACCGAGCATGACCTCGAGCCGGTCGCCTTGGGAGCGCAGGGCGTCGCGGAAGGCCGGATCCTCCAGCGCGCCGTTGAGGATCTCGCAGGCGCGCCGCAGGACGTCGGGGAGCTCGAAGAGCGGGATCAGCGGGAGCAGGGGACCGCCGAAGACGCGATGAACCAGGCGGCCTGCTTCCAGCAGGTCCTCGGGAGCGCTGGTCATGCTCACCACGCAGCCGCGTGCGTACCAGCCGACTTCGCCGCCTCGGGCGACGTCGTTCAGGAGGCGCATCATGTCGGCGATGGGCTCGTCCTCACCGAATCGCCCCCGCTCCTCGCGTAGCTCGAGGGGGAGCACGAGGCCCTCGAAGAGCCCGAGCAGAGCGGCGAGCTCGCGGAGCGAGGGGTGCGGTGCGCCCCGGCGGGAGGTGTAGTCTGCGTTGAGTCGCTCGCAGGCAGCGCGCAGGCGACGCACGCGCCGACCGTCGCCGATGGAGACGTGCTCCAGCGAGATCAGGGCGCGCTCCAGCTCCTCGAGTCCGTCTCGGAGCGGCGGCTCGGCGAAGAGTGCGAGGTCCGCACGGAGCGGGGGGAGGAGGCGCCTGCCGACGAACTCCAGCAGGCGACGCCGCGAGTGCTGGAGGGAGGCCGCGGTCTCTTCGGGGCCGACGCCGGGGTGCCCGTCCTTGTCTCCGCCGACCCAGGTGCGCAGGCGCACGCGATGCCCCTCGGCGCGCAGCGCGATCAGCTCGCTGAGGATGGCGTCGTCGAGGAGCGAGCAGAGATGCCGGGCTTCGTCCTCGACGGTTGGCTTGTGGGGTGGGTGGGTCCCGGCACGCCAGGCTAGGTGGAGGAGGTGCCTCAGGGCTCCCGCGTCGAGGGGGCGACCGCGCTCGAGGGAGTCGACCAAGAGCCCCTGCACGCGGCGCAGGAGGTGAATGTTGGTCGGCGAGCGGGACTCGGTGGGGTGCGCGGTGAAGACGAAAACCGCGTCCGCGCGACCGCTTGGTGGTTTGCTGCGTCCGCGGTGACGCTCGCGCAGGCGGTGCGTGCGGTATGCGTTCTCGCACACGTTGACGAGTTCGAGGTAGAGGGTGTAGGCGCGTGCGAGGAGGGCTTGGCGATCGAGGTCGAGGGCGTCGAGGCGGCGACGTGCGCGCGCGAGGGCGGCGCGCTGGCTTCGCGGACCGCGGGTACGGACGGCGACCATGTCGCGGCGCACGGCCTCGACGACCTCGTAGAGGGCAGTCCCTTCGGCTTCGGCCACCACCTCGCCGAGGGTCCGCTCCACCTCGTGCACGAGCGCCTTGAGGGCCGGTGCGAGTCCTTCCGCGTTCCCCATGCGGGGCATTGTCTAGCGAGTCCAAGGATTTAGGAAGTCCGTGCGAGCGGCACCCCCAGGCAGGTCGCGCCGGTTGTGAGGGAGGGCAGCACCGCAACCGGAGGACGCGATGAATCCCTTCCGCCATCCGCTCTTGACCGGCGCCACCGTCGCCGGTCTCTTCGCCCTGGCCCTGAACAGCTTCACTCCCGCCGCCGCGGACGATTGCAGCAGGGCGCCCGACGTCGCGCCGCCGACGCGGGGCGACGACGGCGCCCCGCGTTGCCAAAAGCCGGTCGCCGCGGAGCAATCCCCGCGGATCGACGTGGTTTTCGTCGTCGACACCACCGGGAGCATGGGCGGGCTGATCGAGGGCGCCAAGCGCAAGGTGTGGAGCATCGCCAACGAGATCCTCAGCGGCAGGCCGCGCCCGCGCGTCTCCGTGGGGCTGATTGCCTACCGGGATCGAGGCGACGCCTACGTCACCCAGGTCACCCCCCTCACCGAAGACCTCGACGCGATCTACGCGCGCTTGCAAGGGTTCCGCGCCGAGGGCGGCGGAGACGGACCGGAGCACGTCAACCGAGGGCTCCACGACGCATTCTCCGCCATTCGCTGGAACGAGGACAGCCAACTGAAGCTGGTCTACCTCGTCGGGGACGCCCCGGCGCATCGCGACTACGACCAGGAGATCGACTACGCGCGGATCGTCCCCGAGGCTCGCCAGCGGGGAATCGTCGTGAACGCGGTCCTTTGCGGAAACAGCGGCGCGGCGCGGCGACAGTTCGTCGAGATCTCCCGCCTCGGAGGCGGGGAGTTCTTTCAGATTGCCCAGGACGGGGGCATGACCGCGGTGGCCACGCCCTACGACGAACGCTTGCGTCGGTTGGCCCGGGAACTCGAAGAGACGCGGGTGGTCTACGGATCGAGGGCCGAGCGGAAGAAGGCCGCGGAACGTCGCGCCGAGGTGCTCGAAATGGACGGAGAGGCCGCCGCCGCGCGAGCCTCGGCCGTGAGCAAAATGGCCCCGTCGGCCCCCGCCGCGGGGGGGAGCAAGGACCTGGTCGCCGCGTTCGAAGAGGGGCGCCTCGACGAGGTCCGGGAGGCCGAGCTCCCCGAGCCGCTCCAGGGGCTGAGCGAGAGCGAGCGCAAGGCGAAACTCGCAGCCCTTGCCGCGCGGCGCAAGGCCGTCGAGCGCGAGCTGGCCGAGTTGGCGAAGAAGCGCGACGAGTACCAGCGGGCCCATGCGCCGCGGGACGGCTTCGACGCCCGCGTCCTGGACGCGCTCAAGCGGAGGGCGCAGGCGGCGGGGATCCACTACGAGCGCTGAGGAGCCACGGCGCCGGGGGCAGGACGCGGCCGCGGCCCTTCGGCGGATGGACCGCTCGCGTCGGAGCGAGCGGCGGCCGCCTTCCGGGCCAGGACCCGCGCTGCGCGGCGCGGGTCCTGCCTCGTCTGGGGAGGGGAGCTTGGGTCCTCGCCGCGAAGGAGCTTGGGCCCAGGGCCCCGCAGGGCGCGTTCGCCTCGGAGCCCGGGAGCGGGTCCTCTCGGCCGGGTAGACTCGGGGGGTGCCCAGGATCCGGCGGGTGCGACACGTCGAGGGAGCCGCCGAGCAGCTCGCCGCGCTCCCCGAGGCAGTGAGCGAGCCCCTCTACGAGCAGCTCTCGGCCTTCCGCGATCGAGTCCTTGCGCCGGGCGAGCACGTCGAGCTCTTGCTCGTCGAGGGGAGAGCGGTTCGCCTGAACCTCTTCGTCGACACCGACGGGACCCTCTGGGTCGAGCGTCTCGGGCTCTGAGACCGGCGCCGTTCGGCAAGGAGCGCTCGCCTGGGCTCGGGGGAATCCTCCGGAAACCGTGCGCTCGGAGTTCCCCTTCGGCGACCCTCCAGCAGTCCCTCGAACCGAGCCTGGCGGAAGCGCGGGGAAGGGCCTCGCAGCCTTCGGGGTACGGCCAACGAGGCGCACGTCCCGGCCTTCCTTCGGCGGGTCGTTAGGCGGAGCGGCGGCGCCGGCCCTCGCGCATGGCGAGGACGTCCTCCCAGGTCGTGAGCGGCGCCTCCTCCGCCAGGACGGCCATGGTGAGCAGCGCGCGCCGCCGCGGCGCGGGGCAGGCCGGCAGCAGCGCGCGCAACCGGGCCGCGAAGGCGCGCCGGAGCCGAGCGAGTTCGGCCTGGGCGTCGGCGAAGGCGCTGGCCGAAGCCTCCGGAGCGCCGACGGCGGCCGCTACGTGGTCCGCCTCGGCGCGCTTCAGCCGAGCGAAGACTTCGACGGCTTCCGTCGCGGGGTCGACGGCGCGCGTCGGCGAGGTGGCCTTGCGTTCGAGGGAGTCGACGAGGGACCGGAGGAGCGGGGTCACGTCGGCCAGGGTAGCGCCGGCCACCGACACGCACGCGCCCCTGGGGCTCGTTGCCCCTCCCCTCCCGTGGAGGGCGTAGAGTGGAGGGGTGCGTTGGGTCGGCTCGAGGCGCGTGCTCGCTCCGCTTGTGCTCGTCCTGGTCTTGGTTGCCTGCCGGGCCCGCGGCGTCGCGCCCACGGCCCGCGACCGCCCTCCCGAGCCCGCTGCGACCGGGGACCTGGTCGTCGAGAACCACAGCGGGCAGACGGTGTTCCGTCTCCAGGCCCTGCGCGAGGGCGAGGGAGAATGGAGCGAGGACCTGCTCGCCTCGGACGAGGTCCTTGGAGAGGGCGCGCGCCGTCGCTGGCCGGTGGCCTGCGGGCGCTACCGGGTCCGCGCCGAGCTCGCCGACGGCCGCGCCGTGGAACTGCGCGCGGAACGAGACCTCGGGCCCGACGAAGAGGTGGTTCTCCGGCTCCCTTCCGCCGAGGCCTCACGCCGTGGGACGCTGACCTTGGTCAACGCGACCGGCTACACCATTGCGCGCGTCCAGTTCTCTCCGACGAACTCCATGCGTTGGGGAGAAGACCGGCTCGGTCCGAAGGAGGTGCTCGCCCCCGGGCGAAGCCGCTCCTGGCAGATTCCTGCCGGGCGCTACAACGTGCGCGTCTACTTCCAAGACCGCACCGTCCTCGAGGCTCGCCGACCGATCGAGGTCACGGTCGGCGAGCGCTGCCTCTACCGCTTGGAGCGCTGAGGCTTCCCGGTCTCCGGAGCGGCGGGGACCCGCGCTCGTGCGTTCGGCGTCGCGGTGCCGAAGGCCGTGGACCCCTCCAGGCGCGCCCTCGCCCCTCCGTCGAGCGGACCGCCTGCGTGGCGCCGCCCGCGGTGCGGGGAGGGGGTCGATCGGATAGGGTACCCAAGCGGTGAGTCCCATTACCCATGCGCTGGTTTCCTGGGCCGTGGGAACCTTCGTCCCGCGCTCTACCCGGCGCGACCGCGTGCTCGTGACCCTCGCAGGCTTGGTCCCCGACGTGGACGGGTTTGGCGCACCGATCGATCTGTTCACGCGGGCCTTCACCGAATCGCCCACGCGCCTGTTTCACGCCTACCACCACGAACTGCACTGCGTGGGCTGGGCCGTGGTCGCCTGTGGGGTGCTCGCCGCACTCGCCGAGCGCGGGCGGCGCGCTCTCCTCGGGGCCTTCTGCCTGTTCGCCTTTCACCTGCACCTTCTCTGCGACGTGGCCGGAGCAAAGGGACCCGACGGGAGCCAGTGGGAGATCCCCTACCTGCTCCCCTTCAGCCGGGCTTGGCAGTGGAAGGTGTCCTGGCAGTGGGAGCTCAACGCCTGGCCCAACATCCTCTTGACCTTGCTGCTCCTGGGCTACTGCGTCTACACGGCCCTGCGTTCCGGTCGCACCGTCGTGGAAGTGGCTTCGTTGCGGATCGATCGCGCTCTTGTACGCACCCTGCGCGCTCGCTTCGGACGGCTGGTGCCGCCCCGGAGCGAGGAAAGCCAGGAAGCTCCGCCCTCTCCCGCAGAACCGGCACCGCGGCGACCGGAAAGCGACTCCTGACGCCAGCGCTCGGAGAAGGGGACGGCCCGTCGATCGCCCCGACGCCGAACCGCTTGCCCTGCGGTGGGCGCGATCCGCGCCGCCTGCGCGGTCAGAGGTGCTTGTGTCCGCGCCGCCTGCGCGGTCAGAGGTGCTTGTGGAAGAGCTTGAGGAGGGGCTTGGAGTCGAGGGCGTAGCCCATGTCCTTGGCCAACTCCTCCACGGTGAACCGGCGCCCGCGCCACCACTCCTGCCGAAGGAAGGGCCCCGCGCGCGGATTGGCCCACCAGGTGTCGTCGAAGTAGTGCAAGAGGTGAAGGGTCATGAGCGGCTCGAAGAGCCGCGCGCGCAGCTGGGCGACGGAGTGGAGCGGGGTGCGCACGTCGTGCAAGAAGAGCTCCCGCGGTGAGTGCACACCGATCGCCTCGCGCATGACCTCCTCGTAGAACTCTTCCATTCCTTCGGCGCTGCCGCGCTCGCGCAGGGCGACGTCATAGATTACGCGCCCGCAGCAGAGGCGTAGGTCGTAGAGGCGCTCGAGGTAGGCGAGGATCAGGTAGTCCTTCGAACGGGTGAATTCCAGGCTGCGCTCCAGCCAGCGCGGTTCCAAGAGCAGGTGCTTGAAGAGCGCGCCGTAGGCGTGATCGAGGGACAGGTCGCCCAGGCCGCGCTGTTCGAAGGGGAGGTCGGGGTCGATGTGGCCGACGAAGAGTGCGCGTCCGAGGGCTTCGAGGAAGGTCATCCAGTCGCGCTGCCCGTCGCGCACCTCCAGAGCGAGGCGCACGTCCCGGGGAACGCGGATCGCCCCCACGTAGGCGCGGGCGGGCCGGCCTGCTTCGGGGACCTCGATCTCGATGCTCAGGTTGCCGCCGGCCGTGAGGTCGATGCCCATGCGCCCGAGGAAGTGCTTGGTGAGCTTGACCATGTCCTTGGCGGTGAACTGCTCGGCGTAGTCGAGGTAGCGCGCGGCCAGGACGAAGGGGACGTCGCCGCGGGTCGCATCGGCGAGGGGCTTGCCCACTCGCTTGCGGACCGTCCAGCCCATCACCTCTCGGTAGAGGTCGGCGGTGTCGTCGAGAATCTTCCGCGCCTGGGCGGCGACTTCGCGCGGATCGACGCCGGTCAGGCTCCGGTGCAGCGCGACGAGGTTCGCGTGACCGAGTTCCTGAGCGATTCCCTGCTCGATCCCGATCTTCTCGCTCATGAGCGGGATCAGGAGGGAAGCCTGTTCGGAGCGGGCTCCTTCGATTTCGGCTCGACGCTGCGGGTCGGGCTCGGTGGCCAGCAGGAGCTTCATGTCCCGCAGGGGGCGACGGGAACCGTCGGCCAGTTCGATGAACACGACGCGTCCGTGTCGGGCGATCGCGGCGTCGATGGGGGAGAGCTCGCGCGCGACGTGCAGGCGCACCAACCCGGCCCGCAAGAGGCGCAGGGTCGCCACGTCGTCGGCGAGTCCACGGCCTTCGGCCGCCTCGATGGCCTCGTCGAGGAGCCGGCGCGCCTCGGGACGGAACACCGCTTCGTAGGCGCGCCGAATGGCGGCCGCCTCCGACTCGGCCCTCAGCCCGCGCGCCAGTTCGTAGGCGTCGAGCTCGAGCCCGTTGCGATAGGCTTCCAGTCCGCTGCGAATGCTGTCGACGTCCATGCCACCCGCTGGCTTGATCGGGCGGAGGGGCTCCCCGCCCGAGGCCGTGCAGGATCCCTGCTTCCCTTGCGGAGGGGCCCTGCGCGCGCGGGGAAGCCGGCTGCGCTGCGTCCGATCGAGAAAGCAGGAGTGTAGCACCTCGCTTCGAACCGCTTCAAGGAATCGGACGGGAAGCGGAGCTCGTAACCGATACGTTTGCAACGTGTTGCGTCTCAGGCTTCGGCTGCTCCGCTCCGGGGTCGTGCCCGGGGCGGGCCCTGGCCCCCCCGGCCGCGGGGCACGTCCCGAGCGCCTTGACAGCGAAATCCAAGCGGCCTACCATGCCGTCCCGTGGGCGCCCTGCGCGAGGGTGTCTCGGGGGGAAAGAAGCGATATGAAGGCAAGCGTTTACGCCCTTGGCCTCGCGGTGGCCCTCACGGCGAGCGGATGCTTCAGCTTGAGTTGGGCCCACAACCGCCGGCACGTGCGGAAGATCATCGACCAGCTCGTCGAACTCCACCAGGACATCGACAAGGTGATCTTCGGTCTCGACCCCAACCCCAACGAATAGGGCTTCTCCGGGGAGACCCTTCTCCGTCTTCCGGTGCGCGGGGCTGTTGGTCCCCGCGCACCGCGGCGACCGGTCGGCGCTACCGACCGGTATCGGTTCCGATCGCGAAGGCTGGCGGGGTTCGCTCGCGAGCTACCCTGCGGCGGAGGCTCGTCCGCCGAGCGCAGCCACCACGCGATCGACGTAGACCACAGGTTCCTCGCCGGGCGCCACCGCGAGGCGCTCGGCGTCGTCGAGCTTTCTGAGCCAGGTGAGCTGCTTGCGCGCGAAGCGTCGCGTGGCCGAGATGATCGAATCCACGCAGGCCTCGTAGCGCTCGGGGTTGGCTCCTGCCTCGAGCCAGGCGAACAGCTCTCGGTAGCCGAGCGCCTGACGGGCCTCGGTGCCGACGCCCCGGGGGTTCGCAAGGAGCGCCCGGCACTCGTCCACCCAACCGCGGTCGAGCATGCGGCGGACGCGGGCTTCGATCCGGGCGTCCATGTCGTCGCGCGTGCGCTCCACGACGAAGACGATCCGCTCGAGCTCCTCGCGGACGACCCCGAAGCGTCCGAAGGAGAAGCTGCTCAGCGGTCGTCCCGAGACCTCGTAGACCTCGAGGCCCCGCACGATGCGTCGGGCGTCGTTGGGGTGTACCTTGGCCGCGAAGCTCGGGTCCACCGCCCGCAGGCGGGCGTGCAGCGCGGAGCTGCCCTCCTGCGCGAGGCGCGCGCGGAGGCGCGCGCGGACCGCTGCGTCGCTCGGAGGGGGCTCCCCACCTCCTTCGGTGGCGGCCTTGAGGTAGAGCATGGTGCCGCCCACGAGGAGCAGCGGTCTTCCCGCGGCCGCGGCTTCGGCGCGCACCTCCTCGAACACGTGCCGGAAGCGACCGGCGTTGAAGGCTTCCCAGGGGTCGACGAGGTCGAGCCCGCGCCAGTCCACCCCCGCTCGGGCCTCGCCACGGGGCTTGGCGGTTCCCACGTCCAGCCCACGGTAGACCTTCATGGAGTCGCAGGAGAGGAGGAGGGCACCGCTCCGGCGGGCGGCCTCCACGGCGAGGCGAGCCTTGCCCGCCCCCGTGGGTCCCGCCACGGCCACCACTCGCTGGCGCATGTCCTCTTCCTCTTGCGGCGCGTCCAGTCGTACTCGGTCGCCCGAACGAAGAGAGAATAATGCCTTCGGCTCGCGAGTCCGGGCGGAGGAAGGAAGCCTCCGGTCGGTTTCGGGGGCCGGGGCATTTCGGAATTGACGGAGGGCGACCGGCAATGCTACCCTGCTGCCCGCGTAAGCGATTGAACCGACAGGAGATAACGATCCTCCCTCGCGCCCTGCCCCCTCGCTTTGCCGTTCGCGGGCTCCTGGCGGCCGGCCTGTTGCTCGCCGCCGCGGGGCCAGTCTACGCCTCGCCGGAGGGCCGTGCATCGGTGGTGCTCCTTCAGGAGTCCAACGGCTTCCCGGGGGCCGAGTCGTCCTCCCCCCTCAGCCTGCAGCAGGTAGCCATTGCGGGCGACCGCGTGCGCGTACTCGACCCGGGGCACGGCTGGGCGCTGTTCATCGACCTCGCAGAGCGGAAGGTCCGCGAAGCCTCGGTCCCGAGCAAGGAATACGTCGAGCGCGACTTCCGGCACTACGAGCGCTATCGGGAGAAGCGAGCGCGCAACCTTGCGGCGCAGGCCGAAGAGTGGCTGCGGCTCAAGGAGCGCCTCGAGGAGCGAGGCGACGCCGAGCGACTCCGCGCCCACGTAGAGGAATACCGCCGCCTGGGCGGGGACCCCGAGCACCCTGGGCGCATCGTGGCGCGCCTCGAGCACCGCGCCCAGGACCGCCGCAAGAGGTCGGTGCGGGTAGGGCGCGAGCGGCGCGAGGTCGTGGTCGAGCACTATCTGATCCGAGAGAACCAGGCCAAGCAGCCCGTGTTCGACTTGTGGGTCACCGAGGAACTCCAACTGCCCGTCGACGTGTTGCGCTACTACCGCGAACTCGGCACCTTCAGCCCGGAAGTCACCGCCAAGCTCCAAGAGGTGCCCGGCACCATCCTCGAGTGCGTCGCGCGGTTGGACACCGGAACCCTTCGGAGGAGCTTCCGTTCGCGCGTCCTCGAGGTGCGTGCGGGGGAGCCCGTGGCGGGGAGCATGACGGTCCCCGCAGGGTGGACCCGACGGCAGCCCGAGGAGCGCGGCGCGGAGCGCGCCGGCGCGGGCCCTGCCGGTCCGCGCGCGCAGAGGCGCTGCGCGGTGTGCGGTGCGCCCCTCGGCGGCAAGGGCCTCAGCTACCGGAACCCCATCACTCGCCGGCTCCTCTTCGCCTGTTCGAAGAAGCACCGGATCGAACTCATTCGGCGCGCGTCGGCCGAGTTGCGCAAGCGCCGAGGGAAGTGAGCGGCGAGGTCGCGTTGCGGTGAGCAGCCTGGAAATCCTCAACGGCAAGGCGGGCGGGAAGACCGTCGACCTCGAGCAGTTCGCCGGCCAGGAGAAGATCACCCTTGGCAACCGACGCACCGCGAGCGTGGTGATCAAGGACCCTTGGGTCTCCTTCATGCACGCGGTCATTACCCACGACGGAACCCGCTACCGGATTGCCGACAAGCGGAGCAAGGCGGGGACCTTCGTCAACGGAAACAAGATCGGCCCGACAGGGACCCCGCTCAAGGACGGCGACACCATCGCCTTGGGGCGGACGGAGCTTCGCTTTCGCGACGGGTGCGCGCCGGTGCCCACGAGCGGGCGAGACGCGGCCGCGGGGCCTTTCACCCCGACCTCCGCGTCCTCCCCGAGGGAAGGACCCTTCACGCCGCACGCGGCGGACCCCGCGGCCGGGCCGAGCGCGGAGGCGGAGCGCCTCGAAGCCGACCTGCGCGCGCTGAGGACCGCCGTGGCCCAGCGCGAGAAGGCGCTGGCCGAGGCAAACGCGCGCTTGCGCGAGCTCGAGGCCGGAGGCGGCGACCCCGACCTGGCGCGGCGCCTGCGCGAGGCCGAGGGGCAGCTCCGCCGCTTGCAGCAGCAGCTCGCCGACACGACGGCCAAGGGCAAGGTGCGGATCGAAGAGCTCACGCGCTTGAACCACGCCTTGGAAGCGAGGCTCGCCCAGGGCGGCGCGGGCGACGTTGCGCAACTCGAACGCGAACTCGCGCGGCTGCGAGAAGAGGGGCGAGTCCGCATCGAACAGCTCGCCCGCGAGCTCGCCGAGGCGAAGGCGCAAGCCGAAGGGGCGAGTCCCCCAACCGATTCGGAGGCGGAGGCGCGGGCACAGGAGGCGGAGGAACGGGCGCGCGCCGCGGAGGAACGGGCGCGCGCCGCGGAGGAACGGGCGCGCGCCGCGGAGGAGGGGCTCGAGTCCCTCAAAGCCGACTTCGGCGCGCTGCAGGCCCAGAAGACGGACCTCGAGCTCAAGGTCCAGGACCTCGAGGAAGGTCTGGGCTCCCTGGGGTCGGGCGGCGACGAAGTGGCCGCCATGGAGGAGGTCATCGCCCAGCTCAACGCCGAGCTGCGCGCAGCCCGAGAGGAGGCGACCCGCCTGCGGGCGGAGCGGGAGCGTGCACGCGAGGCAAGCACGCCTTCGGCGCCGCCGGCCGCGGGCGCCGAGGACTCCGCCCGCGCGCAGGAAGCCGAAGCCCGCGCGCAGGAAG
>RFHU01000051.1 GCA_003695705.1 Planctomycetota bacterium
ACCACGAGGGAGGGGTCGAGCGGACCGACCGCCAACGCGCGAACCTCTCGCCCCCCCAGGCCGCTGCTCGCGGCCGTCCAGGAGAGCCCGCCATCGACGCTCTTGAACACCCCCTGCTTGGTCCCCGCGTAGACCGTAGCGGGGTTGTTCGGGTCGGCCGCCAAGGAGCGGACCTCCAGATTGCCCAGGCCCGCGTTGGCGGGGACCCAGCTCGCACCCCCGTCGGTCGAACGCGAAACGCCCTTCTTGGTGCCCGCGAGCACCCAACCCCCCGCGGGGGAGACGGCCAGGCTCCGCACGTCGGGGTCGAGGACCGGGGCGGTGGGCATCCAGGAAGCGGCCCGGTCGACGCTCTTGAAGACGCCGTTCTTGGTGCCGGCGTAGAGCACCGAGGGCGCGACCGGGTCGATCGCCAGGGCGCGGACGTCGGGCTGGGTGAGCCCCGAGCTGGCCGGATTCCAGGTCGCTCCCCCGTCGCTCGTGGCGTAGACGCCGACCTTGGTCCCCGCGTAGATCCGCGCGGGGTCGCTGGGGTCGACGCTCAGGGCCTGCACGCGGTCGGGGAAGGTGGCCGACGGCGCCCACACTTGCCCCCGCGCGGGGGAAGCCAGCAGGACCAAGAGCAGCGGCAAGCTACGAGAAAGGGCGCGCGACACGGGTTCTCGGCCCCAGGGTGGCACTCGCGGAAGCCGCCTTCAAGGTTGCGGTCGCTCGGAGTACCTGCCACCCTGCGCGTGTGGAGGGTGCCGCGTCGCGCAGAGAGTTCCGGGGCAACCCCCAGGACCGCGCCCCGGCCACGCCGCCCCGCGGCCGAGGCCGTGGGGACCGCGACCCCTTGCGCAATCCGCGGGTTCGCACGACGCGCGCGCAGCCCCGACGGACCCCCGGTCCGGCGATCCGCTCGCTGCTCGGCGCGGTCCTGCTGTTCGCGGGGGCGCCTGCGGTGGCGGGGGACTGGCCCCAGATCGGCGGCGGCCCAGGACGCACGCCCGAGGCCCGCGAGGCCGCAAGCCCCGAAGGCGCCGCGCCGGCCTGGCGCGCGTCCTTGGGCGGCGCCGCCGCGGCGGGCTGCGCCGTCGCCGACGGCGTCCTCGTCGCCGCGACCCGCTCCGGCGAGGTGCGCGCCTACGACGCCGCCAACGGGACCCTGCGCTGGCGCAAGGCCCTCGGGGGCGCCCCCACGACCGCCACGCCCGCCTTGGCCGCGGGGCGCGCCGTGGTCGCCACGGGCGACGGCCGCATCCTCGCCCTCGCCTTGGAGACGGGCGCCCTCCTGTGGGAACGCGCCTTCGAAGGCGGAGCGCGCGCCGCCCCCGTGGTCTCGGCGGACACCGTGGTCGCGACCCTCGGCTTTCCCTCCCGACGGCTGGTCGCCCTGGACCTCCGAACCGGCCGCACCCGCTGGGAAGTCACCCTGGAGCAGCTCGCCTACGCCTCGCCGGCCGCGAGCCAAGACGTGGTCGTCGTCGGCACCGACGCCGGAAACTACCAAGCCCGCCGCCTCGCGAACGGAGAGCTGCTCTGGCAGCGAGCGGCGTCCGGGCGGGTGCTGCTCTCCTCGGTGCTCGTCGAGGGCGATTCGGTGTTCGTCCTCCCCGGCGGCGCGAGCGCGCGCCTGCAGCGTCTCGCCCTCGACGGGGGCTCGGGCGGCGACTGGACGCTCGACCTGCCCGAGCCCGGCCGCCCCACTCCCTCCTGGTCCGTGGTCGGCTGGACCGCGACCAGCTCGACCCCAGCACTCCTCGGCGACGGCTCGCTCGCCTGCGCGGTCCGCTTCGACGCCCTGCTCGACGCCGAGGCTCCCTTCGGGGCCCCCGAGCGCTTCGTCTCGCGCGAACGACTCTACGTCGTCGACCCCGCCGGACCGAGGGTGCGCTGGTACACCGACCTCGCGCAGCTCGACGCCCCCACCCACGCCGAGGTGCCGGATCTCGGCACGCTGCCGCCTCCCCTCCCCCTCGAGCGAGGGGGCGTTCCCTGGGTGGGCGTCGCTTCGAGTTTGGAGGCGAGCCTTCGTTTCTTCGCCGCCCGCGACGGCGCCTTGGTTGGCGAACACCGGGAGGCGGGCCGCTGGGCCGAACAGGGCGCGTTGGCCTTGGCGAACGGGCGCCTGCACGCAGTCCGTGCCGACGGCGGCCTCCTGGCGCTGGGGTTGCCCTCCAACCGTCCACCGCAAGCTCCCTCTCCGCTGGGCAGCGCTGGGGAGATCTACCTCGAAGCCTCTCCCGAGCTGCGCTGGACCGCCGCGGCGGACCCCGATGACGCAAGCGAAGCCATCGCCTACGAAGTGCGCCTCGACGACGACGGCGAAGTGTTGCTCGACGACGAGTTCGCCATCAACACCGCGCCGGGGCAAACGACCCTCCGTCCTCCGCCGCTACGCTCCGACGTCACCTACACCCTGCGGGTGCGCGCCCGCGACCCGAGCGGCGCCTACTCTCCATGGTCGCGCCCGCGCACCTTCTCCGTCAGCCTCGTCCCCGAGCCTCCGCGCAATCCGCGCGCGTTCGCCCAGGCCGAATGGGTGGACCTGAGCTGGGACCCGAGTCCCAGCGACTTCGTGCGCGCCACCCTGCTCTCCTGGCGCGCACTCCCCGACGGAGACTTCGGAGCGGACCTCGAGCTGCGCGGGGCCAACGGAACGCGCGTGGAAGGGCTACGCTCCGGGACCCGTTACGCGTTCCGTCTGCGCAGCGTGAGCCGCCTCGGGCGCGTCAGCGCGCCCGTCTTCTTGGAGGTCACCGCCCAGCCCCCTGTGCTCCTCGGAGGCATCGCCTACGCCGCCCTGGAAGACGCGCTCGCGGCCGCGCGAGCCGGCGACACCATCCAGCTCGCGGCCGGTCGCTTCCTGGTCACCGCGCCGGCGGTCCTGCCTCCCGGGGTCACCCTGCGCGGGGAATCTCCTCACCTCACGCGCGTCGCGGGCTTCGGGCTCCACGACGTCTTCGCCCTTGCTCCGGGGAGCGAGCCCACGCGGCTCGAATCGCTCGCGGTCTTTTCCGGGACGCGCGGGGTGGCCGTCCCGGCGGGAGCGCGCCTCGAACTGAGGAACGTGGTCTTCTACGACCTCGACACGGGGCTCTCGGTGGAGGCCGGTGCCGAGGCGATCGCCGAGCACCTCACGGTGGTCGGAGCCAAGCGGCGGGGAGTCTTCGTCGCCGGGCAACTTCAACTGGGCGATTCTCTCTTCTGCCGAAACCGCATCGGGATCGAGCGCTCCCCCGGCGCGGCGCTTACGACGCGCTACGTCTCGGTTTGCGACAGCGAGGAGCGGAACTGGCTCGGCGCCGCTCCGGGAGACACGGACCGCGCCGTGCATCCGACCTTCCGCGACGCCGACCTGGGGGACTACCGGATCGCGGCCGGCTCGGCGAGCGTGGACGCCGCGGACCCCGACGAGTCCGTCGGCGACGAGCCGAGCCCCAACGGCGGGAGGGCGAACCTGGGCGCCTTCGGAACGCTGGTGGACGCCGCCCCCAGCGGCGGCTCGTCCGGCGGGGGAGGGTGCGCGCTCGCGTCCAGCGGCGCGTCCTCGACCCACCCCGGCCTGGCCACACTGCTTCTGCTGGGGATCTTGGGATCCCTCGGTGCACTGCGCGGCCGGAGCACGAACCGGCCGGGCGCGGCGCGCTGACGGCGACCGCGCGCGACCCCGGCCGACCTCCCGCAGGAGGCTCCAAGCCCAGCACCCCCGAGCCCCGGCACCCGGAAGCCTTCTCCGGCGCCCCGACTGGCGAGAGCGCGGCGCTGCGGTAACCTCCGCGCGTGGCCGACCCCGCCAGCGCGCTCCCCTGCCCGGAGTGTCAGTTCCGCAACCCTCCCGACGCCGTGCGCTGCGCCTACTGCCAGTGCGAACTTCCCTTCGCGCAGGAGACGCGTCGGGTCTCGCGCAACGTGGCGCGCCGAGCGCTGGCGGCCGCACGGGCCGCACGCGCCCTGCAAGGAGCCGGCGTCGCGGACGAACTCGAACTGCCCGCCCCCTCCAGCTCGCTGGACCCAGTGGCTGCCGACGGCGTCATCGCCTGGCTCTCCTGCCCACCCCTACCTCCCTTGCCCCTCGGCCCGCGGCCGCGGGTGAGCATCGGCCGCGGCGCCGAGTGCGACGTCGTCCTCCCCCACAGCGAGGTCTCCCGCGCCCACGCGGTCCTCAAGGTGCACCGAGGAGCCATCACACTGACCGACGAGGGCTCGTCCAACGGCACCTACCTGGGCGATCAGCGCGTGGCGAGCGCGCAGGTCCGCGCGGGCGACCGGCTGCGCATCGGCCCCTACGTGCTCGATGTCCTCAGCGAGCAGGAAGCCAGCGCCCGCAGCGAACACGCCAAGGGCGCCCAGGGGAAGGTCCTCGAAGGCGACCTGCGCGAAGTCTCCGCCGCGGAGCTGCTGCAAGCCGTCGAGTTCAACGAGTGGACCGGCGTGCTGCAGGTGGTCGACCGCAAGGGACGCCGCGGCGAACTCTCCTTCGTCTCCGGCAAGCTGGTCCGGGCGGAGTTCGCCGGTCGCCAGGGGGCCGAGGCGGTCGTGGGGCTGGTCCTGCTCGAGGCGGGGCGCTTCACCTTCTCGCGCCGTCCCATGAGCGGCGGCGGCGAACCCCTGCCGCTGACCCGCATCCTCCTCGACGCCAGCCGCGTCCGCGACGAAGGCGAGCTCCCCTCCTGGGTGCGCGAGGGAGAAGACCTCGACTCCGGAACCTTCGCGAGCCTGCTCGCCGAAGCCCCTACGGCGGAACCCGCCCCGTCGAGGGAAGCCAGCTCCACCCGGTCCGCGCCGGGGACCGACGCGGAAGCGAAGGCGCCCGCGACGGCCCCCGGCGAACCCGAGGGCCCTTGGCCCCCGACGAGTTCGACCGCGACCGCGGCCACGCAGGGTCCCCCGTCCGACGAAGCCCCAGCGTCGGGCCTCTGCGCCGCTCCGACCGCTCCTCGCCCTCGGACCGGTGCTCGCCGCGGGCCGAGGATCGCGTTCCTGCTCCTCGCGCCCCTGCTCCTCGTCGTGCCCCTGGCCACCTGGTCCTTCCACCGAGACCTGCTGCAGAAGTCCCGCGCCGCGCGCCTCGCCTGGCTCGAGCGCGAGCTCGCAGACGCCCTTGCCTCGCCCCGCCCCGTGGCCGAAGACGCGCCCGCGCTGAGGGCATGGCGCGAGCGCCTCGAGTCGCTCGCGGCCGAAGACCCCGCACTGGACGTCGAGCGCGCCCGCCGCCGGCTCCTCCTCCTCGAGGGGCTCTGCGCCCTCGCGCGCGGGGATCGGGCCGGCGCCGAGGCCGTGCTCCGACGGCCCGAGGTGCGCGGGCATCCGCCGTCGCGGGCCGCGCTCCGGGGAGGGCTCGCGGCGACCCGACCCGAGGGACCCGCTCCGGGCGCCTTCGACGACCTCAGCCTGGCCCTCGAACGCGGGGTACGCCGCCGCGAACTGCGCCTCTGGCGCGCGCGCTCCTGCGCCCTCGAAGACGAGGAGCAGGCCCGCGTCGCCCTGGCCGACCTCGGAGAGCTCCAGGCCACCGGAGGATCCCTGGCCCCACGCGAGCAGGCCCTCCGCGTGCGCGCCCTCCTCGCCGTGGGCTACGCGGCGGCCGCCGCCGACGCCCTCGCGCGCGCCAGCGAGCCTCCGAGCGCGCTCCGCTGGGAAGTCGCCTGCGCGCTCGCCGCCGAGGACATCGACGCCGGGAAAGCGCCCCGCGAGGCCTGCGTTCGCTTCGCCGGGCTCGCCGGCGCGCCGCCGCCCGCCGCCGCCCCCCTGCGGGCGCGTGCTCGCGAGGCGCTGCGCGCGGCAGGCGACGAAGGCACCGGACCGGTCGAGTTGCGCTGCGCGCGCCGGCTCGAATGGATGCTTCTGCTCGCGCGCCTCGGAGAGGCCCCTTCGGCCGCGCAGCGCGCCCGCCTGCTCGAGGACCTGCGTGCGCCGCGAACCTCCCTCGCGATCCTGGGGCGCGCCGCGGAACTCTTCGCGCACGAAGACCTCGCGGTCCGCCGCGCACTGGTCGAAGTGTTCTACGAGCACCTCGAAGCCCGCCGCGGCCCCGGCCGCCAGCGCTACCCGCTGCTGACCCTGGCGTGCGCGCTCCTCGCCGCCCGGGAGGGGCGACTGGCCGACGTCCCCGAACTCGCCCGCTCCCTCGACGCCAGCCTGCGCGCCAACCTCTACCGAGCGCGTGCCGCGGCGCGAGAGCGCCGGGACCGCCCGGCGGAGGCCCTGCGCGACCTGATCCGCGCCAAGCGCCTCGCCCCCAACCTCGATCTGACCGCCGACCTCGCGCGCCTGCGCGCGCAGGTGCGCGCGCAGG
>RFHU01000471.1 GCA_003695705.1 Planctomycetota bacterium
CCGAGACCGACGGAGATCGGTCGACGCAATCGAGGGGCCGAGGGGGCGCTTCGCGCGCTCGGGGACTTGCCGCGCCGGGCGTCCAGCAGCCCGTTGAAGAAGTTCTGGCGAGGCGCGAGGAGGTCCAGCAACCTTCTGGTTGTGACCGACGAGCAACGAAGTCAGGGCTTCTTCAACGGGCTGCTAGGGGGCGTGGCGTCGGGGTCCGTCGTCCGCAGGGGGACGCTCCCGAGGGTCTCGCTTCGGGGAACGCAAGGGCTTCGAAAACCACGGCTCCGGGGGCTAGGCGCCCACGGGGTCCGAGCCGGGGGAGGGCGCAGGAGACGGCTGCAGGGAGTTGTCGAGGGGCGACCGCGCGGCCCCGGAAGCGCTCCCGAAACTGCTAGTTTCGGTGCGGAGGGCTCGTGGCAGAGGAGGTCTCGACGGCGGAGGCAACGGGCGGGGAGGGCTTCGAGTGGCACCTCTCCTCGCTCCGCATTGCGTCTCCCCGCCGGACGCTGGGCGGAATCGGGCCGGGGAGTGTGGTCGACGGCCGCTACGAGGTCCTCGAAGAGCTCGGCCGCGGAGGCATGGGCGTCGTCTTTCGGGTCCGGGACCGGCAAATCGGCGCCGAGTTCGCGCTCAAGCTCTCGAGCACGCGCTCCGGGTCGAGCGCCGCGCGGCGAGTGCAGCGCGAAGGAGAGCTCGCCGCGCAGCTCGACCACCCGGGAATCGTGAAAGTGCACTCGCTGGGAGAGGCCGAGGAGCACGCCTACCTCGTCTGCGAACTGGTCGAAGGCGCCGTGCACCTCGGAGAAGCCTTCGAGGAACTCGACCTGCGCGGGCGCCTCGAGCTGCTGGTGGAAGTGGCGGCGGCGGTGGGGCACGCCCACCGGCGGGGCGTCATTCACCGCGACCTCAAGCCAGGGAACGTCCTGGTGACGCCGGAGGGGAAGGTCAAGGTGGCCGACTTCGGCCTCGCGACGGTGCTCGGCCTCGAGCGCCTGACCCAGACGGGCGCGAGCGTGGGCACCCTCACGCACATGGCTCCGGAGCAGATCTCCACGGAACGCGACCGGAGAGGGCAGGGCCCGCACACGGACGTGTGGGCCTTGGGGGTGATCCTCTATTGGGCGCTCACCGGGACCTTGCCCTTCCGGGGCGACGGCGCCGTGCAGGTCATGGCGAAGATCTGCAAAGGGGATTACGAGCCGCTGCGGCAGCTCGACCCGACCTTGCCCGAAGCCTTGGAGTCCATTTGCGCGCGCGCCCTCGCGGTCCGGCCCACGCAGCGGTACCCCCACGCGGAGGCCTTGGCCGAGGACCTGCGGCGCTTCCTCCTCGGGAACTCGGCCGAGGCCTTGCTGCGTGCTCGGCGTCGGCGCTGGGGGGTGGTGGCCTTGGGCGCTGCGTTGGGCTTCGCCTTGGCGACGACCGGGGGGGTCCTCGCCGGCGTGCTCGCCCCTCCGGCGCCGTCTGCGACCCCCTCGCCGCGCCCACGGCGGGGGGAGCCGCAGCCCGCCGCCGCCCGCGGCGGGGAAGGAGGGTGGGCCTCTCCGGAGGCGGCTCGCGACCCGCACGGCGATCGCTGGCTCCTGGACGAGGGGCGTCGGCTCCGCAACGGCGGACGGGTGGGCTTCCTGCGCCCGCCCGCCGGCGAGCCCGTGCTCGCGCTCGAGGTCCCTGGCGGGGTGAGCCTCTGGGCGGTCGCCAACCAGCGAACGGAGGCGCGTCGGCTACGGCGCTTCGAAGGTGCTCGTTGCTGGGCGAGTGGGGCGCGGCATCTGTTCCTCGTCGACGGGTTCGCCGTCGTCCACAGGCTCCCGCTCGCCGATCTCGTCGGCGAGGAACCCGAGAAGGTCGCCGGTTGCCCTGCGGTTCCCCTGCGCCTTCTCGCGACTCCCGACGGGCGCTGGCTGGTGGGCGCCGGGGGCCCCGAACTCTGGTTCCGGGCTCTGGACGGCTCGGCGCGGGCGCGGCGGTTCGACCTGCCCGCGGCTCCCCGGGCTCTCGCCACGGGTCCTCAGGATCTTGTGGCGGTGTTGGTCGACGCGTCCGAGGCCGAGCCCGCGGGCAAGGCCTGGACCTCGTCCCGCCTCCTGCTCTGGGACCCCCTCGAGGAGGAGCCGCTCTCCGACCGTCCCATCGAAGGGGGCGTCGGGGTGGCCTTCGAGCCGGATGGGGCGCAGTGGCTCGTGGCCACACAGGACGGCCGCGTGGCGGCCTTCGACGCCACCGAGGGCACCCGCAAGCCGGTGGTTCGCGTCGCGGGTCTTCCGGGCGGGGAGACCGTTCGCGCGTTGGGTGTCCCCTCGCCGGGTCGCCTCCTCTTGCTCGGGGAGCAAGGCTTGTACGACGTGCGCTGGCCCGCGGCACGGGTCGAACGCAGCCTGCGCCTCGTGGTCCCGAACGGAGGCGTGGAGGGCCTTGCTCCCTGGCCCGACGATCCGGATGTCGTCGTGCTCGTTTGCTCTGGCCCCAAGGGTTGGTTCGCCAAACTCGCGCGCTTTCCGGGCGCCGCCGCGGGATCGGGTCGGGGAGGCTGACCGTGTCCGAGTCCTACGGGGCTCCTCGGACACTGCGCGCGGTCGGGCTGGGAGCAGGGCCCTTATCGCTTGCTGGAGCGGTTCGGCCCGGACTCGCCGCGGCGTGCCCGGCCGGACTCCGCTTCGGATCGTGCGACGCGAGCCCTTGGGGGGCGGAGGCGGGCCTCCGTGCGCGCCCGCCGTCAGGAGATGCCGTAGCGCTCCAGCAGGCGGTAGAGCGACGAGCGAGGAATGCCCAGTTTGCGGGCCGCGGCGGATTTCTTCCCTTTGGACTCTTCGAGGGCGCGCACGATGAGCTCGCGGCGAACTTCCTCGAGGGGGCGCACCCGGGGCTGCGTGCTCGCGGAGCGAGGGAGGTCTCGGGCACTGAGGCGGGCGCTGCCTCCGGCGATGACCCGTTCGGCGAGGTTCTTCAGCTCCCGGACGTTTCCCGGCCAGCCGTAGTCGACCAGGGCGTCCATGGTGCCCGGATCGAGTTCGATGGGCCCGGGGACCTCGGCGAGGAAGGACGAGAGGAGTGCGGGGATGTCCTCCGCGCGGTCGCGCAGCGGGGGGATCTCGACGCGCTGCACGTCGAGGAGGTGGATGAGGTCCTCGCGGAACGTGCCCTCTTGCGCCAACTCTTCGGGGGCGCGCGAGAAGGAGACGATCAGGCGGCAGTCGACGAGTCGGGGTGGGCCGTTGCCCACCGGGGCGGTCGTCCCGTGCACGACGACGTCGAGGAGCTTCCGTTGGAGGCTGCGGTCGAGGGCGTCGACGTCGCGCAGGTAGAGCGTCCCCGAGCCGGCTCGTTCGAAGGCTCCTTCTTGTTGCGTGAAGGCGAGCGTGGTGCGTCCGAAGAGGAGGGCGTCGAGCTCGCGCGGGTCGATGCCCGAGCAGCTTTGGACGACGAAGGCACGGTGGGAGCGGGTGCTGCGCATGTGGATTTCGCGCGCGACGAGGGCCTTCCCCGCGCCCGCCTCGCCCACGATGTGGGCGGGGCGGCTGGAGCGGGCGCAGCGCTCGATGGCTTCGTAGAGTTGCTGAGCGGCTGCGCTGGCGCCGACGAGGCTACCGAAGCGAGGGACTTCTCCCGGGTCGGGAAGGCGGTCGCTGGGCGCCGCGGTCGGGGCTTCCAGGGTCGACAACTCGGCGAGGGTGGTGCGCAAGGCAGCGTTCACCGAGCCCGCGGCTCGGTGCAACTCGGCGGTCTCCAGGGCGAGCATGGCTTGGTCGGCGAAGGCCTCCAGGCAGGGCAGGTCGTGTTCGTCGAAGGCCTGGTGTTCGAAGCGGTGGTCGAGGTAGAGCACGCCCTCGAGCTTGCCGCGCAGGCGCATGGGGACGCAGGCCACCGAACGCACGCGCCGCGCCTGCACGCTGCTCGCGTCGAGGAGGTCGGCGTCCTCTTCTCGGGAAGTGACCACCGCACGCCCGCTCTGCACCACGCGCTGCACGATGGTCCGCGAGACCTTGCCGGTCGCGCCGCGGAGGGCCTCGCCGTCGAAGCCCAGCGCCACCTCCACGCGCAGGTCGCGCGGTCCGCGGCGCCCGAAGCGGACGAGGAAACCTCGCTCCGCGTCGGTCAGTTCGATGGCGGTCTCGAGAATCTTGGGGAGGAGGCGCTCGACCTCCCGCGTTTGGCTGAGCCGCTCGCTGAGTCTACGCAGCCGCCGCAGCCAGGTCAGTTCCTTTTGCTCGTTCATGGGGGAGATCATGGCAGGAGGGAGTTCCGCTGTCCGTCCCAGGAGGCCGCCCGAGGAGGGTGCGCGCCAGAGTCGCGAGGGCGCTGCGCTGAGGCCGCGTTCACCGCCCCCAAGAGCCCGCCGCGGTGGGCCTGGGGGTGAGGCGCAGGGGGTGCGGGAGAGCGCACGCGAAGGGCGAGGGCGGCGGGGTCTCGGGGCGTTCCGAGGGGGCCGCTTCCCAAGGGAGTCTCGGGGCGAGCTTTCTCGGGGCGCGCATGCGCGGCAGGGGGAGCGGGGAGG
>RFHU01000472.1 GCA_003695705.1 Planctomycetota bacterium
GCGATGGGGGCGCGACCGAGGCCGGTGTGCAGGATGACCCCCGTCGCGTTGAGGACCCGCGCGTAGGCCGGGCGCGTTGCCTCGGCGAGGGCGCGCGCCACGCGCTCGGCGCAGGCTTCGGGGCGCAGGCGCTCGTCGAGGTCCTCGACGGCGCCGCGCGCGATGGCCTCCCGCAAGGCGTCGAGGTCGCTGCGGATCGCCTGGAGGAGGAGAGGCCGGCCGTAGCGCTCCCTCAGGGGAGCGAAGGGCTCCTCGCCGAGGAGGGCGTCCACGGCGGGGAGGCGGCGGAAGAGGTCGGAGGTGGGGCTCACCGGGTGCAGGCTAGCGCAGCGAAGGGCGGAGGGAAAGCGCCGCGCGGCCCGAGCCGCCCGCCGGACGACCGACCGCCCGCCAGGCCCTCGTCGGGCGCGCCGTCGCCTCGGGCAGGCAGCGGAGGGCGTCGGGGATCCGAGGGCCGCGCGCCCTCACCGCTCGACTCGCTGCCGGGCAGCGCGGGGACCTGCCGGCGGCGTCCCCCTCGCGGGTGGAACGCGCGCGTCCGCAAGCCCACCGAGCCACTGCGCGCGCACGTGCCGTCGCTCCGTCGAGCGGCGGCCAGCCTCCGCCCGACGAACGGGCTTCGCCCTCAGTGGTCGGTGCGGGCGCCCTTCTCGAGGTCGACGAGGTACTGGGAGATCTGCGAGAGGGGTTCCTCGTAGCCTTCGTACTCGGGCGGCAGTTGGTCGTCCGTTCCCCGGTACTTGTCGAGGACCGAGTTGTAGAGGTCGACCGCCTGGGTCAGCTTGCTGTGCGCCTCCCGCCAGGCCGCCAGTTCCTGCTGCGCGTTTCCTTCCCTCTTGGCGCGGTTCCAACGACGGAAGGCCTCCATTCCCTCGGCGGCCACGTCGTCGGCCTGCTGGAGGACGGCGGGCTGGTCCTCGACGATCTTGGTCGGGCCCGAGTTGAGGGCGAAGTAGATGATCGCGCACAAGAGGAGGGTCCCGGTGAGGATGGACACGAGGACGACCGGGTTCGCCCCCTGCTTCTTGCGCGGCATGGGCGGGCGACCCGAGCGGCTCCGCCGGCGCCCCGACCCGCCGAGGTCGTCGTCCTCGGAGGGGCGACGGCGTCGTCCGCTTCCTCGCTGAGAGGCGGCGGGCTTCTTCTTGCGGGTCGATTCGGAGAGCCGGTCTCCCTTGCGGCGGGCGCTGCCCTTGGGACCGGCGGCGCTCGTTTTGGAGGTGGAGGAGCGGCGCTTGGAACGCGTGGTGGTCTTGCCGCTGCTGCGCCGGGTCGACCCGGTGGCGGTCTTGGAGCGCTTCTTCCGCCCCGTGGCGCTTTTCTTCTTCTTCTTCTTCTTGGGGGGGGACTGCCAGGCGAACTCGTCCTCGTCCATGTCTTCGTCCAATGCCGGACCCGGGCGGCGCGCGGACCGTCGTTTCGCCATCGAGCTCCTCTGCGTCCCCAACGAGGCTCGATCATACGGGGGCAGGGAGGGAAGGGCAAACGCCAACCGAAGGCTAAGCCCTTGGGAACGCGTGACCAAGGCGCGAATTGACGCGGGCTTGACCGTCGTCCGCACCGCGCCACGTCGCCGGCAAGACCGCGACTTCCCCCGGACCGAGCTCGAGCGGGCCCACGGCCACGCGCCCCGAGAGGACCACGAGCACCCGCGGCACGGCGCCCTCGGGAGGCGAGAGGGACTCCCCGGCACGGAGTTCCACCGCCCGGAACGAGAAGGGGGCCCTCGGCGCGAGTTCGCGCGCCCCCGGCGCCCATGCACCGGTGCGGGCGGGGGGAGCGGGGGCCTGCTCCAGGCAGCGGGCTGCCTGGGCGAGGTGCAGCGGGCCCCTTCGGCGCCCGTAGTCGTAGACCCGATAGGTCACGTCGCTGGGCTCCTGCACCTCGAGGACGACGAGTCCTTCGGCGGTGTGCAGGGTGCCGGGCGCGATCTCGATGCCCTCCCCCGGCTCGGGCTCCAGCCGCTCCAGCGCGTCGGCGAGGGTGCCTGCGGCGGCAAGGGACGGAACCGCGTCGGGGGACACGCCCGCGCGGAGACCCACGAGGGCGGCCCCGCCGGGCGCCCGCTCGAGCACCAGCCAGGCTTCGCACTTGCCGCGGTCGCCGTCGCCGAGCGCGCGGGCGACGCAGGCGTCCGGATGCACCTGCACCGAGAGGGGCGCTCCGATGTCGAGGATCTTGACGAGCAAGGGGAAGGACGCGGCCTCGTCGGGGCCCGCGAAGCATTCGCCGAGGAGGGCTTCGGGCTGGGCGGCCACGAGCTGGCGCAAGTCGGCGCCTGCGTGGGGCCCGCTGGCGATGGGGCTCGGCGCGACGGCGAGGTCGGAGACGAGCCACAGCTCGCCGGTGGAGGGAGGAAGCCCGGCGCCGAAGCCCAGGGTCGAGAGGCGCCCGCCCGCCCACACCTTCTGGCGGGCGACGGGCGCGGTGCGAAAGGGCGCGAGCGAAGGGGTCACGCGACCACCTTCCGCCAGCGGCCCTGCGGGTCGACCAGGGAGCCGCCGCAGTGGTAGCAAAAGGCGAGCGGCTCCTCCGGCTCGAGGGAGCCACTGCAGTCGGGGCAGGCCGTAGGGCCCTCACCGCCGGGGAGGGGATGGTTCGGCGGAGCGGCGCGCCCCACGCTCCGGGCGAGCTCGTCGCCCGGCCCGCTGGGGGGGAGGCCGGGGAGGAAGCGCCGAGTCCAGGTGCCGAAGATGGGATCGAAGTGCAACTCGGGCTCGCGGGGAGCGCGCAGGGGGAGGTCCTCTTCGGCTTGTCGTCGGAAGAGGAAGGCCGAGAGGCCCAACCCGACGCAGGCGCCCGCCAAGGCGGCGTCGAGCAGGATCTGGGGCCGCTCGCTCAGCGCGCTGGCGATGGCCACGAACAGCAAGGCCCCGCCCAAGGCGAGGCCAAGGGCCGCGACCCACCGCGCGAAGAGACCCTGCCCGCCGAGGGCGCTCGCCCGCGCTCGCTCGAGCGCACCGGGCTGGGCGGCGAGGGCCCCGACGGCCTCGTGATCCAAGGCACGCCCCCAGAGCGAAGCCTGGGGATGCCGGCAGGCGGTGGCCGCGCAGCCTCGGTTTTCCGCGAAGCACTCGGCGTGATGGTCGGCGCCGCACAGGAGGCAGGTCGCGCGGTCCGCGGCTCGGGCCGCGACGTCCTCGTGGCAGTAGGGACACCTGTGTGCGGACGGCTCGGGCACGGGAACCTCGCGCCCCCGCCGGCGTGCCCCGTCGCGGGGCGCGGCGCGGCGAAGCTCAGGAATTCAACTCGGCGATGATCCCCTCGAGGAAGGCGCCGAACTTGGCCTTGTTGCGCGCGTCGCTGGCCACCAATTCCTTGTGCACCCGCACCATGAGCTTCAGGCGCTCTTCGGTGGAGGCCTCCACCGAGTCGACCTCGATGAGCTTGAGGCCCGGGGGAATGGGCGTCCTCCCCGGCTTGATGGTGACGAAGGCGTCCACGCCGACCGAGGAGAGCTGCTTGAGGGCGTGCTCGTCGACGTTGATGAGCACCACGCCCGCGAGGGGGCGCCCCTTGGCCCGTTCGCGCAGGCGGTTGCTCAAGTCGAGCAGCAACCCCATGAAGGTGCTGTCCACGCCCGTGCAGCGCTGAAAGTCGAACACGAGTTGGCAGACCCCGTTCTCGAGGGCGCGGTCTGCGAAGGCCTCGAGCGTGGGGGCGTTGTGCATGCTGCCGAGGCCGCGCAGGCGCACGTAGAGCGCCTCGCCCGAAGTCGCCGCGGAGAAGGGAGCGCGCTTGGGAGCCTTCATGGAACTCCGTCCCTTATACCGTCCCCAGGCTCCGCACGCATGAGCAAAGGATGCTCCCCGCGCCACGCGCCAGCCCCCCGGCGGCACTCCTCGCGCGTCCCTGCGCCCCTCAGGTCGCGCGGATCCCAGGCGCTCCTCGAAGGTCTCGACGAGGGAGTCTGCGACTTCCCCCTGCGCCCCTCGGGCCGCCCGGGTACTTGCGGTCGGGGTCGCCCCCGGACCTGGGCCGCGCACCCGAGCGCGCGGTTTCTTGGCGGACTTCGCAGAGCCGTTCGCGGGCCTGGGCGCGCGCGGCCGCGCGCGCGCCCCGGATCGTCGGCGCGGGCCCGGCGACCTGCTCCTTGCCGAAGCTCAGGCCGCGCGGCCTGCGCGCGAGGCTTCCTGGCGC
>RFHU01000473.1 GCA_003695705.1 Planctomycetota bacterium
CGAGGAGGAGGCCCTCCTCGAGGACCTCCCGCCCGAGGAGCTCGAGCGCATGTTCCAGGCCCTGCTCGAGGAGCAGCGCGAGCGTCACGACGGAGGCAGCCGCTGGATCGGCACCGGGGGCACTTCTCCCTTCGGCCACGGGGGGCATCCGCGCGCCGGCTACCGCATCGGCGGCCGGGGAGGCGGGCGTCGGGCCCTCAAGACGGCCGACGCGCGCGCCTACCGGCCCTACCGCAGCGACTTGGCCCTCGACGTCCGTTCAATGGGCGTCGCGCTGCGCAAGCTGCGCGCCTTCGGGCGCGAGGGAGAGGCGGAACTGGACCTCGACGCGAGCATCGACGCCACCGCGCGCAACGCGGGCGAGCTCGAGCTGGTCCTGCGCCCGCCTCGCCGCCCGAACACCCGCGTGCTCCTGCTCATGGACGTGGGCGGGAGCATGGACCCCTACGCGCACCTCGTCTCGCGTTTGTTCAGCGCTGCGAGCAAGGCCACCCACTTCAAGGAGCTGCGCTGCTACACCTTCCACAATTGCATCTACGGGCACCTCGCCGCCGGCGAGGGCTTCCGCGAGCGGGTCCGCGTCCGCGACGTGCTCGCCCAGTGCGGGCGGCATTACAAGCTCATCATCGTCGGCGACGCGCTCATGGCCCCCTACGAGCTCTTGCAGCACGGCGGCTCGCCCGACCTCGGCGACGACCGAGGGCGCGAGGGGATCTCCTGGTTGCAGCTCCTGGCCGAGCACTTCGACCGCGCCGTCTGGCTCAACCCCGAGCCGCCGCGCTTCTGGAGGGGCAACACCATCGAGACCATCGGGGAGATCTTCCCCATGTTTCCCCTGACCCTCGACGGCCTCGGCGAGGCCATCGAGCACCTGACCCGAGGGAAGGGTCGGAGCCGATGAACCCACCGGAGCCCGCGCTGGTGCTGCGCCGCGAGGGCGAAGAAGTCGCCCGCTTCCCCCGCGGCGGCGTGTTCCGGATCGGGCGCCACCCGGGCAACGGGCTGGCGCTCGAGCACGCGACCGTCTCGACCTTTCACCTGCGCGTCACGTGGGCGCGCACCCAGGAGCGTCCGGAGCTCCGCGACGAAGGGAGCCGCAACGGCTCCTGGCTCGACGGCGAGCGCCTCGCCCCCTCGCTCGTCCTCCGCGGCGAGGGGCCTTGGCGATTGCGCCTCGGCGACGTGGAACTCTCCCTCGAGCTCGTGCCGGGCGAAGCCCTCCTGGGCGACGCGACCGGCGAGCGCTTCTCGCTCTTTACCGACGAAGGTCCCGAGCTGCAGGGTGTTCTCGATGGCGCATCGGAGCTCGAAGAACTCCTGGGCAGCCTCGAGGTCGAGCGCCGCACGGGCACGCTCTGCCTGGAGGGGCGCGGCAGCCTGACCTTCTTCGCAGGCAAGGTCATGGGGGCGGAGGCCGCGGGGCGCGAGGGGCTGGAGGCGGTGCGTCGCCTCTTGGCCGCGCCCTCCGGGACCCCCTACCGCTTCGAGCGCGAGTTCGCGCCCTCGGCTCGGCCGCTGGGGGTCTGGCCGAGCGACCTCTGGCGCCGCTTGCGCTGAGGCGGCCCCGAGAGGCGGCCCGCGGCGTCCGGGCGCGGTCCGCGCGCCCGCGGCTCAGCGCAGGCCGGGGCGCCAGCGGGAGCCGCCGGATTTGGCGAAGAACTCACGGAAGGCGGTGAGGTCCTGCTCCTTCTTCAGCAGGGCGCCCACGAAGGGGAGGTCCTTGTCGAGGAGGACCTCGGTGATGCCCGCCGAGCGGAGCACCGCCAGCCAGTCGATGAGTTCGCTGGTGCTGGGCCGCTTGCGCAGGCGGGTCATGCCGCGCAGGGCGTAGAAGGCTTCGAGGGCCTGCGCGAGGAGGGTCTCGTCGAGCTGGGGATGATGCACGGCGACGATCCGCCGCATGAGCTCCGGCTCGGGGAAGTCGATGAAGTGGAACACGCAGCGGCGCAGGAAGGCATCGGGGAGCTCCTTCTCGTTGTTGCTGGTGAGCACCAGCACCGGCCGGTGCCGGGCCACCACCTCCTCGCCCGTCTCCAGGACGTGGAAGCGCATTCGGTCCAGCTCGTTGAGCAGGTCGTTGGGGAACTCGATGTCCGCCTTGTCGATCTCGTCGATGAGGAGAACCACCCGCTCGGGAGAGCGGAAGGCCTCCCCGAGCGGGCCCATGCGGATGTAGCGGGCGATGTCGGTCACGTCGCCGTCGCCGAAGCGCGAGTCGTAGAGACGCTGCACCGTGTCGTAGACGTAGAGGCCGTCCTGGGCGCGGGTGGTGCTCTTGACGTGCCAGCGGATCAGCTCGAGGCCGAGGGCCTCGGCGATGGCCTCGGCGAGGAGGGTCTTGCCGGTCCCGGGCTCGCCCTTGACGAGCAGCGGGCGCTCGAGGGCCAGGGCGCAGTTGACGGCGGCCTCGAGCCCCTCGCTGGTGAGGTAGCGCGCGGTCCCCTGGAAACGACGGAATTCGCTCACGGACTTGCCTCGGGTCGTCTTGCCAGGCGGATTCTACGCGCAGCCAGGGCCGCGCGCGCGCTCGGCGCCAAGCGCTGCGCCTGCCGGCGTCGGTCCCTCCGGCTAGCTTGGCGCAGGGGAGGGCCGGGAGCCCGCCGCGCGGAGGGGGCGTGATCAAGTACCTAGGGTCCAAGCGCGTCCTCCTCCCCTTCATCCTCGAGGTGGTGGAGCGCCTCCCCGGGGTGCGGACGGTGGTGGACCTGTTCTCGGGGACCTCTCGGGTCGGGCACGCCCTCAAGGCCGCCGGCTACCGGGTGCTCGCCAACGACCACAACGCCTACGCCGAAGTGCTCGCGCGCTGCTACGTGGAGGCCGACCGGGAAGAGGTCGCCGCCGAGGCCGCCGAGCTGATCCGCGAACTCAACGCCCTCCCCGGCCGCCCGGGCTACTTCACGGAGACCTTCTGCGTGCGCTCGCGCTTCGTCCAGCCCGCGAACGGGGCTCGGGTGGACGCGATCCGCGCGGCCATCGCCGCTCGCGGGCTTCCCCCGGTGCTCGAGGCGGTGCTCTTGGTCTCGCTCATGGAGGCCGCCGATCGGGTGGACTCGACCGCCGGCGTGCAGATGGCCTACCTCAAGCGCTGGGCGCGTCGCTCCTACAACCCCCTGGAGCTGCGCCTTCCGCGGCTCTTGCCGCGCGCGCGCCACGGCAAGGGGCGGGCCTTGGGCCTCGACGCCCTGGAGGCGGCGAGGCGCCTCCAGGGCGACCTGGTCTACCTCGACCCTCCCTACAACCAGCACTCCTACCTCGGCAACTACCACGTGTGGGAGACCCTCGTCCGCTGGGACGCCCCCGAGGTCTACGGGGTTGCCTGCAAGCGCGTCGATGTGCGGGAGCGCCGCAGCCCCTTCAATTCGAAGCGCCGGGCCGCGGCCGCCCTGCGGGAGCTGCTTTCGGCGCTGCGCGCCCGCTACCTGCTCGTTTCCTTCAACGACGAGGGCTTCCTCTCCCGCGCCGAGCTCGAGGAGATGCTCGCGGCCGACGGCGGCGCGCGGGTCGTGACCTTGGCGCGCGGGCACAAGCGCTACGTGGGCGCCCAGATCGGCATCCACGACCCGCAGGGGCGGAAGGTCGGGCGCGTCGGTCGCCTGCGCAACACCGAGTACCTGTTCGTCGTGGACCGAGACCCCGACCGCGAGGGCGCGCGCGCCCTCGACGAGTTGGAGGCCGGGGTCCGGGCGGCGGGCTGAGGCCGGCGCCCTCCACGCTCAGCGGCGCCTGCCTCCCCGCAGCAGGTCTTCGTACTCGCCGAGGGCCTTTTGCTCGCGGAGGAGGCGGGCGAGGGCCTTCGGGCCGCGGGCGCGCCCGTAGGCCTCCAGCCAGCGGCGGGCCGGTCCGCCGGGCGGCTGGAAGCGGGTGACCTGGACGAGGCCGATGCTTTGCAGGTTGTTCTGGAGTTGTCCTACGACGTCGTTGCGGCGGCGACGCTCGGCCCACAGGCGCCAGGAGACGAGGTGATGAGTGAGTTCGGCGGCTTCCTTCGCAGGCCAGGGGCGCAGCAGGGGCAGGAACAGGGCCCCTCCCTCCCAGGGGGGCGCGGTCGCGCCCGGGTCGCAGACGAGCAGCTCCGCGACCAACTTGGCCACGCGCTCGGGGCCCTCGCGGCCCGCGAGCGTGGCCAGGTAGGCCGCGGCCTGGCGCCGCACGTCGTTGTCCGAGCCCCGCAGGAGCACTTCGGTGAGGGGGCCGGCGCCTTGCGCAAGGATGGCGCGCGAGACGGCGGGGTTCGGCCGACCGGCGCCCGGGAAGGGCGGGGCCGGCGCGAAGCCTCCCCTCCGGCGCGGGAAGCGCACGGGACCGCCCGAGGTGAGCTGCTGGCTCAGCCGCAGCAAGACCTCGAGGCGTTCGCGCGGCTCTCGGACCGCCTCGGTGACCCGCAAGACCACGGGCCGCGCGAGGGCGGGGAACTCCGCGCAGCGGCGCACGAAGGGCTGCAGCCCGTCGGCGCCCTCGACCAAGCGGACGCGCGCGGCCAGGGCCCAGGTGCGGACCAACTTCGGCAGGCCGGGGGCCTCCTCCAGTCGTTCGAGGTGCTGCCGGGCCTCGTCGCCGCCGATCTCGGCCAGGGCGACGATGGCCCAGCCGCGGCGGACGAGGTCCTTCCCCTCGACCGCCTCGGCGTAGAGGTGCCGCGCGGCCGCGGGGCCCGCGCGCACGAGCCCCTCGACGGCGGCCTCGGCCGTGTCCCCCCCGAGGGCGTCGATGAGGCGCAGGATCTCCTCGCGCGCGTCGTCCTGCGCGCGGGCCACGCGGAGCGCGCCGGCGCCGAGGGCCGAGGCCCAGAGGAGGCAACCGACGAGCGGCAGGGTGCGTAGGCGGTGCATGATCTCCTCCCCGGCTCCGCTCAGGAGGCCTGGCTGCTGCGGCTGAAGAAGACGCCCAGGGCGGCGAGGCCCAGCACCACGCCCAGGGTGATCCAGAGGGCCCGGGGCCGCGGCGTGGGGGTGGCCGTGGGCGCCGGCGGCGCTCCCTCGGCCGCCGGGGCGGGCGGCGCCTCGCTCTCGTAGCGGACGCCTGGAAGGCGACGGGGGGCCGGACCGCGCCGGACGGCGTCGTAGCGGCGGGGGTCGTTCTTCTCGGAAGGCAGCGAGTAGCTGGCGAAGTGGAGATTGTCGCGGGCAATGGTCTCGCGGTCGAAGTCGCCGTCGATGATCGTGAGGGTCATGGCGTCGAGGTCGGCGAGCGCCTGCTGCGCGGCCTCCTCCGCCTGCGCGGCCAGGGCCTCTCGGTGGAGCGCGTCGAGCTCGGGGCCGCGCAGAGAGAGGCGCTCGCCGATGCGCAGGAGCTCCTTCTCGCGCTCTTCGTGCGGCAAGGCGAGCACCCCGAGGCGGGCGGCGAGGAGGTCGCCCGCGAACAGGGTCTTGGCAAAGCCGTTGTGGGGGGTGGGGTCTCGTTCCTGGGGTAGGGTGCGCCGCCGGTCCTCGGGGATGTCGTCGATGGTCCCGCCGATGACCCGGAGGGGCAGGGGCGCGGTGAGGTTGCGCCGCAGGAGTTTGCCCGCCACCTGCCGCACCACGAGGTCGTCGCCGAGGCCGTCGGCGCGCACGGGGCCGTCGGTGAGCACGTAGACGATGTTGTGCAGGCGCCCGGCGTTGAAGGCGGAGAGGCGCATGGGCACCACGAGCCGCTCGCTGCGGAAGCGAAAGCCCATGGCCTGTACGTTTCCGTCGAAGGTGGCCCCTTTGGGCATGGCCGGGTCGGCCTCGCGCATGCCGGGGCGCGGGGTCACCTTGCGCTTGACGCCGACCTTGGTCTTGACGGCGACGAAGCACCAGCCGTCCGCGACGTATTCCTGCGCCACGGGGCCCATGCCTTCGGGGTAGCGGTAGCCGTGGTCGTCGAGCCAGCGCTGGAGTGCCTTGGCGCTGCCCGCCTCGAGGACGGCGACTTCGTACATGCCCACCGCTTCCTCGCGGATGACGCGGACCGAGTCCTCCTGCACCGCAAGGCCTCCTGCGGCCGCGGGCGCGGGCACCGCCCCCTCGGTTCGCAGCGCCCTTTCCATTTCGAACATGCGCAGGTCCACGACGACCTCGGGCGGGTCGACGGCCTTGGCCACGTGGTCGAAGATGGGGTCTTCGACCTTGCGGATGGCCGGCGGGGTGGGGAAGGGAATGAGCATGCCGAACTCGTCGACCTTCCCCGAGAAGCCCGGCCGAATGACGAAGCTCTCCAGCCCGTCCTTGTAGAAGACGTAGGTGATCTGGTCCCCGATCCGGGTGATGGCAGGTCCCTCGCCGTCCCATACGGGCGGCACCATGCCGCAGGGATCGGCGGAGGCGACGCCGGTGGCGAAGAGCAGACCGACGAGCAAGGGCCAACGGGGAAGGGCTCTCATCGAACGTCCTCCAGAGAAGGGGGCCGCGCGGAATCCGCGGCCGCGGGGGTGGGGAGGGCGCCCGGGGCGCCCGCGGGGGGAGGAGCAAGGCGCAGGCGCACGTCCACGCGCGCCTTGAGGTCTCGGGTCCCGTCGCTGAGCCAGAGGGGCCCGAGGGAGTGCCAGTCGCCGTCGCTGCGCAGGACCGCGAACCACGGTCCGCCCACGAAGTGGACGCCTTCGAGTCATATGCGCGTCCACAGGTGGTCCAGCCCCACCCGGCGCACCGTTCCGCTCACCTCGAGCGATGGCAACCGCACGCGCTCGTCGGGGCCTGCGTGGAGATGCTGCTTCTCGTCGAGGGGGACGCGCCGCGGCCGCATCCGCAGGCGCTCGGTCCCCTCGGCGTCGACCACCCGCACCTCGATCCAGGCGTGGTCGCGGGCGAGTTCGCGCCGAAGGAAGGCCGCGCGCTCGGCGTCGAGGGGGCCGGCCCCTCCCTGGGCGAGGAAAGCGCGCACCGCGGCGTGATGGAAGAGGAGCGCCTCGCCGGCGGGGCCGGCCCCTCGGGGCTCCTCGCGGGCGAAGGCCGCCAGGAGCGCGCGCACGCGCTCGGCCCCCAGGGGAGCGGGCCCGTCCGAAGCGGTCGCGCAGCTCCCCACGCAGTCGTTCGGGTCGGGCCGTTCGTGGGGACCTGCCGGGGCGACCGCGGCGTGGGCCGCCCGGCCGAGCCCCAGCGCCTCCGCGCTCGGAGCGCGGGCGGCCGCAGCGAGCGCGGCGAGCGCGGCCGCGCCGAGCGCCGTCGAAGCGAGTTTGCGCGTCATGGGCAAGCCTCCGGCGAGGGATCGCTGAGGACACAAGCGCGGGCGGCGCCTTGGGGGTGGATCGGCGAAGAGGGAAGTATCGTTGGACTTGCGCGCGGCCGCTAGGGCTTCGCGAATCCCTCCCCGCAAGGGTCGGCCTCGCCGGGAACTCCGCGCCACCCGCCTGCGGGGGCCCGCGCCGCGAGGCCTGCCGAGCAACCCCGCCGCAGGGTCGCGCGGGCGGCGCCGCCGGGCGAGCGCGGCACGGGCGCGCTCAGTCGAGCGCGTGGTCCGGGGGGAGGCCTTCGGTGGCCAGGGCGTAGTTGCGGTAGCGCGGGTCCTCGGTGAGCTCGCGCACCACGTGGGACGCCAGCCAGGACGGAAAGACCACCTCGGCGTCGGGGCTCGGCAGCTCGACTTCGCAGAGGACCAGATCGAAGTCGTCGAAGACGTCGACTTCGAACACGCGCTCGCCTTCGCGCACCAGGTAGCGGGTCTTGGTCAGGCGCCGGCCGTCCGTCCGCGGCCAGAGGGCAGCGAAGGTCTCCTCGTCGAGTTCCCGCTCGACTTCCGTTCGCACGAGACCCTCCCCGCGCTTGACCGTATGCACGCAGCGCACGCGCCCCTCGGGGTCGATCCGCCGCCGCAGTCGCCCTTCGAGGAAGCCTCCTTCGCCGGGGATGTCTTCGGCCGCGGGCTCGGGGAGGTACCCCTGCTCGATGCGCACCGGGCGCGCGTGGGCCGGCAGCTCGGGGACCGTCCGCAAGAGGTAGACGCGCTCGATTTCCAGGGGCGGGTTCGCGCTCATGCTTCCTCCGGCCGGCGGGCGCGGCGCGAGGTCCGCTCCCTGCGGGCAGATCCTATCCGAGACGGAGCGGACGCATCCGCCGGCGCCGGCAAAGCTCCGGCCCCAAGGGCGCGGACGACCGCCGCGGAGCGCCGGAGGCAGGGCTTTGGCTCGCCGAAGCGGGAGGCGGGGCGGTCCTGCTTTCCTTCCGCGGCGAAGGCGGCGATAGTGGGGCCCCATGAAGCCCCCCTGCTGCGCCCTCTGCGGCGACGACGCCTTCGAGGACCTCGCCGGCGCCCTGGTCGCCTTTGCCGAGCGCCCCGCAGACGCGGCCTGGCGGGAGCGAATGGAGCGCAGCGGCGGCGTGGGGCACCCGCCGAACGTGGAGTGGTTCTGCCCTCGCCACGCGCCCGCTGCCCGCGCCCGCACGCACCTGCCCATCGACGTCGCCCTGACCCAGCTGCGGGAGCTCACGTCGTGAGCGAGGCGACCCTGGCGAACTTCCACCTCCGCGCGGGCCCCCGCCAGAGCCTCGGCCTCCTCGCCCGGGTGGTGCTCACCGACGAGGTCGTGCGCCTGGGAATTCTCGACGAGGTCGTCGACGGCGTGGAGCTCTTCCTGCGC
>RFHU01000474.1 GCA_003695705.1 Planctomycetota bacterium
CCAGGCGGGCCGTGGGGACGGCGGCCTTCGAAGCCAGGCGGGCCGTGGGGACGGCGGCCTTCGAAGCCAGGCGGGCCGTGGGGACGGCGGCCTTCGAAGCCAGGCGGGCCGTGGCGGGGCGCTCGCTCTCGCCGCTCCCGCAAGGAGCGGTGGATCCCTTCGAGGAGCTCGGCCTGACGCTGCAGGATCCGCTCCATTCGTTCGAGGCGTCGCTCGAGGTGACCGATTCGCTCGCGGAGTGCTTCCGCCCCATCATCATTGCCCCGCTCTTGGGCGCCGGCCGGGGCCGGCAGGGCCAAGAGGCCTGCTGCGAGCGCAGCTCCTAGGAGCCCGAGCCCCACAACCATTGATCGCTTCATGACGGCATCCTTCGTTCCCGCGCGGTCGGCGGCGCCGCGGAGAGCCCCGTCGCCGCGCGCATCTTGCGTTCTCGGGTCGCCGACGCCAAGTCCCTGCCGGGGTCGGGCTCCGGGCGCAGAGGGCTTCCTGCCCCCCCGGGCCTGCCCCGGACGGTCGCGGCAGCGCCCTCTCCTTCCGGTGCACCCTTGGTTGCGGGGCGCGCCGTTTCGGGCGGGACCTTCGCGGAGAATTCCTTCGCTCCTGCCACAAGCGCTTGCGTGGCAACGGCGGCGCGGCGAAGCCGGTCCCGGGCGCCCCGCGGGCCGCACGGGCCGAGCTTCCTTCCGCGCGGTACGAGGCGCCCCAAGTCGTAGCATGGGGTTCGTGGGGAGCACCTGGTTCACGACCCTGGCCGCCCTGCGCGCCGCCGAGCCCGACTGGCAGGCCATCGCCGCCTACCGCGAGCCCATCGCGCGCTTCTTGGCGCGGGCCTATCCCGGGTTGCCCGTGGACCTGCGCGAGGACGTGGTGCAAGACGTCCTCTGCGCGCTGCGCACCTCGGCGGTGGCGCGCTTTCGCCCCGAGCGGGGACGCTTTCGCGACTACCTGCGCGGGGTCATTCGCAACCAAGTGCGGGCGGCGGTGCGCGCTCGGCGACGCGAGCTGCCCGGCCTCGACCCCGACGCCCTCCCCGCGGCCACCTCCGAGGACGCCGACGCCATCGACCTCGGCGCGCGGCTGGTTCTGGCGGTGCGCGCCGCGCACGACGCCCTCCTCGCCGGCGGCGCCGCCGAACGCGAGGTCCTCTACTGCCTCTCGGGGCGCCTGGTGAACGGGCTCGGCTACGAGGCCATTGCCGCCCGCGAAGGCCTCTCCCGCGACGCGGTCAAGCGCCGCCTCGCCCGCGCCCGCGCCGTCATCCTCGAAGCCCTCCTCGCCGAGGCCTTGCGCGAGGAAGGGGTCGAGCTCCCTCCGCGTGCCCTCGCTCGCCTGGCTCGGGAGTTCGCCACCGCGCTCTCCTCCCGGCGGCCGGTCGAGGAGCTTCTCGCGCGCGCCGGACCCGCGCCCGCCGTCCGCGTCGCGGCCGACCTCGCCGAGCGTGTGCGCGCCGGCCGGCGCTGGTTTCCCGGCCTCGACTCGCCCGACGGGCGTGCCTTCGTGTCCGCGCTGCGCGCCGTGCTCGAGCCGGCGCCAGAGGAGGGGCCGTGAGGTCCTCGCCGGGGACGCCGCGGGCAACTGCGCTCGCCTGGGTCGGAGGCGGGCTGCGGCCTCGACGGCGGGCTTCGGCAAGACGCGGAGGGGGCGAACGGTGAGCGAGGGCGCGGAAGCCCACGCCGCGGTCCCGGAGGTGCCGGGCTACCGGCTCCTCGAGGCCATCGGGCAGGGCGGGAGCGGGGTGGTCTACCGGGCCGAGGGGCGCGACGAGCTCGCCCGGCCCTGCGCGGTCAAGGTCTTCCCCCCTGCGCAGCGCTCCGCCTACGAGCGCGAGCTCGCCACCTTGCGCGGCATCGAGCGCGTGCGCGCGGCGGCCGGCTCCCGCGATCTCGTCGAGACCATCGCCGCGGGCGAGGTCGAGGGGAGCGGCTACGTGGTCATGGAATACGTGCGCGGCGGGACCCTCGAGGAGCGCGTGCGCGCGGGCGGTCCCCTCCCGGTGCGCGAGGCCGTCGCCGCCCTGCGCCCGGTCCTGCAGGGCCTGCGCCTCTTGCACCGCGAAGGGATCCTCCACAAGGACGTCAAGCCGGCCAACGTCCTCCTCGACGACGAGGGGCGCACCAAGCTGGGCGACTTCGGCCTCGCGCGCCCCCTCGACGCGCCCGTTTCGAGCGCCGGCACCCCCGGCTTCTGCGCTCCCGAACTCTACGCGGGCCGGGGCGCCGAGACCGGCGACGAGCGCCTCGACGTCTACTCGGCCGCCGCCACCCTCTACTACGTGCTCACCGGAGAGGTCCCCTTGCCGGGCCGACCCGACGTGTTCCTCCTCGAGCGTCGCCGAGTCCCCCGCCCCTTGCAGGAGGTCCTCTTCGCGGCCCTCGCCGAGGACCCCGCGCAGAGGCTTCCTTCGGCGACGGCCCTCGAGGAGCGCCTCGTCGCCTGGAGCGAAGGGAGGCTCCCCGCGCGCACGCCGGGCCGGCGCCGGGTGCCGCTCCTCGTCGGCCTCGTCGCCCTCGGCCTCGCCGCGGGGGCTCTGGCCTCTGCCTTCGTCCCAGGGCTCGCGCCGCCCTGGGCGGATCCGCCCCCCTCGCTCCTCTGGGACGGCGCGTCGCTGGCGCTCGCCGGTCCGCCCGTGCGCTGGGAGGGGGGTCGCCTGCGCGTCGCGGGGCGGGGGACCGCCCACGCTCTCGCCGGGTCGCCGGTGGCCACCGCCCGCGACGTCGAGGGCCGGCTGCTGGCCGCCGTCGGCCCGGACGGGGAGTTGGCCGTGGTCGACCTGCGCGCGCCCCGCGTGCTCTTGCGCCGCCCTGGGCCGCAGGGCGTCTCCGCGCCCCTGCTTTGCAGCGTGGCCGTCGACGAGCGGCGGGTGGCCCGCGCTCTGGTAGGGACCGCGCCCGGTGGCTCCGAGCGACTCGAGGTCTTCGACCTCGAGAGCGGCGAGCTGGTGCGCGTCGAGGAGGACGCGCGGGGCGCCTGCGCGCTGGCCCTGCTCCCTGGGGGGCACCTGCTCTTTGGACGCCCCGACGGGACGGTGCTCGTGTCCGGTCCGGGCTCGGGCTCGCCCTTGGGGTCCGCGGGCGAGCGGACGGTGCGGCTCTTCGACGAGGAGTTGGTGGCCCTCGCCTGCGACCCCACGGCGGAGCAGGTCTACGCGGTCGGCCTCGACCGAGGCTCCGAGGCCGGCGACGGGGCTCGTTCCGGCGTCCGGCTCCGCCTGAAGGTCGTGGACCTCGCCTCCCTCCGCGCGGGCCGGCCTCGGGTCCTGCGCGCGGCGCCGGCCACCGGGATCGTGGCGGCGCTGGGCGGCGGCGCGCGGCCGGCGGGCGGGCGGTAGGCCCGCCCGCGCTCTCCTGCGCCCGCGGGCAGGTGCGCACCTACAATGCGTCGTCGTGCGCTCGCTGCTCATCGTCCGCCTCTCCGCCCTTGGCGACGCCATCCACGTGCTGCCGGCCCTCCGGGCCCTGCGCGAGACGCACCCCTCGGCCAAGATCGGTTGGGCCATCGAGGACCGCGCCGCCAGCCTGTTGCGCGGCCAGCCCGACCTCGACCGAGTCCACGTGGTCCCTCGCAAGCAATGGACGGCGTGGCTCCGCGGCGGCTCCTGGCGTCGCTTCCTCGCCGGCGCGCGCGGACTCATGAGCGAGCTGCGCCGCGAGCGCTACGAGGTTGCCCTCGACTTCCAGTCGAACCTGCGTTCGAGCCTGGTGGCCCTCCTCTCCGGAGCGCCCCGGCGCATTGGGCAGCCGCGCCCCTACGCCAAGGAAGGCAGCGGCCTGTGGTTCACCGAGCGCCCGGACCCCGTCCCCACCGAAGCCCACAAGATCGTGCGCAACCTCGCTCTGCTCGAGCCGCTCGGGGTGCGCCCCGCCTCGCCGCCGCGCGGACGCCTCGCCTTGCCCGAGGCTCCGTCCTTGCGGGCCGCGCTGGCTGCGGGGCGTCGCCCGCGCGCGGTGCTGCACGCGGGCGTGTCGGCCTTCGGCGCCCTCAAGGCCTGGCGGGAGGAGCGCTTCGCCCGCCTCGGCGCCGCGCTGGCGGGCGACGGCTGCGAGGTCCTCTTCGCCTGGGGCGGGGCGCGCGAGCGAGCGCAGGCGGAGCGCCTCGCCGCCGCGGCGCCGGGCGCGCGCGTGGCGCCCGCGACCGCCTCGCTCCTCGAGCTGGCGGTGCTCCTCGGCGAGAGCGACTTGTTCGTGGGGGTCGACTCGGGCCCCTTGCACTTGGCGGCGATGCTGGGGACGCCCGTCCTCGGCCTCTACGGCCCCAAGCATCCGGGCACCTACGGCCCCTTCTGGCCCGAGGGACGCGTCGTGCGTGCGGACGAGCCCTGCAGCCCCTGCCGGCACCGGCGCTGCCCGCGCCCCGACGCCGCTTGGCAGGAGGCGGGCGGGGCGCGGTTGCGCATCTCTCCCTGCATGGACGCGCTCTCCGTCGAGGCCGCCCTCGCGGCCGCCCGCGAGCTGCTGGCGCGCGCGCTTCCCAGCGAGGGGCCGCCGTCGAGCGCGTGAGTTTTCCCCTGCCAGGCTCTACAATCGCGCCAGCATGAGCGACGAGCTGCAGAGCCCCGCGGGCGACGGGCCGGTGTTCAAGCCCCTCGACTCGGCGCGCACCGAGCAGGTCCGGGTCGGCGGGATCGGCGAATCGGCGGCGCCTGAGAAGACCTTCGAGGGGCTGAAGGCCGCTTCGATCAGCACCCACAGCGCGGGCCCCGACGACGCGACCCCGCTGGTGGTGGTCGACGACGAGGAGCAGGGCGACGCGGACGGCGACTACGGCAAGACCACCGGCGAGCTCGTGGGCGAGCTGCGCAGCCTGCGCTCGCGCAACCAGATCCTGCGCACCGAGCGGACGAGCATTGCGGGGCGCAAGTACGCCCTCGAGGTGGTCATCGAGACCCTGCGCGAGAAGCTCGAAGCCGTGGGCGAGCTCTGCGAGGCCCTCGACGCGCCCGGCGAGCTCGGTGAGGCCCTGCGGGAGATCAAGCTCGTGCTCGGCGACGCGCGGCGGATCGCCGACAGCAAGGCCGTGCTCGAGGCGGACCTCGAGGCCGAGCGCGCGCGCCATCTCGAGGAGCGGCAGGCTTGGGAGCAGAAGGCCTTCGAGACCGGACAGCAGCTCGCCGGCGTGACCTCCGAGCGCGATGCCCTCAAGGCGCGCGTGGCGCGGGTGGAGCGCGAGCGGCACGAGCTCCAGCAGGCGCTCGAAGAGGAGCGCAAGAACCAAGAAGGCGCCGAGCGGCAGGCCCTCGAGCAGCTCGAGGCGACCGCGGCGCAACTCGCCGAGCTCGAGGAGCGCCTCGCGGCCGCCGAGGAGCGCGCGGGCGAGGCCGAGGCCGAGCGCGAGCGCCTGCAGGCGAGCCACGAGGAGACCGTGGAGGCGCTCGAGGAGGCCGTGCAGCGCGCCGAAGAGGCGACGACCCGGGCGGAGGCCGCCGAGGGGCTCCTCGGCGAGCTCGACGCGCTTCGCCTTCGTGCGCAGGAGGCGGAGGGCAAGCTGTCCGAGCTCGACGCTCTGCACGCGCGGGCCGAAGAAGCCGAGGGGCAGCTCGCCGAGATCCAGGGCGAGCTCGACGCGGCGCGGGCGCGCGCCGACGCCGCGACCGCGCGCGCCGAGACGGCGGAGTCGCGGCGCGCCGAGCTCGAGGCGAAGCAGGGCGAGCTCGAGGCTCGCCTCGCCAAGCTCGAGGCCCGCGCGGGCAAGCAGAAGGCGACCATCGACGAGCAGCGCAAGGCGCTCTTGGAGATGAAGCCCATCCTCGAGGACTGGACCCAGCTGGAGAAGGAGTGCAACCGCCTGGCTCGGCTCGTGGGCGAGGCCCGCAGCCGGGGCCGGGTCAACGTGCAGGAACTCATGGCCCGCGCCGCCCTCCTCAAGCGGCTCGAAAGGCTCACCGCCGAAGACCCGGACGCCCCCTGAGCACGTCGGGTCCCGGGGGAGCGGCTCGTTTCCTGCACGGGCCGCGCCCCGCGTCGTCCGAGGAGCCCGGCGTACGCGAGCGAGGCGTACGGTAGAACGACGGCGTGGTCCGCGAGCGAAGCCGCACCCAGCCGCCCCCCCTCCGCTGCCCCTTCTGCCACGAGGGGGTGGAGCTCGATCGCGAGGAGTGGGTGGTGTGCGCGGGCTGCCTCGGGCGGCATCACCGGAGCTGCTGGAGCGAGTCCGCGGGCTGCGCGGCTTGCGAGGAAACCCGCGCCCTGCGCCCGGCAGAAGCTCCTCCCGAAGGCGAGGCCTCGGAGCGCGCTCCGGGCGGAGAACTCCTCGAACTCCTCGACGCGCACGAGCGCCGCAGCGAGAACTCCCCGCTCTCCTACCTGCTCTCGCCCTTGACCCTGGGGCTGCAGCCCCTCCTCGCCGCCGAGCGCGAACTGGCCGCGCACGCCGAGCGCAACCGCGCCGACTTGCCGAGCGAAGCCCGCCCCGGCACCGAGGGCCGCGTCGAGCGCTACCGCCTCGAGGCCCTCGAGGGGACCGCGCGGGGCGCGCGGCGGCGGTCGCGCGTTGCCTGGGTGTGCTTCCTCCCCTCCTTGCTGGTCGTCGCCGCGGGCTTGGCAACGATCCTCTTCAACCTCACGGGCTCCTCGCGGGTCTCGGGACAGCTCGGTCTGCTGCAAGTGCTCGTCGGCGCCGTGCCCTGGCTCGTGGCGCAGGTGACCTTGCTGGCCTTCCACTGGGCGGCGGTGCGCCGCCACGAGGCCCGCCAGCTCTACCTGGGGCTCTTGCAGCGGGGGGCCGGCGAGGAGGAGGCCGAGGGGCGCCTCGCGGAGCACGAGCGTGCCTGGACCCGGAGCGGCCGCCTCGCCGCCTTGGGGGTGGGGCTGAGCTGCCTCCCGCCGCTCGTGTTCTTGCTTCCCTTCGTGCTCGTGCGCGCCTGGCGGGCTCCCCTCGCGCTGCACGAGCGCCGGGAGCGCGGGGTTCCCGACCTTTCCCCGCGCCGCGCCCCGGCGAAGGGCGGGGAGGAACTCGCGGAGGCCTGAGCGGTCGTTTCCGCCGCACGGCGGCGGGCCGCCGGAACGCCGTCGGACGACCGCCCGCGGGCCGTCAGCGGTCCGTCGGCTCAGTCGCCGATGGTGAACGAGGCGTCGAGGGCCTTGCGCAGGCGGCCGATGGTGTCTTCGAGGTGCCCCCGGGTGTAGGGGTCCAAGACGAGTTCGCTGGGGTGGTCCCGCTCGCGGGCGAGGACGCCTTCGAGGCGCTCGGCGA
This sequence comes from Planctomycetota bacterium, assembly GCA_003695705.1. Lineage (GTDB taxonomy): Bacteria > Planctomycetota > J058 > J058 > J058 > J058. Next base: position 7,189 of record RFHU01000474.1, read on the forward strand.
TGGCCCGTGCTTCGAGGCGCGCGAGGGTCCGCACCGCCGCCGGAGTGGGCCCGTCCTCGGGCTCGATGGTCATGGAAATCAACCAGCTCACGTAACGGCGCTGCAGGTTGCGCTGCACCGTCGGCACGAGGGGCTCCCGCGCGGTTCCCTCGCCGCTGAGAGAGGCGGGGCGGTCCAGCAAGTCACCGAAGATCGCTTCGCTGACGCGCAGGAAGACTTCCGGAACGGTAACCAGGTCGTCGTGGGGTTCGACCTTGGCCTCGCTGTCGAGGAGTCGCGAGAGGGTGGCGGGGTTGATCAGGGAGAACAGGGCCCACGACTGCAGGTCGAGCACGGTCTGGTGGTAGGGGAAGGCGTGAGGCTCGGGGCGGGTGCCCCAGTGGCGCCAGTTCTCGCTGCCCAGCGCGCGGAGGAGCCGCGGGGGCAGGTCGAAGTTGCCCCGGGCGAGGACCCGCTCGCAAACGAGCTTCAGCGCCCGCCGCTGGACCTCGGCCGGAACCGGCTCGAGGGGAAGCGGGTCGCCGGGATCGCCCTTGTGGAGGCGGCTGACCTTCTGACCGCCCACAAAGCGACCGGCAATGAGCGCTGCGTTCTGGTAGTCGTAGAGGAGCATGGTGAGCGCGCGGCGCGCGTCGCGGTAGGGCTCGCCCTTCCCCACCGCCCGCTCGACGACCTTGGGCCACAGCTGGCGGTCGAGGGTCATGCGCTGCTCGGCGTATTCGAGGGGATCGCTCCCCAGGTCCCAGCGAGTGCAATAGGGGTCGGGGCCGCGGGTGTCTTCGTCGGTGCCGTAGGCGAATTGCCGCGAGCCCACCGCGGCAATGGTCGCCTCGCGGGCCTTCGACTCGTCGGGATCGTAGGCGTAGCGAATGGCCCAGTAGTCGTAGGGGCCGAGGGTGTGCATGGTGAAGGCGCCCTGCCGCTGTCCCTCGGGGACCACGTTGATGGGGTTGTAGTCCATGACCGAGGCACAGGGGTCGCCGGGTGCCTCGTCCGAGTTGATCTCCGCCAGGGAGCGCCAGGCCGAGGCTTTGAAGTTGTGCCGGAGGCCGAGGGTGTGGCCGACCTCGTGCATGACCACGTCCTTGACGACTTGGTCGATGAACTCCTGCGGGAAGTCCCCGCGCCCTCCGCGCAGTCGGCTGGCGAGGAGGCCGAGCTGGACCTGGTGCATGACGCCCTCCCCCAGCTCGCAGGCCCAGGCATCGGGCGCGCCGAAGCGGAGGGCTTCCTCGTCGGGCCCCTCGGCGTGCGCGAAGGGGAAGCGGCGCGGGTCTTCGTCGAGGAGGCGCTGCACCTCGGGCGAGAAGAACTTGCGCGGGGCCTTCTTGATGCGGACGTCGTACTGGCGCAGGTAGGAGCGGACCATGGACTCGTCGAAGACGATGTCCGCGTCGAGGATCTGGCCGCTGTAGGGATTGACCCGCGAAGGGCCCATGGCGAAGGCTCGCTCGGAGACGATCCAGCGGAAGAAGTTGTAGCGGACGTCCTCGGGGTCGAGGTCGGCGAACTCGGTGTCGGTCTGCTGGCGGACCTGGATGGCGCCCAAGAGGCCGAGGCGCTCGAAGGCCTTGTTCCACTCGAGGATCCCCTGGGTCACCGCGTGGCGGAAGCGGTAGGGGACCGTCTTCTCCACGTAGAACACGATGGGCTTCTTGACGGGCGAGCGCGCGAGCGAGCCGTCGGCCTTCTCGACGTTCCAGCGGTTGACGAAGCGGACGAAGCGGTCGCCTTCGGCGGTCTCGTCGCTGAAGTCCTTGACCACGGTGAGGAAGGTGCCCACCCGGTCGTCGGCTTTGCGGGGCCGGTAGCGATCCGAGCGCGGGTGCGGGAGCGAGGAGAAGCTGTAGGAAAGGGTGGTCAGGCGCCCGTCGCGGTTGCCGTCGGGCAGGGTGACTTCGACCACCATGTTCTTGGGGAAGCACTTGAGGCGGCGGACCATCACCAGCCCGGCGTCGAGGCCCTCGGCCACGGCGCCGAAGAAGGTCTTCGCTTGTCCGCCGAGGAGGGCGTTCAAGTCGATGACCGGGTTGCCCCCCGCCAGCGCGAGCACCGGGGCGGTGTAGAGGACACGGTCGGTGTAGGTGCGCTCGACGATGGGGGCCATGGGCTTGCGCGGGTTCTTGGTCCGGTAGCGGACCTCGCGCTCGAAGAGGACCAATCGCTCGTCCACGCGCTCCCAGGCGCACACGCGCTCGCCCCACTGGAAGCCGGCGAAGGTAGGCCCGCCGGCGATGGCCGTGGCCAGGAGGAAGGGCCGCTTCATCTGCGAGGAGGGAACCTCGAGGTAGAGCTTGTGGCCCTTGCGGTGCACGGTGTAGATCCCGCGGCTCGCCTCGTAGCCCTTCAGGAACTCGCTGGCCGGAGGCGGCCCCTGCGCCGCGGCGTCTGCGGCTCGGGCGAGATCGACGCAGGCGAAGAAGGAAGAGAGGAGGAAGAACGCACAAGGCAGGGCGGGCTGTTTCTTCGACTTCATGAGCGGCCATTGAACCACGGCCGAGCGCTCTTGTGATCCCCCAGGCGCGAGGGGGATCGGCCCCCCCGGAACCTCAGCGACCTCGGCTCTGCAAGCCTTCGAGCTGCTCCCGCAGGGCCTCGAGGCGCGGGTCGCCCGGTGCGAGTCCTGCGGCGGTTTCGAGGTCCCGGCGACAGCCTTCCACGTCGCCTTGGGCGAGGAAGACCTGCGCCCGCAGCAGGTAGAGTTCGGGCTTGCGGTAGGGCTCGAGGACGGTCTCGGCGCTCCTCAGGTTGCCGAGCGCCGAGACGGCGTCGCCGAGAAGGGCGTAGATCCAACCTCGCAGGTAGTAGCCTTCGCCCAAGAAGGGAGCCGTCTCCACGGCCTCCTGCAGGCTCCCAAGGGCCTCGGCCCCGCGCCGTGCGGTCGGCGCGCCGTCCAGCGCCTTGCGCAGGGCCTGGAAGACGGGACGTACCTTCCTGCGCGCCTCGTTCAGCACTTCGCTCAGGGGGCGCTCCGGAGCGGGAGGCGGGCCTGCGTAGCGCAGCACCAGGGTCGGCCAGCGGTTCGGGTTGCGGAAATCCGAGGTGGCAAGGGAGGCGTAGCGCTCGGCGTAAGGAGGCTCTTCGCGCGCCGCGGCCAGGCGAAGACCGTAGTTGCGCTGGGGTTGCTCCAGCCACCAGCCCACGAGCGCGGTCACGTCGAAGGCGCAGGAGGTGGCCTCCGAACTCAGGGTCGCCTCGGAGGCCAAGGCGGGCGCGCCCAGGCCGAAGTCCACCGCGGCCAGGCCCGGCTGGGTGTACTCCGGTCGGCGGCTGCGCCCCTGGGGAAAGGGAAGCTTCTCGGCGTCGCCGTCCCAGCACACGCCGTCGAGGGTGAGGTCCAACCCCGACGTTCCTTCCTGCCACGGACCGCCTTGCGGGCTGGGCCCGAGTGCGTAGAGCCGCAGCGGCAGGGACCAGGGACCCCTGGGGTGCCGGCCAACGAGGTACACCCTCAGCTCGGCGGTGTGCAGCCGCGCGCCTTGGGGCAAGCGGCTCAAGTCGAAGCGCAGCAAGCTGCGCAGCGGCCCCCTCTGTCCCTTGCTGTTGCGCAGCCCCACGAGCATGTATGGCTGGGAGCCGAAGTTGTCGTTGAGGTAGAGGCCGTCGCCGCGCACGGTGGTGTCCTGGCCTCGCACCGGACCGGGCGAGAGGACCAGTTCGCGCACCGCGGGGGGAGGAGCGCCGCCGCGCGGCGCGTCCGGGCGCGCGGGGGGCGGATCCTCCGTGCCCCGAACGCGTGGCGGCTCCTTGTGCGCGACCGGATCGCCGGAGCCGGCGGTGCCGTCGCCCCAGAACGCGAAGCCTGCCAGGAGCGCCGCCGGCGCCAAGAGCGATGCGCCCGCGCCGATCCAAAGGCCCCGGCGCGCGGGGTGCGGCGCACGCAGGCCGCCGGCGAGGAAGTCCGAGAGGGCGGCGCAGAGTTCGCCCGCGTCGGCGTAGCGGCGCCGAGGGTCCTTGGCCAGGCAGCGCAGGCAGATGGCGTCCAGCGCGGGGGGAATGCCGGGGCGGAGCTTGCTCGGCGGAGGCGGGCGGCTGGAGAGGATGGCCGCGGTGGCGGCCACGACGTTGTCGTGCTCCGCTCCCCAGGGGAGCGAGCCCGTGAGCCCTTCGTAGAGGATGACCCCCAGCGCATGCACGTCGGTCGCGGGGGAGGTCTCCTCGCCCCGCACTTGCTCGGGCGCCATGTAGAGGGGCGTGCCCACCCCCGTGCCCGTCTTGGTGAGGGAGGAGGAGAGTCCGAGGTCGCGGGCCACGCCGAAATCGGTCACCGCCGGGCGGCCGTCGGGTCGGATGAGGATGTTCGCCGGCTTGAGGTCTCGGTGGACGATGCCGCGCGCGTGAGCAACCGAGAGGGCCTCCGCCACTTGGGCCACCGCGCGGACCACCGAGCGCAGGCCGCGCTCGTCGAGCTGTAGGGTGGGGCCTTCGACGAACTCCATGGCCAGCCAGTCGACGCCGTCCGCCTCGCCGTGGGCGAGGACGCGCACGATGCCCGGATGGTCGAGGGCGGCGAGCAGCTCGGCTTCGCGACGAAAGCGTCGCCGGCGCACCTCGCTTTGGCGAGCCTCGGGGAGGAGGATCTTGAGGGCGACGGGCTCGCCCGTGTCCGTGTGGCGGGCGCGGAACACCGCCCCCATGCCTCCCTGGGCGATGAGCCGCTCGACGACGAAGGGGCCCAGGCGCTGCCCCGCCAGCGAGCGCGGTCGGAAGAGTCCTGTGCGCAGCGAGTGGTCCAAGGGGCGTTCGGCGCCGTGTTCGCGAGAACCCACGCTTCGAGCCTACCCGGCCGGGCAGGCGGACCGCCACCTCGCGGCACCGCCCGCGCGACGCCTGCGGAGCGCCCGGCGGGTCGCCCTGCAAGCTCGGGCGTTCCCGCGCGGTTCTGGGAGAGGCCTGCGGAGGAGAAGGGCCCTCGCCGCCGGCGGGTGGGATGCCCTCCCCCTTGCACGATCGGCGCTCCTCGGGGTACGACCCTCTGGTGAGCGAAGCCGCCCGAGCGAAGGCCCTGGACATCGAGGCGAACGTGCGACGCGTGGTGCGCGGCAAGGACGACCGGGTGCGGTTGGCCCTCGTGGCGCTCTTCGCGCGCGGGCACCTCCTCGTGGAGGACGTGCCCGGGACGGGCAAGACCGTGCTCGCCCGGGCGATCGCTCGCTCCCTCGACGCCACCTTCCGTCGCATCCAGTGCACGCAGGACCTGCTCCCTTCCGACATGACCGGGGTCTCCGTCTTCGACCCCAAGGAGCTCACCTTCACCTTCCGTCCGGGTCCGGTGTTCACCGAGATCCTCCTGGCGGACGAAGTCAATCGCGCCACGCCGCGCGCTCAGAGCGCCTTGCTCGAGTGCATGGAGGAGCGGCAGGTCACCGCGGACGGGAAGACCTACCGCCTGTCGCCCCTCTTCTTCGTGGTCGCCACCCAGAACCCGGTGGAACTCGAAGGGACCTTCCCGCTCCCCGAGGCGCAGCTCGACCGCTTCGCCCTTCAGCTTCGCCTCGGCTACCCAGCGCAGGATGCCCTGGTCGAGATCATCGACGCACAGCGGCGCGAGCACCCCCTCGAGCGCCTCTCGCCCGTGGCCGACCGCGACGACCTCGCCGCGATCCAGCAGGCGGTAACCGAGGTCGCCCTCGACTCCAGCCTCGCGCGCTACGTCGCGCGGGTCGTCGAGGCCACGCGTTCGGTCGAGGGGGTGCGCCTCGGCGCCAGCCCGCGCGCGGCTCTGTGGCTGGCGCGGACGGCGCGGGCCCTCGCCTTCCTCGAAGGGAGGAGCTACGTGCTCCCCGACGACGTGCAGACCGTCGCAGGTCCGGTCCTCGCGCATCGCATCGTCCTCGAGCCGCGGGCCCGCCTGGCGGGGGCGACCGCCGAGCAGGTCCTGGGCATGGCCCTGCACTCGGTCGAGGTCCCGCTGGCTCCGAGCGCGGGCCCGCCGCCGGGGGCCTGAGGGCGTGGAGCCCTACGTCCGCAGCGGCGCCGCGGTCGGTTTGCGCTGGGCTGCCGTGGGGGTCGGTTTGCTGGCAGTCCACTGGGGCGTCAGCCTCGGGGTGCGCCCCGTGCTCGCCTACGGCTTGGCACACCTTGCGGTGCTGGGCCTCCTCTGGCTCACCCCGCGGCTCGCGGTCGGCCAGGTCTCCTTTCGTCGCGCGATGTCGCCGGGCGCCTGCGAGGAGGACCTGGTGCCCGTACGCTTCGAGCTGCGCAACGAGGGGCGCTGGCCGCTCTTCCAGCCCGAACTCGCCGACCGCTTCACCCCCGACGAGCTCCCCCGACGGCTCGTGGGGGTGTCTCCCTTGTTGCCTGCACGGAGCCGAGCGGAGGCCAGCTACCAGGGGCGCTGCAGCGCCAAGCGCGGCGTCTACGCCATCGGGCCGGCCACCTTGCACCTCAGCTGCCCGCTGGGGCTCTTCGGAGTGGGGCTGCGCGAGGAGCAGCCCCGATCGCTCACGGTCTATCCGGCGCTGGTGGACGCCGCGGGGCTCCTCGAGGGCGGGGGAGGCGCCCCGGGCGAGGGAGGACGGGCGCCGCGGGAAGTCGGGGCCGGCGACGTGGCGCTCGCCGTGCGCGAGTACCGGCCCGGAGACGCCCTGCGGCGGATCCACTGGCCGAGCAGCGCCCGCCGGGGTCGACTCTCCATCCTCGACTACGAGCGGCAGGTCGTTCGCCAGGCGGCCATCTTCCTCGACCTCAGCCGCGCCTCCCTGCGCGGCCTGGGGCGGCAATCGACCCTCGAGGTCGCGGTGCGCACGGCAGCGAGCGTTGCCCAGGCCCACCTTGCGCAGGGCGATCGCGTCTCCTTGGAGGGAGAAGACCTGCACGTCCCCGCCGGGCGCGGCGATGCGCACCTCTGCGAACTCCTGGCCCGGTTGGCACTCGCCAAGCCCAGCGGCCGGCGTCGCCTCTCGAGCGTCCTGCGGGAACGCGCGCCGAGCTTGCGCGGCGGTCAGGCCGTCGTGGTCGTGGTGGCCGAAGCCCAGGCCGACCAGGACGATCTCCTCGAAGTCTGCAGCGGCTTGCTCGCCCGCGGGTGCCGCTTGACCGTCCTCCTGCTCGACCCGGCCAGCTTCCCCCTACTGCGGGAGCAATCGCGCGAACTCGCCGAACGCTCGGCCTACGCCCTGGCCGACGCGCTCCTGGGGCGGGGCGCGCGCGTCCACTTGCTGCGCGCGGGCCAAGCGCTCGGCGAGGCGCTGAACGCGCCCTACGCGGGGCGCCCGAAGATCACCATCGCTCCGGAGATGCTCGGGTGAGTGCCCCCGCCGTCCGTCTGCTCTGCGCGTTCGTGCTCGCGCTGCCCTCGCTCGGTGCGGCGGGGGTCCTGGCAACCTGGGCCCCCCGCTACGGCTGGTGGCAGCATCCGCTCGTCACCGCGGGCCTGGCGCTGGTGGCCGCCTCCGGGGCGCTGCGCGGAGAGCTGCGCCCGGAGCTCGGCGACGCCTGGTTGGCCGAGCGGGTGCGGCGCTACGCGCCCGCGGCGGTGGGGCTCGTCGGCGCGGCGGGTCTCTGCTTCCCCACCTTCGGCTCGTGGAGCGTCCTCTGGCTCCTGTTCTACGTCGACCTCGTGCTGCTGGCCTTCTCCTCCTTGCCTCGGGTCCGCGCGGTGTGCCTCGTCGTCGTCAGCGCCCTCTGCCTGGGGGCGCTCGTCCTCGACGAGCGAGCGTGGTTTTGCCTCCCTCTCCTCGGGCTCGCTTGGCTCGGCGTCCCCGCCCTGGTCCGTTGGGCAGCCGGGGCGGGGGCGATCCCGCGCCCCGCTCGCACCTCCCTCTTGCCCCTCGCAGGGGCCTGCGCCCCCTACGCGCTCTGCGGGGTGGTGGTCTTCGGGCTCGCCGTCGGCCTTCTTCCCCCCAGCACCCGCGACTACGTGGTCGTCGACCTGCTGGCTCCCCGAGGGACGGCGCGGGCGAGTCGACCCACCGTCCTGCCTCCCCTCCCTGGCTGGGAACTCTTCGCTGCTTGGGCGGGTGCGGGTCTGGCCCTCTACGTCGCCGCCCGGCTCCGGGAGCGAGCCGAGCGCGCACGGCTCGCCCGCCCGGCCCCCCAAGGCCGCGGAGGTCCCGTGAGCGCACTTCCGGCAGCGCCTGCGCGCGTGCGGGCGAGCGCCTGGCCCGAGGGGCCCCGGCGCCGCCTGGTGGAGCGCTACCTGCAGCACCTCGAGCGCCTCGAGCGCGCGGGGCTTCGCTGCCCGCGGGACCAGACGCCGAGCGCGCACGCCCAGCGGATTGGCCGGCACCTCACCGCAGGGCCCCGGGCGGCCGCCCTCCGGCTGGCCGCTCTCTTCGGGCGTGCGCGCTGGGCCCCCGAGGCAGTGACCGCAGCCGATGCGGCCTCGGCCGAGGCCGAAGCGCGGGCGGTGGAGGACGCACTCCTTCCGCCGACGTGATCCTGCGGGAGAATGCGCGCATGGATTCGCACGAAGCGCACCGACTGCGTCGCCGCTTGGTTCGCGAGCACATCGCCCCGCGCGGAGTGCGTCGTCCCGACGTGCTCGCCGCCATGCGCACCGTTCCCCGCCATCTCTTCGTCCCCGAGGCACAGCGCGGTCGCGCCTACCAGGATCGACCGCTGCCCATCGACGCCGAGCAGACCATCAGCCAGCCGTACGTCGTGGCCGCCATGACCGAACTCCTCGACGTGGGCGCGGGGGACCACGTGTTGGAGATCGGCACCGGCAGCGGCTACCAGGCCGCGGTACTCGCCGAGGTGTGTTCTCGGGTGACCACGGTGGAGCTCATCGAGGAACTCGCCGAGCAAGCGCGCCGGCGCCTCGCCGAGCTCCACTACCGCAACGTGACCGTTCGCCAAGGAGACGGAGCCCTGGGGTGGCCGGACGAGGCCCCCTACGACGGCATCGTCGTGACCTGCGGGGCCAAACGCACACCGCCGGCCCTTCTCGAGCAACTCGCGCCCGGGCGCCGCATGGTGGTCCCCGTGGGACCCCCCGGCGAGGTCATGGAGCTGCGCGTGTGGGAGAAGGAGCTCGACGGACGGCTGCGACACCGCGACGCCTTCCAGGTCCGCTTCGTCCCCATGGTCAGCGAGGCGGTCTAGGGTCCGCCTCGCGATGGTGCGGTGAAGGGTGCGTCCCTGGGGGCTTGCAGGGACGCTCGTCGCCATGAGTCTTGGAGAGGCGCGAGGGGCACCTTGATCGGGTGAAGCAGAGGCTACCGGCGCACCTCAACGAAGCAGGGGAGTTGGACTCGGATCTTTGGTGCGTGGACGGCACGTCGATTCGTGCGGCTCGCTGCGCGAGCGGCGGTCGAAAAGGAGGGGGCGTAGAGGATCCGGACGACCACGCGCTCGGGCGTTCGCGTGGCGGCTTGGGAACCAAGATCCACCTCGTCCCCGCGGGTGGAGACCTGCCCTTGGCGGCGGTCACAACGCCGGGCCAGGCTCTCGAATCGAAGAGCTTCGAGGACAGCTACGTGTCCAGGAAAGCCGGGTGCGACAAAGTACGTGTCGATCCGCGGTGCGATGGGCGACGGTCCACCTTGAGGCGGCCCCTGGCGTCCGTTGAAAGGGCTCGGCCCCTGCTCGTCTCGTTCCTCTCGACCCGAAGGTCGCGGTCGCGGACGAGCGTACGGCCGCGCCGGACCCCAGCGGGCCCTGCTGGCTCGACGAGCGTGCGGCCGGCGGGGCAGGCGGGGGGCGCGGGGGCCTTGCCTGCGCTCGGTCCGTGCCGGCCAAGCCGCCGGAGGGGAGTGGACACCTCGCGTCAACAAGCGTCAGATTTTCTCTAACTCCTTTTCGAATAGGCGTCAAACTCCGGGGAACCCGAGGTCGAGGCCGGCGGCGGTGGATCCGCACGAACCGTTTTCTGTGCAAGGACTTAGCCTTGACCAGCCCTTCGGGCCTCGGAACGGGCCTGCGTTGAAGCTTCAACGCTCCTGACGGGTCGAATTGGACGAAACCTTGATCGAATAAGGATTTCCATTTGGTCTGTCAGGTGCGAGACTCGCGCGGTCCAAGCCGGAGGGAAGCGCCCCGATGAGCACCCAGACCCACCCGAGCGCGCCGCCCGTTCCCGGGCAGCGTTCGCCGCGGACCACGGCGTCGGCCCACCACGTCACCCCTCGCCCCCTGCTGGATCCCATTCGGCAGGTCAAGCGCCAATCGATTCACTGGAAGCGCAAGGTCTTCCACGTGGTCGGGATCGGCGCCGCGGGCTTCACCTACTTGCTCACCGACGTCACCGGCCTGCAGGCCGTCGCCATCCTCGCCCCCTTCGCGGCGGCCTTCGTCCTCCTCGACGCGCTGCGCTTCTGGATCCCTTCGCTCAACAAGCGGGTCAAGCGCGACTTCGGCCCCTTCATGCGCGACTACGAGTTGGACGGCCTCTCCGGGTCGTCTTGGTTCTGGTTCTCCGGGCTCATCAGCCTGGCCGTCTTCCCCAAGCTGGCCGCCGGCCTGGGGATCGTCTACTTGGCCCTGGGCGATCCGGCGGCCTCCTTCGTGGGGGTTCGCTGGGGACGAGTGCGCATTCCTGGCGGAAAGACCCTCGAGGGCTCCCTCGCGCTGGGCGCGTTGTGCACCGCGACCGGCACGGCGCTCTTGATCGGCGTCGGGGGCCTCCCTCCAGCCTCGGCCGTTCTGGTGGCGAGCGTCTCCGCGGTGGCCGCGGCCTTCGCCGAGTGGCTGCCCCTCAAGAAGGTGGACGACAACTTCACCGTGCCCCTCCTCAGTGGCGCGGTGGCGACCCTCCTTCTTTCCCTTCTCTGATCGCGCCCGGCGCACGGACCGGGCGATCCCCGGCGTCCGGCGGCGCGTGAGGACCGGTCCGCCTGGCTCGGGGAACGGTCGACCCGTTGCGGGGGATGAGGGAGCGGGCTAAGGTGAGCGCGGGACCCGTCCTCGACGACCCGGTCGCCCTCTCATGCCCGAACTCACCCCTCAGGACATCGCCCTGGGCCGCGCGGCACTCCGACAGGGGGTGATCGATCGGCCCCAACTCGACGCGGCGGTGGCGCTGCTCCGGGCCGGACGCTCCCCCGACCTAGGTCGCGCGCTCGTGCAGACGGGTGCCCTCGCGCCGGCGCAGGTGGATTTGCTCGCGAGCAGGGCCTCGCCCTCGGCACCCTTCGACCCGAGCGAGGCGAACACCCTTCACGACGACGCGACCTCGGGGGCCGGGGCGACCCTTCCTGCCACCCCGTTCGCGCCCTTGGCCTTCGGGGACCCTGGGGGAGCGCCGGACCTCGGCGCCTTCTCCGAGCAGCCCACCTTGGCGGATCTGCCCCCCGACTCGGCCTTCGGCGGCACCGGCTCGGGGTTCGCCTTTGGGAGCGGTGGCTCTGGGTTCGGAGGCGGCGGCTCGGGCGCCGCCCCCCTCGGCCTGGGCGAGAACGGAAGCCTCGGTTCGGCGCCGGGAGGCTTCGGTTCGGCGCCGGGAGGCTTCGGTTCGGCGCCGGG
>RFHU01000475.1 GCA_003695705.1 Planctomycetota bacterium
CCTCCCGAGGAGGGAGGAGTGGGCGAGGAGCGCGCAGCCGAGGGGAAGGAGGGGGAGGAGGTGCCGCGGATGCTCGAGGTTTTGGGCAAAGAGAACCCAGAGCGCGTAGGGAAGCGCACCGACGACGGCGGCGCGGCGCAAGGCCCGGGGCGCCCGCAGGACGAGGAGCAGGGAGGTCGAGGCCAACACCGCGGCGCCAAGGCCCCCCATCGCCCCCAGGGCCGGGGGCAGGGCGGCGAAGAAGCGCGCCGCGCGCAGCCCCGCACCTGGGTGTTGGCTGGCGACGCCGCCGCCCCAGTCGCCGAGGTGGCCCGCGCCGAAGCGCAGGGCTTCCCCGGTCGCGGGGCCCAGGCCGCCGCAGCCGGCCGCGAGGGCCCACACGCCGAGGGCGGCGGGGACGGCAAGGCCGAGGCCGGCCGCCAGCACCGCGGCGGGTCGCTCCGGGGCCGGGCGCGCGGCGAGGGCGCCGGCCAGGGCGCTGTTGAAGAAGAGCAGGTCGGGCTTGGCCGCGCAGGCCGCTCCCAGGAGCGCAGCCCCGCCCAGCCACGCGGCCGGTCGGACGTGAGGGCTGCGGTGCAGCCGCCACAGCTCGACGAGCGCCCAAGCGAGGAGCCAGGTGCCCGCGGCGTCGGACATGGGGCGCGCCCCCTCGCGCACGGCGAGGGGGGCGAGGAGCGAGAGCGAAGCGCACAGGGCCCCCCGGGCGCCGCCGAGCACTCCTTGGATCCGGAGGGCGGCGAGGAGCGCCAAGAACGCGCTGGAGGCGGCGTAGGGCGCCTCGGCGCCCAAGGCGGCGGCGAGGCGCGCCAGGCCCACGGCGAAGGGGTAGCCCGGGAAGTGGGGCTCGAAGGAGAGGAGGTCGTAGCGCGCGAGGGCCGCGAGGAAGGAAACCTCGTCGAAGGTCGCCGGGGACCGCGCAGCGGAGGCCACGACGAGGGCGCCGGCGAGGAGCCCGGCGGCCAGCGTCGGAAGGCGCCAGGGATCCCCACGCGCGGAGGCGAAGGTCACCGGCGGCGTTCTCGCCCCGGGGGCGCAGCCGTTCCCGGGAAGACGAAGTCGGGGAACACGGCGCGCAGGTGGCCGACGATGCGCCGCACCGCGGCGCGGAAGGCCGCGGCATCGGGGGGGCGCTTCCCGGCACCGAAGAGGCCGGGAGACCCCAAGGCGCGGCGCGCGGCGGCGAAGGTCTTCACGATGTCCTCGTGGCGCGAGGGCGCCTTCGGGTTTGCCTTCCGCGCCGCGGCGTCGCGCCGGCGCACGTTCCCGGCGAGGGCCAGCTCGTAGTAAGTCTGTGCGGCGTCGAGGCGGGCGCGCGCGCGGTGGTAGTCGGCGAGGCCTTCGCGGAGGTTCCAGTGGAACTTCTGCAGCAAGGCGAGGCACACGAGGTTGGCCCAGGCGGCCACGGTGACGGCGGGGGGGGTCCCCGGCGCGTGGGCCGCACGCAGGGCCTCGCGGAAGGAGACGCCGAGGTCCTCGGGCTGCTCCAGCTCGCGGAGCTGCCACTCGACCCCGGCGGCCTGGTCCCGGGCCGCGGCGAGGTCGCCCGCTCGGGCGGCGCGCACCGCCGCGCGGAAGGCCTTGAGGAGGGGGTCTTCGTCGCGCGTGTAGCCGTAGCCCCAGGCCGGGGAAGCGCAGGCGAGCAGAGCGCAGCAGAGGGCGAGACGGAACATGCCCCTCAGGGTAGCGCGCCGGGCGTCGTCGGGCCGCTCTTGCAAGAAGTGCAGGCCTTTGCAAGAAGTTCAAGGCGGTTTCGCAGCGTCCGTGCTGCTCGTGCCCGCGCCGGCCCGAGGGGCTGGCGTCAGGCGCACCGCTCGGCTTCCTCCCAGAGGGAGTAGAGGTTGCCCCACTGCTCGGGGCGGCGCCGCAGGCAGTCTTCGAGCCGTTGGGCGAAGGCGGCGGCCAGGCGCCGCAGGTCCTCCTTGCGCCGGCGCCGGCTCCTGAGGCGAAGGGTCTGCGCGGGGAAGGCCTCGAAGACGTAGCGCCGGCGTCCCTCGCGGGTGCAGAAGGCGTGCAGGAGGGGGGCGCCCGAGGCGGCGGCCAACACGTAGGGGCCGACGGGCAGGCGCACCTCGGCGCCGAGCAAGGGGACGCGGGTCGCCGCGCCGGCGAGGACGCGGTCGCCCATGAGGCCGACGATGTCTCCCTCCGCGAGGGCGGACAGGATGCCGGCGGCGGCGCTCGGGGAGCCGTCGGTGAAGATGACGCGGAAGCTGCGGCCTTGCGCGAGCCGCTCGAGGGTGCTCCGAACCCCCTCCGCCACGCCTTCGTGCATGACGAGGGTCACGCGCGCGGTGCGCTCGCCGAGCACGTGCGCCATGAGCTCCCAGTTGCCGAAGTGCGCCGTGAGAAGGATGGCCCCCCGCCCTTCGGCGAGGGCCGCCTCGAGGTGCTCCTTCCCGCGCGAGGCGAAGCAAAAGCCGCTCGTGTTGCCGGCGAGGATGGCCTGGCGGTCGATCAGCGAGCGGCCGAAGGCGTAGAAGTGTCGCCAGCAGAAGAGGAGCCGCCAGCGGAGCCCGAGGCGGCGGGCGAGCTCGAAGGAGGCCCGCCGCGCCCGCGGCGCGAAGCACACGAAGTAGAGGGAGACCCAGAAGAGGAAGAAGGGGACGAGGACCAGACCCAGACGCCGCCCGGCGAGCGCGGCGAAGAACAGGTTGCCGAGGCGGCCGCCGCGCGGCCGCGCGCGCGCCCACGCGGGCGCGTCCCCGGCCCCCGCCCGCTCCGCGCGCCCGAACGGGCCGCCTCCCTCCGCGCCGGGGGCGCGGCCCTTCACCGGACCCGGCGCCGGGCGCGCGCGCCCCTTCCGCCGAGGGCGGGCGACGTCCTCGCGCGGCCCCCGCCGCCGCGCGGGACTCCGCCGGCGCGCCGTGGGGAGGTGCCTGCGCCCGCCGTCGGCCGCGCGCTCACGCGCCGGCGCCCGCGCCCCCGTCGGCCTCGGCGGGTCCCCCGCGCTCGATGAACTCGGCGAGGGTGGCGACGGAGCGGAAGGCGGCCTTGGAGGTCTCCATGTCGCGGAGCTTGATGCCGTGCCGTTTCTCGAGGAGGACCACGAGCTCGAGGGCGTCGATGGAGTCGAGGCCGAGGCCTTCGGGCCCGAAGAGGGGGGTTTCGTCGCCGATGTCCTCGGGGCGCACGTCTTCGAGCCCGAGGGCCTCCACGATGTCGCGCTTCAGCCGTGCGGTGAGGGCTTCGCTCACGGGCTTCCTCCGGCCGCGAACTCCGCCCGGGCGACGCGCTCGCAGACGAGCACGGTGTTGGAGCCGAGGCCGAGCTCGGGATGGGCGGATCTTACCGCGAAGCCCGCTCGACGCACCCGCGCCCGCAGCCCCTCCTCCGTATCGAAGAAGAGCCCCGCTCCGCCGCGGGTGAAGCCGAGGGAGAGGGCCAGGCGCTCGCCCCAGGCCACCCAGCGGTGCCCCGGAGCGTCGAGGGTCCCCTCGCGCAGGACGAGCCGCCCGCCCGCCGGGAGGGCCTCGGCGCAGCGAGCGAGGAGCCGGTCCTGCTCCTCGTAGGGCCAGTAGTGGAGCACGTCGATGAGCAGGACGACCTCCGGCCGCCCGAGGGGCGCCGTGAAGGCGTCGCCGAGCTCGAAGCGCGCCCCGGTGGTCTCGCCCAGCGCGGCGCGGGCCAGGGCCACCTTGCGCGGATCGTGGTCGAGGCCGCGGATCGTCCGGCGAGGGTCGTAGAGGGCGAGCCGCGCGCTGGCGAGGCCGAGGCCGCAGCCGAGTTGGAGGACCTTCCCCTCGCCCGGGCAGAGCTCGGGCAGGGCAGCCAGCACGGGGTCGCGGCGCAGCTTGCTCGCCGCGTAGTGGCCGACGGTGGCTCCCAGGAGGCGGTAGGCCCGCGCGAGGGGCTCCGCCCAGCCGGGCGCCGCTTGGGACTCCCGCCACAGGCGCCAGAAGGCCTCCTCCACCCGCTCGCGGGCGGCTTGGGCCATGCGCCGGTCGGCGAGCGGCCCCTCGAAGCCACCGGGCTCGAGGGGAGGCAGGACCTCGCTGCGGCTCG
>RFHU01000476.1 GCA_003695705.1 Planctomycetota bacterium
CCCGGGGGGAGGCCCGCCCGGCGCTGGAAGTCCTCCAGGGCGGCGGCGGTCCGGGGGCCGAAGATCCCGTCCTCGACGAGCCCCGCGCCGAGGGCGTTGAGGAGTCGCTGCAGGCGGAGCACCGCGGGGCCCCGGTCGCCGCGCGCGGGGGCCGGCGCCTCGCCCCGCAGCACGCCGGCCGCGCCGCGCGGCGGCGCCGCGACCGCGGGGAGCGCGCCCGCGGCGAGCGCGAGGGCGAGGGGCGGGGCGAGACGGAGCGAAGGCCTGAGCGTGGTCACCGGACACCTCCGGGCGTCGCCAGGCAAGGTGCGTGCCTCGGCGGGCGGACGCTCAAGCCCTTGCCTTGGCCGCTGCGCTGGCGCAGGCGTCGACGGGAGAACGGGCCTGCGTCGCAGGGGAGAGCGAGTCTGGAGCGTTCACCCCTCGCGGGCGCTGGCGTGCCAGCGGCGGAGGAGGAGGGCGCTGAGGGCGCCGACGGCGGAGAAGAGGGCGAGGCCGAGGAGCGCGGCGAGGGCCACGGCGGCGAACACGCGGTCGGTGCGGTATTGCTTGATCCAACTGGTGACGAGGACGCCGAGGCCGGCGTCCTCGCCGGCGTAGCTGGTGAAGAACTCCCCCACGATGGCCCCGATGACCGCGAGGCCCGCGGAGACCCGCAGCCCGGTGAGGATGCTTGGCGTCGCTGCGGGGAGCTCGAGCTTGAGGAGGCGGTCGCGCCGGGAGGCCCCGTAGAGGCGGAACAGGTCGTGCAGGTGGGGGTCGACCGAGCGCAGCCCGCTGAGGGTGTTCGCGATGACCGGGAACAGGGAGACGACGAACGCCGACACGACCACCGGGCGCAGGCCGTAGCCGAACCAGATCACCAGGAGGGGCGCCACGGTCACCAGGGGCACGGTCTGCAGGAAGACGGTGAAGGGGTAGACCGCGCGCTCGAGCAGGCGGGAGTGCGCGAGCAGAGCACCGCAGGAGATCCCGACGAGCGCGCTGAGGAGCGCCCCGAGGACGGCGGCGGAACCGGTGAGCCAGAAGCCGACGGCCAGGGCGCCCGCCTCCTCCCAGGCGGCGCGAGCGACTTGGCTGGGCGCGGGGACCAGGTAGGCGGGGACCCCGGCCAGGCGCACGGCGGCCTCCCAGCAGAGCAAGGCCAGCGCCAGGGTCAGGAGCGGGGGGAGGAGCCTGGGCGCGAGCTTCACGCGCCGTGCTCCTCGAGCAGGTCGAAGAGGCGCGCGGCGTGCTCGCCGAAGGCGGGGGTGACGCGGATTCGCCGGTCCCGCTCGGGCGGGAGGTCGACGGCCACGTCGGCGACGACGCGGGCCGGCCGCGGCGAGAGGACCAGGGCGCGCTCGGCGAGGAACACGGCCTCGGAGATGGAGTGGGTCACGAAGAGGACGGTGGGGCGTTGCTCGCGCCAGAGGGCGCGCAGGCGTTCGTCGAGGCGCAGGCGGGTGAGCTCGTCGAGGGCGGCGAAGGGCTCGTCGAGGAGGAGGAGGCGCGGGCGGGTCACCAGGGCGCGGGCCAGGGAGGCGCGCATGCGCATGCCCCCGGAGAGCTCGGTGGGGTAGGCGCCCGCCCAGTCGGCGAGGTCGACTTCGGCGAGGGCGGCGCGGGCGGTGGCTTCGCGCTCTCTGCGGGCGACGCCGCGGAGTTCGAGGGGGAGGGCCACGTTGCGCAGCACGCTGCGCCAGGGGAGGAGGTGGGGGTCTTGGAACACGTAGGCCAACGCCCCGTCGCCGGGCGGCTCGCTCCAGGCGAGTTCCCCCGCGGTGGGGCGGTCGAGGCCCGCGACGAGGCGGAGCAGGGTGGACTTGCCGCAGCCCGAGGGACCGAGGAGGGCGACGAACTCGCCGGGCTCCACGGCGAAGTGGACTCCCTCCAGCGCCCGCACGCCGCCGGGAAACGCGCGGCCCAGCCCGCGCAGGGAAAGGCCCACGCCTCGCACCATGGGGCCGATCCTACCGGCGGGGGCCCTCTCCGCGAAGGCGGTCCCGAGGGGAGGACGCCTTCCTGCGCTCCGCGGCTCCAGGGCGCGCAGAGCGCGAGGGCGAGCCTTCCCGCTCAGCGCCCGTCGTGGGCTCGTGGGGCGGACGGGAGTTCCTCGCGGGGGGATCCTCGCCGGGCTTCTCGGGGGACGCGGCCCGGAGTTCTGCTCTGCCTTCCTCTTCTCCGACGGCCAGGAGGGAACCGTCGCTGGAGACGTCGAGGCTGACGGGGGGGAACTCCAGTTCGACTTCGCGGAGGAGCTTTCGCTCGGCGGTCGACCAAACTCCGAGTTCGCGGCGGTCGTGGCGCTCACTGCAGGCGGCCGAATAGAGCAGCGACCCGTCCGGCGAGAAGGCGACCGCGCGCGTGGTCCCTACGTGCGCCGCGCAAGAGAAGGCCAACTCCCTGCCGCGCGCCTCGACTTCCACCGCGCTGGGAGGAGTGCTCGGCGCCGCCAGGGAGCCGAGGTAGAGACCTCCGGAGGTCGTCCCCACGGCGAAGCGGTCGCCCTGGGGACTCACGGCCACTGCCTTGCAGACGGCGTCGAAGGGGTGTTCGGCGAGGAGCGAGCCGCCGGCGTCGTAGAGCGAGAGGAGCCCTCTGCGTCCCGAGCCGCGGCCCGCGACCAGGAGCCGCTCGCCCCGAGGAGCGAAGGCGAGGGCTTCCAGTTCGGCCCCGTTCCAGCGAAGCCGCACCGAGCGGCGGCTCCCCCTGGGGGAGCGACTCCAGAGTTCGAGCGGGTCGGAGCCTCCCAGGGCAAGGAGCAAGGCGCCGTCGGGAGACGCGTGGGCTGCTGCCAGCACGAACCCGCCGGAGCGACTCGGAAGGGCGAGCGCTGGGCGCACGGGGCCTCCGTCGAGGGGCAGGGCTCGCAGGCCGGTGCGGTAGGTCAGCGCGAAGAGGCGTCGTGTGCCCTGGGAGACCAGAGGGAAGGGTGCCTCGAGCGCAGACCAGCTCCGGATCCGCCGTCCCGAGGCGTCCCAAAGGACGACGGCGTCGTTGCTCGTCCCGGCGGAGAAGGTCAGGAGCCCCGAGTCGACGAAGCGGGCACGCAGCTTGCCGCTCGATCCCTGCACGAGGACCGCCAGGCGCTCGAGGAGCGAGCGGGGGCGGGTCGCAGCGGGGCTGTTGCGCGGAAGCGGGGGCTCCTGCGG
>RFHU01000477.1 GCA_003695705.1 Planctomycetota bacterium
CCGCCTGCCCAACGGCGTCGACCGGCGCCGCTTCCGCCCGCCGCTGGCGCCGCCCCGCGCCCGCCCGCCCCGGCTCCTCTTCCTCGGCCGGCTCGACGAACAGAAGCGACCGGACTTGCTCCTCGAAGCCTTCGCCGGCCTCGTCGGCGCGCCGGACGCAGCGGACGCGCTCCCCCCCGAGCTCGAGCTGCACTTTGCCGGCGAAGGGCCGTGGCGCGCGCGCCTGGAAGCGAGCGCGCGGGCCCTGGGCCTCGAGGGACGAGTGCGCTTCCTCGGCCTCTGCGCCGACGCGCCCGGCCTCTTGCGCTCGGGGCCCCTCGCCCTGGCGCTCCCTTCGGTCGCCGAAGGCATGCCCAACGCGGTCCTCGAGGCCCTCGCCTGCGGCGTGCCCGTGGTGGCGAGCGACCTTCCCGGCACGCGCGAGGCCGCCGGCGACGCCGCCTTGCTCGTCCCCCCCGGCGACCTTCCCGCGCTGCGCGCGGCCCTCGCGCGGGTCCTCGCCGACGACGGGCTGCGGGCGCGCCTCGCCGCCGCGGGCCCCGAGCGCGCGCGATCCTTCGACCTCGACGCGCTGGCGGCCCGCCACCTGGCCCTCTTCCACGAACTCGCCGGCTCCGCGCCCCGCATCGCTCCCCCGCTCCGCCCTTCGGCCCTGCTCCCGCCGGCCGGCGCCGGCCTGCGGGTCCTGGGGGGTGCGGCGCGCTCCCTGCGCGCGGCCCTCGGTGGTAGATTGACGCGCTCGTTCGGGGGAGGGGACACGCGGGACGAACCCGCGCGCGCCGCGCCTCCCTCGCCAGACCCGAAGGAAGATCCATGAAGACCGCTCGCTTCGTCGTCCCCGCCCTGGCGCTGGCCGGCGGGCTGCTCCTCCTCTCCTGCAAGAACCAGCCCGCCTCGGCCCAGGACAGCCGCCCCGCCGAACACCACCCCGAGCACGTCAACGCCTGGAAGGCCGTGACCAAGGCCGTGTGCGTAATCCAACCCACCCAAGGGAACGAAGCCCACGGAATCGTCCGCTTCGAGCAAATGGGCGAGCAGGTGAAGATCACCGCAGACATCGAAGGCCTGAAGCCCGGCAGCAAGCACGGCTTCCACATTCACCAGTGGGGCGACGTGAGCGACCCCAAGGGCAAGGCCACCGGCGGCCATTACAACCCCGAGGGTCACGCCCACGCCGGCCCCGGCAAGGGCATGCGCCACGCCGGCGACCTCGGGAACATCGTCGCCGACGCCCAGGGCAAGGCGCACCTCGAACTCACCGTGGACAACATTTCCGTCGCCGGGCTCAAGAACCCCATCGTCGGACGCGGCATGATCGTCCACGCCGGCGAAGACGACCTCAAGAGCCAGCCCACCGGCGCCGCCGGCGCGCGCATCGGGCAAGGAGTGATCGGCATCGCCAAGCCCTGAGGCGAGTCCGTCGGCGCGGGGCGCCTCGACCCGCCGCGGTCCCGAGGGATCCCCTCCACGCCGGGGCGGGCGGAGCCGCCCCGGCGCCGCCCGCTGCGCTTCGCCCCCCGACGGCCGCGCCCCTCCGCGGGGCCGCTCCTTGCTTCCGCATACCCATCCCAACACCGATTCGAAGGGGGAACCCAATGCTTCGCCACACCGTCTTCGCGCTCGCCCTCGCGGGCCTGTGCGCCGCCACCGCGCAGCCCGCCGCCGCCCGCGACTGGTACGTCTCCGCCGCGCGCGGAAAGGGCAAGAAGGGCACCAAGGAAAAACCCGCCAAGGACCTCGGGAACATCGTCAAGAAGCTTCAGGCCGGCGACGTCGTCCACATCGCCGAAGGCGTTTACCTAGGCCGCGGCAAGTCGGGCAGCGTGACCCTCAACGTGCCCGTGCAGATCATCGGCGGCTACAGCGACGACTTCTCCACGCGCGACCCGTGGGGAGCGCACCGGACCATCTTCTCGGGGGACAACCTCACCAAGAACTACACCCCCAACCCCGCCCTCTACGTGGACCTCTCCAAATACGAGGAGAAGAACGCGCCGATCCTCGTCGACGGGATCATCTTCGACGCCTCGGGCCGCAACCGCTACAGCGGAGGACCCCAGGGCCCGCGCCAGCAGGTGATCCTCCTCGCCAACCCCAAGACCGGCGAGAACCCCAGCCCCACCCTGGGGACCCTGGTCATCAAGGTCGGGCGCAGCGAACGCTTCGACCGCGGCCCGCGCTGGAAGATCACCGTGCAGAACTGCATCGTCATGAACTCGGTGACCACCCAGGGCTGCCTGGCGGTGAGCGGCTACAAGGGCTCCGAGGTGACCATCCGCAACAACCTGATCATCAACAACTCGGGGATCGCCCTCTGGGCCGGCACCAAGTTCATGGGGGACGGGCCGCCCAAGTTCCTAATCGAGAACAACACCGTCCTCTTCACCTGGCGGCACACGATCAACAACGAGACCGGCTCGAGCTTCGGCTGCGACAAGAACATCGACGCCACCCTCCGGAACAACGTCTTCGCCGTGGCCGATCGCTACGGGATCAACAACGGCAAGGGCGCCACCCTCCTCCTGATCAACAACAACATCACCGGCAATCTCGCCGCCGACTACCGCGAAGGAAGCACCTTGATCGCCTGGGAGGACATCGAAGACGAAGCCGAGTGTCTCCACGAAGACTCCGAAGACAACGTCTCCGAGCCGATCCAGGTCCCGGTGAGCGCCGAGTGGGCCAAGCTCTACGCCAGCCGCGTCGTCGTCGACCGCGAGAAGCTCGAGGCGGACGTGAAGGCCAAGGGGACGCCGATCAACGACCTGCGTCGCCTCCTTGGCCTCTCCGTCGAGGGCACCTCCATCAAGGGCCCCGAGAGCCCCGTCTTCGTCCACGCCATGAGCGTCGACGACGCCTGCAAGGCCGGCGCCCAGCAGTACGGCGGGCGGGGCTGCCAGAAGCCTTAGCAGCCCGCCCGGGAAGCCCTGACTTCGTTGCTCGTCGGTCGCAACCAGACGGTTGCTGGACCTCCTCGCGCCTCGCCAGAACTTCTTCAACGGGCTGCCCGGCGAAGGGAGGAGCCGAGAGCCCCCGGAGGACGCGCCCCACCCCGGCGGCCGCCCGCGGCCCACTCCGGCGGCCGCTGCGACCC
>RFHU01000478.1 GCA_003695705.1 Planctomycetota bacterium
CCCCGCTCCTCGGCGGCCTCCTCCTTGCGCCCGCGCTCGCCCCCCCCCTCGCGCATGCCCAAGACTCCGAGGGGCCGCTCGTCCTCCGCGGCGTCGTCCTGCGCGGCGAACCCGTAGAGCCGATCCCCGACGGGGGGGTCGTGGTTTCGGGCGGCAAGATCGTCGCGGTGGGCCCCTTCGACGAACTCCGGCTCCCCTCCGGCGCTCGGATCCAACGCGGCGCGTGGATTACGCCCGGCCTGGTCGACGCCCACTCGACCCTCGGGGTCGAGGCGGAGACCTGGGCCGAGCACCAGAGCGAGGTCGTCCCGCACCTGCGGGTCCTCGACGGGGTGGACCTGCTGCACCCGGACTTCGCCCGCGCCCTGCGCCGCGGGGTGACCACCGTCTACGTCTCGCCGGGGCCGGGCAGCGTCGTGGGCGGGCAGGGGTGCACCCTCAAGACCGGCGGTCCACTCGCTCGGCGCGTGGTGCAGGCCGACGGCGCCGTCAAGGCGAACCTCGGCCCCGAAGCCTGGGCACGGGGGGTGAGGAACCGCGGACCGTGGGGCGAGGTGGACTTTCGCACCCGCCGCCCAACCACCCTCATGGGGGCGGTGTGGGTCTTCCGCGAGGCCTTCGCCAAGGCACGCGCGGGCCGATTCCCCGGACCCGCAGGCCACGCCCTCGCCGAGGTGCTCGCCGGTCACCGCCCCCTGCGCGTACAGGCTCGCCTGCGCGGCACCATCGAGACCGCCCTCCGCCTCGCCGAGGAGTTCTCCCTGCCGGTGGTGCTCGAGGAGGCCACCGAGGCCTACGAGGTCCTCGACCTGCTCGCCGCGGCGCGGGTCCGAGTGATCTACGGGCCCACCTTCGAGCGGCCGCGCGGGGTGCGGGCAACCACGGGCGAGGCCGACCGGCCCTGCCTGCGCACGCCGCGCCTCCTCCTCGAGCGAGGGATCCCCTTCTGCCTGACCGCCAACGACCGCCGCGACGAGGACGGCCTCTGGGCCCAGGCCCTGTGGGCGACCCGCTACGGGCTCTCCACCCCCGAGGCCCTCGCGGCGGTGAGCGCCTGGGCCGCGGACATCATTGGCGGTGCCGCCGCCGAGCGCGTCGGTCGCCTTGCTCCAGGGCGCGACGCCGACGTCGTGCTCTGGTCGGGAGAGCCCTTCGCCGCCACCACCCGAGCCGAACTCGTTCTCATCGACGGGGCCGTGGTCCACGGTCGGTTGAACGCGACGCCGGCTCCGCTGCCCTCCCGCCCGGCACCGGTCCCCGAACCCGAGAAGCGACGCTTCAAGTGAGGCCCCTCATGCTCCGGCGCGCCGCGCTGCTGCTCCTCTGCCTGTCCCCGCTCGCCTCCGCGCGGGCCCAGACGGTCGCGGTCCGGGGGGGGAAGGTCATTGCCGTGGACGGGCCCACCCTCGCGACGGGGACCGTGCTCATTCGCGACGGGCGCATCGTCGCGGTGGGCGCCGAGATCGAGATCCCTTACGACGCGAAGGTCATCGACGCCCGGGGCAAGGTGGTTTTCCCCGGCATGATCAACGCCCACACCGGGCGAGGCATGGACCGCGCCAACGAACGCCTCCCCGTGACGCCTTTCCTCGACGCCGGCGAGTCCCTGGACCCTTCGAGCCTCGCCTTCGAGGACGCCCTTCGCGACGGGGTGACCGCGCTCCACGTGATCCCGGGCAACGACACCGTCGTGGGCGGCGTGGGGCGCGTGGTGCATCCCCTTGGCCTCTCGGTGGAGGACATGACGATCAAGGCCCCCAGTGGAATCAAGCTCTGCGCCGCGGGGAAGAAGGGCTACGACCGCGTGCAGCAGCGAGCGGCCCTGCGGGCGGCCTTCGCGGAACTGGCGGACCACGTCGACGGGATCGCGGAGAAGCGCTTCGCCGAGGAGGAGAAGAAAGCCGGCCGGGAAGTCGTCGTGGGCCCCGAGGAGGCGCGCAAGCGCGGTCGCGCGCTGGTCCGCGCGCAGGACGTCGGCGAGAAGTACCGCAACCTGTGGCTCCTTACGCAGGGGCGCCTTGACTGCTACTTCAGCTGCCCCGAGCCGCGCGACGTGGGCTTCGCCCTCGCCTTCGCCAAGGAGCACGGCTTCTTGGAGCGGACGATCCTCGTGCTCGGCGCGCCTTGCTTCAAGGCCGTCGACGAGATCAAGGCCTCGGGGCGGCCGGTGGTGCTCCCGCCGGGGTTGACGCACCGTGAGCCGGATCCCGAGACGGGAGAGGAGGTCGAGACCTTCGTGGCGGGGCCCTTCGCCGCCGCCGGCATCCCCTTCGCATTCCAGACCTACGTACGCTCCAGCTACGCCGAACGCTTCCTCTGGTACCAGGCCGCGCGCTGCGTGCGCGAGGGGGTCGATCGGGCCGTGGCCTTGCGCGCGATCACCCTCACTCCCGCCCGAATCCTCGGCCTCGGCGAGCGCCTCGGGGCCATCGGCCCCGGCCGCGACGCGGACCTGCTCATTCTCAGCGGCGACCCGCTCAGCGCCCGCACCGTGGTCGAGAAGGTCTTGATCGGCGGGGCGGTCGTCTACGAGCGGAGCAAGGACTACCGGCTTCGCCGCCTTCTCGATGGCAGAGCGCCCGACGACGACGACCGCGCCCCCCAAGGCGAGCACGAGCCCCACGACGAAGAGACCCCTCCCCGGCCCCCCGCAGACGAGGTGGACCCTTCGTCCGGCGGGGGGCACCCGGCGGAGGAGGGGCGCTAGTGCGCCGCTCCTGCGCCTTCGGACTCGCGCTCCTCGGAGCCCTGGGCAGCGTCTCCACGGCGGCGCCGCGGGCCCCTGGAGGGGCGCCCCGGTCCTTCTGCGTCGTCGTCCGCCGCCTGCACTCGGGGAGCGGCGCCACCTACGACGACGCGGTTCTCTGGGTGCGGGGAGGCAAGATCGAGGCCCTCTTCCACCGCGACGAACTGGCGCACCCCGACCGAATCCGCCCCTGGGGGGGAAGCGGCCAGGTCCTCTCCCTGCCGCCGGAGGTGCCGATCTACGATCGCTCCTCGCTGGTGGCCGTGCCCGGGCTGGTCTTCGCCGGCGAGGTCGTGGGCTCGGGAGCCCGCGACGCTGCGACGGCGTCGGCGCGCTTTCGTGCGCTCGACGCCTACGACCCCTACGCGCCTCGTCGCGATCTACTGGCTGGCGGCGTGACCACCGTGTTCTTGCACCCAGGCCGGGGGCGCTTGGTCACCGGCGAGGGCGCGGTGGTCAAGCTCGGCCCTCCGGGCGCGCTGAGGGTCTTGCGCGCGCGCGCGGAGTTGTGCGTGGAGTTCGGCGCGGGGGCTCTGAGGCCGCCGGCGCGCGTGGAAATTCCCGTCCCCTCCTCTTCCGACGTGCCCATTGAGCCCGCGGAGCGCCAGCGGCCGAGTTCGCGACTCTCGCTGGCGGACACCCTCCGCGAGCGGCTGAGGCGCGCCTTGCGCTACGACGAGGCGCGTCGCAGCGCACCGGCGGACGCCCGTCCCGACCTCGACCTCGACCTCGAGGCCCTGGCCGAGGCGGCCCTCGCGGGGCGCCTGCGCATCGAGGCGCGTCGGGAGGACGAACTGCGCGAGGCCCTCGCCTTCGCTCGGGCCAGCGGCCTTCGCCCCGTCCTCGCGGGCGCCACCGAGGTCTACCGCGTCCTCGACGAGGTGGCCGCTGCGGGCTTCCCCGTCGTCTACGAGAGCCCCGCACGCTTGCGGGGCCCCGCCTCCGAACTCGCTGCGGCCCAGGAGCGGCTGCGGCCCCGCCTGGACGCGGCGGCTCGACTCGCAGCGCGCCGCGTTCCCTTCGCGCTCACCGTCGCGCCGGGCGAGGGCCCAGAGCTCCGCTTGGCGGCGGCCTTGGCCGTGCGCGGCGGCCTGAGCCCCGAGCGCGCCCTGCGCGCCGTCACCTCGGGAGCCGCCGAGGTCCTCGGGGTCGGGGACCGGGTCGGCACCCTGGCGGCCGGGCGCGACGCCGACTTCGTCCTCCTTTCCGACGCCCCCTTGCGCACCGCCAGCGCCGTGGTGGAGACATGGATCGACGGGCGGCGCGTCTACCGCGCGCCTTCCAGCGACGCCCTGGTCGTGCGCGCGGGGACGCTCCTGACCTGCGCCGGCGATCCGATCCCCGGCGGCGAGGTGCTGATCGAGGGCGGGAGCATTGCGGCGGTGGGCTCTTCGGTGCCTCACCCGCCGGGCGCGCGCATCCTCGACGCGGGGCCGCGCAGCGTCGTCACCCCCGGCTTCGTGGACGCGTTCGGGCACCTCGGCTACCGGAACGACCGGGGGAGCATTGCGCCCAGCCTCCCCGTGCACCTCGCCGTGGCCGACGACGATCCCGAGCGACTGCGGGTGGCCCTCGGGGGAGTGACCACCGTCGTCGCGGCCCCCTGGAAGACCTCCTCCCGAGGGGGACGCTTGGCCGCCTTCAAGACGGCCGCCTGGCGGCCCCTGAGTGAGGACCTCCGCCGCGGCTTGGTGCTCCGCCCTGCCTGCGGGGTGGTCTACGACTTCCGCCGCGGCGACCCCCTGGAAGTCCCGCCGCAGCTACGGGCTGCGGTGCGCAAAGCGAAGGCCTACGTGGCTCGCTGGAAGCAGTACGAGAAGGATCTGGCCAAGTGGCGGGCGGCCCGCGCCAAGGCGCGAGAATCGGAGCGGGCCGCCCGCGCCGGGCGTCGGATCGGCCCGGCGCCCACCAAGGAGCCTTCCCCCGCCCGGGACGAGGGCGCGACGCCCGAAAAAGGTCCCAAGCCCGAGGCCCCCGGTCCCAAGGAGGAGCTCGCCGACCCCGTCTCCGGCGTGTGGCGCTTCACCCTCTCGGGCGGCCCCCTCCCCGAGGACCAAGTGGGCGAGTTGGTCCTCAAGCTCGAGGACGACGAGCGGACCATCAGCGGGATCGCTCGACGCGAAGGCCGACCGGAGGAACTCCCCGTCAGCGGTCGGATCGACGGCACCTCGGTCACCTTGATTCTCCAAGCGCCTTCGCCCTTCGGCCCGCCGAAAGTCGAGGCCGAGCTGGTGGAAGAGGACCTCCTGCGCGGCACGGTCCGCCTCGGCCCCTTCACGCTGCAGTTCGAGGCCGTCCGCACCGAGCGCGAGGCTCCGGCGGTGAAGCTCGAGCTGCGCCGGCGCTCGAAAGGGGGCGCCCCGACCCCGCCCCCCGTCGACGAATCCCTCGAGCCGCTGCGCGCGGTCCTCGAAGGGCGCGGGGCCTTGCTCCTCTACGTCGCGAGCCCGGCCGCCGCGAGGACCCTGGCAGACTACCTGCGCGCGGAGGGGCTGCGGGGGGCCCTGCTTGACTTCTCCGACGCCGACTTGGTCGCGGGCGAACTGCGCCAAGGCAAAGTCGGCCTCGTGCTGCGCCCCGAGGCGAGCGCGGCGCGGGCGGGGAGACGGCGCGCGCTCGCTGCCGAGGCCGAGCGCCTCCGACTCCCCGTGGCGTTCGCGAGCCACGGAGCCGGGGCCGCCGCCCAGCTCCCCCTGCGGGCCCTGGTGGCGGTCGAAGGGGGACTGAGCCAAGCGGGCGCCTTGCGCGCGCTGACCATCGACGCGGCGCGACTGTTCGGCCTCGACGACCGCGTGGGGAGCCTCGAGGCGGGCAAGGACGGAGACCTGCTCGTCTTCGACGGGCCCCCCTTCGAGGCCACGAGCCGCCTGCGCGCCGTCGTCGTCGGCGGCCGCGTGATCGAGGAGGAGGAGCGGTGAGGACTCGGATTGCGTGTTCGGGCGCCCTGCTCACGGTGCTGGCTGCGCCGGCGGTCGCCGGCGAAGCCGTCGTCCTGCGCGTGGGCAAGGTCTTGACCATGAATCCCCGCGACGAGGTGATCGACGACGCGGTCGTGGTCGTCCGGAAGGGCCGGATCGCGGCCGTCGGCCGGCGGGGCGAGGTGCGCGAGCCCGAGGGGGCGAGGGTCCACGAGCGCCCCGACGCCTGGCTCCTGCCGGGCTTCGTCGACTGCCACAACCACACCGCAGGTTCGCTGCGCAACCTCAACGACGGGGTGTGGCTCACCAACCCCGGGCTGCGCACCGTCGACACCCTCGTCCCGGAGAGCGAGGACCTGCGCGACGCGCTGGCCGGCGGCGTTACCTCGGTGCTCCTGATTCCCGGCAGCGGGAACAACATGTCGGGCTTCGGAACCGTCGTTCGGACCGCCGGACGGACGGCGGCCGCCATGGTTCGCCGAGCGCCTGGATCCTTGAAGGTCGCGCAGGCCGGCAACCCCGAGCGCTATTGGTTCGGGGTCGGGCGTCGCTACATGAACTGGAACCTCGAGCAGACCCTGCGCAAAGCCCGCGCCTACCACGAGCGGTGGTGCCGCTGGGAGGAGGCTGTGGCGGTTCAAGGCCGCGACGCCGCCGGCCCACCGCCCGAGAAGGATCTCTTGTGGGAGGACTTCCGTCCCCTCTTCCGCCGCGAGATTCCGGTCAGCGTGCACACGCAGATCTACCAGGTCGTACTCGAAACCCTGCGCATGCTGCACGACCGCTTCCGCCTGCGGGTGGTCCTCGACCACAGCACCTTCGACGCCTACAAGCTTGCGCCGCTCGTCGTGGAGCGCGGCGTCGCAACCATCGTCGGCCCCCGGCAGTACTACTTCGACCGCAGCGAGCGGAGGATCGTGGGGATTGCCGCTCGATACCGCGCCGCCGGAGTTCGCGAACTCGGGCTCAACACCGACGCGCCGGTGGTTCCGCAGGAGGAACTCACCCTGCAAGCCGCCATCGGCTGCCGCTTGGGTCTCGACGGGTACACCGCCCTGCGCGCCTTGACCATCGTGCCCGCCCGCGCCCTGGGGATCGACGGGCAGGTCGGTTCGGTGGAGGTGGGCAAGGAGGCCGATCTCGCCGTGTGGACCGGCGATCCCATCGACCCCCGGGAGCACTGCCTCTTGACCTTCAGCCGCGGAGAGCTCGTCTACGACGCCGCGCACGGAAGGCGCTTCTAGTGGGCTGGGGGACGGACCCGCGCGTCGCGCTCGTCGCTTTCGCCGTCTGCGCGGCGGCCGGCGCCCGCGCGCAGGAAGACGACGGCCTCTTGGTGATCAAGGCGGGGACCGTGATCACCGTCTCGGGCGAGGAACTGCGCCCGGGGGTGGTCGTCGTGCGCGACGGACGGATCGAGGCCGTAGGGGCGAAGATCGAGGTCCCCCCGCGCGCGCGACGGGTCGAGGCCCCCCGGGGGGTCCTCATGCCGGCCTGGATCGTGCCCCGCAGCCGCCTCGGCCTCGCGCCCTACACGCGGACGGGCAACGCCGCCCACCGTTCGGCCGCGGACGAGTGGTTCCCGCGGCCCGACGCGTTGCGCAGGCTCCGCGCCGCCGGGGTGGGCGCCGTGGCGCTCGTCCCCGCTGGGTCGGGCGTACCCGGAAGCGCGGCGGTCTTCCGGCCCCGGGGCGGCGCGCGGGAGGACATGCTCCTGCCCGGCGCAGGCTACCTACGGATCTCCTTTGCGGCGCTGCCTGGCGACAAGCGCACCCTGCGGGCGGCCTTTCGCGCGGCGGAGCAGGCCATTGAGCGTGAGGAGAAGGCGCGCAAGGCCTTCGAGGCCAAGCGCGCCAAGGAGAAGGACAAGACAGGCGACAAGGGGAAGGGCGACGCGAAGGGCAGGAAGGGATCGGAGAAGAAGGAACCGGGCGGCGCGAAAGGCAAGAAGGACCCCGCGGGCAAGGGCACGAAGGGCTCCGAGGGCAAGAAGGGCTCCGAGGGCAAGGCCGCAGCGAAAGGCAAGAAGGCGGAGGCGCGCTTCGTGCCGCCGCCGATCCCGCCCAACCTGCGCCCCTTCGTGGAGCTGCTGCGGTCTTCCAAGCACGCGCCACGCCTCGTGGTGGAGATCGCCCGCGCCCGCGACCTCGTCCATTTCGACGACGGTTTCGCGTCCCGCAAGCTCCGCCCGTGCTTCTTCTTCCGGGGAGGCGAGGAGAGCGACTTGTTCCATGCCGTGCCGGCTCTCGGCGCGCGAGGGGCCACGGTGCTGCTCGCGCCTCGGATTTCCTACGAGCCCTACACCCGTACACGCCGGAACCTCGCGGCGGAACTCGATCGCGCAGGGGCGCGGGTGGGCTTTGTGCCCCTTGACGACACGGCCGAAGGCTTCGCCAAGCACTTGTTCGCCGTAGGACAGCTCGTGCGCGAGGGATTGCCGCGGGAAGTGGCCCTGCGCGGCGTGACTTTGGTCCCCGCGCGGGTCCTCGGGCTGGACGAGGAACTGGGCAGCCTCGCAAAGGGGCGACGCGCCGACCTGCTCTTGCTCGACGGCGATCCCTTCGCGCCTGGTGCGCACGTGCGCGCAGTGTTCTGCGACGGGGAACAGGTGTGGCCCGAGGAGAAGCGCCAATGAGGCCGACCCCCCCCCGGAGGCGAGTCGGGGCCGCGCTCGGTGCGGCTCGGCTCCTCGAGGCTGCGGGACCCCTGCACGCGCCGTCCGGGGCGCACGCGCGGGCGGCCGGGCTGTGTGTGTTGGCCCTGGGAGTCTTCGTGGCGGGCGCGGCGAGTGCCCAGTCCTCACGCCCCGCGGGGCCTCGCCCGTCCGGGGCCCCCTCCGAGAAGGCCGCCAAGGGCGAGGAGGAGAAGGCGCCGCGTTGGTTTGCGGTGCACGCCGGCTGGGCGCACACGGTCACCCAAGGGGTGCTTCGCGAGGTGACGATCCTCGCGCGGGACGGCGCCATCGCGGCCATTGGAAGCGACCTGGACCTCCCGGAGGGAACCGAGGTCCTCGACGCCCGGCGCTACCACGTGTACCCGGGGCTGGTCGCCTTCGACTCCGCGGGGATCGTGGGCACCTCCCCCGAGGACTCGACCGACGTCTACGGTTTGAACCTGAGCCTGGCGCTCTCGGCGGGCATTACCACCGTGGGCGCCGGGGGAACGGTGTGCAAGCTGACCTACGGGACCTTGGAGGGGCACGTCCTCGGCCGCAGCAACCTCGTGCGTCTGGACCTCTCCTCGTCCGCGAGCCGCAAGCGAGTGCGCGAGGCCCTCGAAGGAGCTCGCGCCTACCTGCGGCGCCTGCGCGCCGCGGAGCGCGCCAAGGCGCGGGGAGAGAAGGCGCAAGCGCCCAAGGCGCCGCGGGGGAAGGGCGCGAGCTACCTCGCTCTGCTCCGGGGTGAGCGTCGCGCCTTTCTGCGCGCGTCCACCCAGCGCGAGCTGCGCTTTGCGGCCGAGCTGGCCTTGCGCTACGGCTTCTCCGCTGTGGTCGACGGCGCCGTGGAGGGCTGGACCGTGGCTCCCCTCCTCGGGCGGGCGGGGTTCGCGGCGGTGCTTTCTCCGCGGGCGCGCCGGCGCCCCGACGAGCGGAGCAACCGCCCGAGCGGCTGGAGCATCGAGAACGCCGCCCGACTCCATGCTGCCGGGGTTCCCTTGGCCCTCCTGCCCCGCTCGCGCGGCATTGGCACGGGCGGTTTGGCCGGGCGCGACCTCTTCACCTTGGCTCTGGAGGCGGCCTTCGCCGTGCGCGGCGGCCTTCCCGAGGAGGCAGCCCTGGAGGCGATCACCTTGGGCCCTGCGCGCATGCTGGGCGTCGCCGACCAGATCGGCTCCCTCGAGGTCGGCAAGGACTGCGACCTGGTGGTGGTTCCCCGCGACCTGTTGCACTACGAGAGCCTGCCCGAGTGGACCGTCGTCAACGGCCGAGTCGCCTACGACAAGGAGCGCGACACCCTTCTGCGGGCGGTTCGCTCCCGCGCCCTCAACGGCGAGAACCTCGACCTCCCGCCGCTCTGGCCCCGGCCACCCGGCAGTTCGACCCAGGAGGGCCCTGCGGGCGAGTGACCGCGGCGGCGGAGGGGGCTGGCACCGACGGTCGGCGGCCCCGAAGGGCGGCCGACGGTCGGGCCACGGTGTTGGGTGGGGCGGCCCGCGGAAGAGGGTCCTCTCTGCGCCCGGAGGTCTGGCGAATCTTGGGTCCGGGCCGAGGCGGCGGGCGTCGCGGGCCTCTCTTCTCCGCTGCCGGGGGATCAGCCGGCGCGGAGGCGGACCATGCGGAAGTCCCGCCAGGCAAGCTCCTCCGCCGCGGCGCGACGGCGACTCCCGCGCGGTCGGGTGCGCACGGGCAGGTCGGTGGGGGCGAGGTACTTGGCGGTGTGCTCGTCCAGGGTGGCGAGGTCGATCCCCCACAAGGCGCAGAGGGTTTCGACGGAAATGGAGCGGACCACGTCGTATTTGGCTTGGGGGCGGAACTCCTGGGGTTCGCCGTCCCGGAAGGTGAGCAGGGTGGACTCGCTCACCGCCAGGCCGTAGCGCGAGCCTTTCTTGTAAACGACGCCAATTTCGAACCGCGGAGCCATGCTCGTTTTCCTTCCTCGGGCCGGCGGGGTCCGGCGCGCCCCCGTCGCCACGTGCATCACCCCCAAGGACGTCCGAACGGGGCGAGGAACACAAAAAAATTCTGCGCGCACCACCGCGTCCCCTCCGAGGGGCTCTCCTCTTGAACGCCGAAGCACCCCATTTCGTTCCACATGAGTCCCAAGCAACGGGCGGGCCGAGGGTGGAATCACGGCAGTTTCGCAAGTTACGGCTTGGCCTTCGCTGTGCGAGGGGAGACTCGCTGCGGAGCGGTGCGTCGAATCGTGGACGCGTGCCACGATGCAGCAGCGCCCTTCGAGGGAGGTGAGTCGGTGTCCCAGAGCATGCGCGCAGGCCTCGTCGCCTTCCTTCTCGCCTGCGGCCCGAGCTCGGTGGCCTGGGCGGACGTGATCTACGTTCGCCCCAACGCAGCGAGCTTCCCCGCCGAGCTCGTGGAGGACCTCCGCGCGGCGGGCGCCGACCTTACGGTCTACGAGCCGCCGGGCCGGACCCCGCCCGAGCGGTGGTGGGTGGTCCGCGGGCGGGTTCGGGAGGTCCGCAACGAGACGCCCCTCGCCTTCGTCGTTCAGCCTTGCCGGACGGTGCGCAGCCGTTCGGGGGGTCCGCCCCGGATCATCTGGCTCCGCGGCCGCTCCTTTCGGCTCTCCCTCGCCGACGTGGCGCGGATCGACCACGAGATCGACCACGTGCAGGACCTGCGCTGGATGCTCAGCAACCGCGACGTGCTGCTCTGGAAGAGCAAGCAACCCACCGAGCGCAGCAACCCCTACACCCTCGGCTACGAGCCCTTCAACAGCTACTTCCGCGCCGCTGCGGGGATCCCCGGGCAGCGCTTTCCGAGGGGCTATTCGTTTCCGCTCCCCGAGCAGGTCGACGCCGGGGGCGTCTTCTACCGGCTGCAGGAGGGCTGGCTCGTCGAGTGGCTGCGTTTGTATCGACGGAAGAACAGCGCCGCGGGCGGGGGGGCGCCGGGGGCGCGGGCGGAGCCTACCGTCGAAGACCGCATGGACCGGGTCGGCCGCTTCTTCGAGCGCGTCCGCCGGGCGGGCGGCGGCCTTCCCAGCGAGATCGACCCGGCCTTGCTCGAGACCGATCCGCTCGTCGCCGTCGCCTCCTTGCTGCGCACCGCGGCCCTCGACCGTCGCTACATGAAGGAGTTGCCAGGACCCGGGGGGCGCGCGCAGGTGGTCGACTTGTTCGGCTTCGGCTTCGAGCGCGACCCGCGCACGGGTCAGCCTCGGGCCAGGTTCGCCACGGTGTGCAAGCGCGTGGTGAGGCTGCTCTGCGACCTGGCGCTCGAGGCCGACCCGGCGGCGCGCGCTCTTGGCCAACGCGCCCGCGAGGCCGTGCTGCGCGTCCTCGAAGAGGCCGCGCCCGGGCGCGGGGACGGCGGCGTTTCCTCGGCGTCGGCGCCGGCGCCGCCCGCGGACGCGGAGGCCGCCGCGCGCCAGGCGCGGGCAGAGCTCGCGTTGCGCTTGCGCAAGGCCTACCGCAATGCCTACCGCGTCGGCCTGGTGGAGCGCAATCCGGCGGTCGCCCGCCGCCTGATTGCCGACGCTCGCCGGCTCGCGCGGGAGCTGCGCGGCGCGGATCCCCACGGGGCAACGGCGCCTCGGGTCCTGAGCCTCCTCGACGACCTCGAGGGGAAGCTTGGCAGCGTCCGTCCCGCGCCCCGCCCCAGCACGCGCTCGCAGCCCGTGGCGCCGATCCTCGCCGACTTCCCCGTGGACCCCACCGAAATGGCGATCATTGCCCTCGAAGTGATCTTGGAGAGTCCCTCCTGGCAGGTCCCGCAGCGCGACGAGCTCGACGTGGAAGCCCAGCCGCTCCGCGCCGCGCGGTCGGCGCTCGAGCCCGGAGAGCGCCTCACGCGCGCGGTTCTCGAGCTCGCGCGCGAAGCTCCGCCCGGCTCTCCGAGGACCAACGACCGGCCTCGGCGCAACCGGGCCACGGTCCAGGTGGGCGGGGCTCGCGTGGAGGTGAGCGAACTCGAGCACGGAGTGCGCGAGACCCTCAAGCATCTGCTCCGAGACGACTCCTCGCGGCGCAGGGGCGACGCCGAGCTCTTTCGGCGGCACGTGGCCGAGTTGCTCACCGAGGGGCTCGTGAGCGAGAGCGCCGTGGCGGAGGAGGGCGGCGCTCCTCCGCCCGCGAGCGGGACCTCGCCCATGCACCGGATCGCAGCCGAAGCCCTTGCCGAGTCGGGATACGCCGGGCTTCCGGTCATGCAGGAGACCGTCGAACGCCTGTTCGCCTTGGCGCAGATCGATCCGCAGGGCGGGCGGCGGAGCGCGTTGAACCGGTTTCGCGCCAAACTGCAGCGGGACGCGGCGGCCACGATCCTCCTCCTTGCGGCGCCGGACAGCGGCCGCGACGACGCCTTCCGGCGGCAGCGCAAGGAGGCAATCGCGCGCATGGTGCTCGAGCGCCTCGACGAGCGGGCGCAAGCCCTCGAGAAGGGCTTTGCCGGCGACGGCGAGTTGCGCTTGTTTGCGACCCTGCGCGGCATGGTCACCGGATCGGGTCCCCGGGAGGTGCGCGACCGCGCGGCGGCCTCGGACGTCGAGCCCGACGCCCTGCGGGCTCGCTTCGTGCGCTCCTACCGCAAGCACCTCGAGGACCTCCGGCGAAGCGTCGGCGGGGCCGACCCCGAGCGCCTGCGCAGGCTGGGGGACGCGGTGCTCGAGCGGATTCTGGGGAGCGCGCGGCGTGGAGAGCGGTGACGGTCGACGCACAGCGGCGCCCTCGCTTTGCCGATCCGGGCTTCTGGCTGGGGTCGCTCCGGGTGGAGGGGCGTGCGCTCATGGCGCCCATGGTTGGCTACAACGAGGCGCCCCTGCGCAGGATCTGCCGCCGCTTCGGCTCGGCCCTCGCCGTTACCGAGATGATCAAGCCCGAGAAGCTCTTGCGGGACGACCCCCAGCTGCTGCGAGGGCTTTGCTTCGGGCCCGACGAGCGCCCCCTCGGCGCGCAGCTCGCTCTGCGCGAGCCCTCGCTCCTCGTGCCGGCCGCGGAGCGCGTGGTGGAGTTCGGCTTCGACTTCGTGGACCTCAACCTCGGTTGTCCTTTGAAGAAGGAGTGTCGCCGGGGGTGGGGCGCAGCGCTCTTGCGTGAGCCGGAGCGGGCCCAAGCCCTGATCTCCGCCGTCGTCGAGGCGGTGCCCTGCCCCGTCTCGGTCAAGGTCCGCGCGGGCTACGAGCTCGGCGAGCGCCAAGGCGCGGAGGTCGCGCGGCGCGCCGTGGACGCGGGGGCGGCGCTGGTCTGCGTGCACGGGCGGACGAAAATGGGGTGGTATCGAGAACCCAACGACCCGGCCGCCATTCGCGACGTGGTCCGTGCGGTGGAGGGGCGAGTACCGGTGGTCGGCAACGGCGACGTGGTGAGCCTGGAAAGCGCCGTGGCGCTCTTCGCGGAGACGGGCTGCGACGCGGTCATGATCGGTCGTGGCGCGGTGGGCAATCCTTGGCTGTTCCGGAGGATCGACCTCTACCTGCGCAGCGGGGAGGTCCTCCCCGAGCCCGCGTTCGACGAGGTGCGCGCGCTGTATCGAGAACACCTCGACCAGCTCGAGGAGGCCTTCGGGGCTCGCCGCGGCTTCTCGCAGGGGAAGCGCTACGCCTACTACTACTTCGGGCGCTTTGGACTCGACAACCGCACCCGGGCGCGGATCGCCGGGGCGCGACGGCGCGCCGAGCTCGAGGACGTCCTCGACGCGCTGGCGGGTGCTTGAGCGCCCGGTGGCGGCGGCTCCGCCCGTCTCGGTGCTCTTCCCGGCGCGGAACGCCGCGGCGACCGTCGACGACGCGCTGGGCTCCGTCCTCGAGCAGACGGACCCGGACTTCGAGGTGATCGCCGTAGACGACGCGTCGAGCGACGACACGCTCGATCGATTGCGCGCATGGGCCGCGCGGGACCGGCGGGTTCGGGTGCTCGCGCGAAACGGTGCCCGGGGCGATCTGGTCGCGGCCCTCGAGCGGGCCCGCGCCGCCGCGCGGGGTGCCTACCTCCTACGCATGGACGCCGACGACTTCGCGCACCCCGAGCGGCTGGCCGCCTGCCGCCCGCTGCTCGACGCGGACCCCGCGCTGGCGGCGGTCTCCTGCCTGGTACGGAGCTTTCCCGGGGCGCGGGTGCGTCCCGGGCGGCGACGCTACGACGCCTGGCTGAACGGGCTGCGCACCCACGAAGCCATGGCGCGCGAGCGCTTCGTCGAGAGTCCGGTGGCGCACCCTTCCGTGTTGCTGCGCGCCTGCGCCGTGGCGGCGGTGGGCGGCTACCGCCGCTTCGCGGGCCCGGAGGACTACGATTTGTGGCTGCGCCTCTTCGCGGCCGGGGCCCGCTTCGCGAAGGTGCCGCGGCTGCTCCTCTTCTGGCGGGAGAGGGAGGGTCGCCTTTCGCGTCGGTGCCCTCGCTACGGACCCGCGGGCTTTGCCCGCGCGCGCGCCGACGCCTTCGCGCGGCTGCTCGCAGGACGTCCCGCAGCCCTCCTGGGCTCGGGCTCGGCCGGGCGGCGCATGGCGCGCGAACTCCTCGCCCGCGGGGTGCGGGTGTCTTTCTTCGTCGACCGCGACCCGCGCAAGGTGGGCCGAAGTCCCTACGGCGTCCCGGTGCTGGGGTTCGAAGAGGCCCTGGCGCGCCGCCGGGGCGAAGTCGTCCTCACCGCGGTCAACGCCTGGGGCGCACGGGCTGCTGCGCGCCGTGGGCTGCGCGAGGCGGGGCTTCGCGAGGGACGGGACTTCTTCTTGGGGGGCTGACGCGCGCGCTGCGGGGCAACGGGCGGGTTCGGGGGGGGCTCCGGGCGCGAGCGGTGCCGTCCGCACGCAGGGGCCTGCGCAGGGACCGGGCCACTTCGAGGCCGTGGGCTGCCCGCAGGGGGAGGGCGCGATACACTTCCTGCGTGCTGCGTTTCCTCTTCCTCTACGCGGGCATGATCGTCTTCGCCGCGTGGCTGGGCGCGCAGGCGGGGTGCCCTTCTCTGTTTCGCCTTCCGCCGACGGGTGCGCGCCTGGTGCTCTCGTTGGCGGCGGCGGCGGCAGTGGCCTTGCTCGTGGTGCAGGGGGGGAAGGCCCTCGAGCGCGTGCCTTGGTACCGCCGCATGGCGGCCCTCATGAAGCGGATGCTCACCGCGCCGGATCTGCTGGGGCCGGAACTCGACGCCCAGAAGGCCTTCGTCATTGCGGTCTACTCGAGCGTCGGCGAGGAGGCGCTCTTCCGCGGCGTCGTGCAGCCGTACTTGATCGGTCGCCTTGGCGAGCTGAGCGGCGATTCGGGCGGGGCGTTCGCGGTCGGCGGCGGGGTCCTGCTCTCGAGCCTGATCTTTGGCGCCATGCATTTCCCGGTGGTGCGCGAGCTTCGCCCCTGGACGGTCTTCGCGGTGGCCGTGGGGGCGATGTTTGGGGTGCTCGCGGTGTGGTCGGAGTCCTTGCTTGCGCCGGTGCTGGCCCACCTGCTGATCAACTGGCTGAACATGCGCCGTCTGGCGGCCTTGCCCTTGGCCGATCCCGCGGGCCCCGCGCACCCTTGATCCGGAGCGCGGGCTTCCGCGAGGAGGCGAGGCGGCGGGGCGTTCGCTCTGGGAGACTGTGCGCGGCGGAGGAACTCAGCGTGCGATCTTGAGTACCCGCTGCATGGAGCGGGCGCGTGCCCGCGTGCCCTGGCCGGTCTGCTGGGTGATCGTGAGGCGCAAGGCCGGCGGCAGGACGGGGACGGCGAAGGCCAGCCCGTTCGCCGTGGGTACGGTGTCGGCGAGGGTGTAGGTGTTCGTGCCGCGCGAGGCGATGCGGAAGGCCCCGCCGAGGTCGACGTCGCGGACGTAGAGTGTCGTCGCCAGGGCCGCCGGGGCAGTGCCGCCGGCGTAGGCCGTGCCGGCGGTGAAGGTGTTCGCGGAGAGGTCCCCGGTTCCGTAATGGCAGAAGAGCGTCCCGTTGGCGGCCGTCGCGCCACCGGTGCCGACGTCGCGGCGGAAGCTCAGGCCCGCGGAATCGGGCCAGGCGTATTCGACCCGGAAACCGACCACGTCTCCACCGAGGTCGGTCTCGCGGGGAGGAGTGAGGGCGGTGTAGCCGGTGGGGGTCCCGTCGCCCTCCTCGTAGACCTCGCGGATCAAGAAGCCGTTCTTGATCGACACGCGGACCTTGAGGGGGACCACGTCGCCGGCCCCGTTGGGTCCCCAGCAGGTGTATTCGAGGACGTCCTCGGCGCCGGTGGGGCCGTCCACCGCTTGGATCTTGAGGAGGGTGTGATCGTTCACCGGAGGGACGAGGCTGCGCAGGTCGCGGCCCAGCAGATCCTGGCCCACGCGCAGGACGAAGCTGCCGTGCATTTCGTCGAGGGTGGCGTTGTAGACGTTGCTCGACTGCACGAACACGAAGGACACGATTCCGACCAGGATCGTTCCCAGCGCCATGGAGATCAGCAGTTCGACCAGCGTGAAGGCGCGGCGACGGGCGGCGGGCATGGTCACTTCTCCAAGAAGGGCTGGCAGCGAGCGAGGGCCAGGAGGGCGAAGGCCGTGGCCAGGTTCGGGTCGTCTTCGTTGATCACGGAGCCGTCTCCACGCCAAGCGCCGTCCTCCTGCTGGAGGCCCACCAGTCGCAGAGCGACCCGCTCGGCCCAGGGGATCGAGCGTCCGTCGCGGCCCGTGAGGGTGGGCTCGCCGTAAAGGGCGAGGGCGTCGCAAAGGGAGGCGAGGTAGTAGTAGTAGATTCCGCGGTCCACGCCGCGGGAGTCCTCGGGGAGTTGGCGCTCGTCGCGAGGGAAGTTGGGGTTCTTGCGGGTGTTGAAGTAGGTTCCCAGCCAGCGCGCAGCGGCCTCCGCCCGGGGGTCGTTCTTCGCGACGCCGGCGCGGAGCAGGGAGCGGAGGCCGTCCGCGGTGGTGCTTCCGTAGGGGCGGAAGACGACCTCGCCGCTCTTGGGGTCGAGGCGCCGCCCGGCCTTGGAGGTGCGTGCGTTGCCCACGAAGCCGCCGTCGAGGAGTTGGGGGGGGAGGTGGGTGCCGGGCCGGGGCAGGTTCTGCGCGCGGCGCAGGAAGAGCCGGGCCTTCTCGGCGGTGGGGCCGCGCGGGTCGAGTCCGGCGTCGGCGAGGCCCTCGAGGGCGTAGGAGGTGTTCGACACGTCCGCGTAGAGGGTGGCGGGGGTGCTGGTGTCGAACAGGTTCCAGCCACCGTAGCGGGCCGCGTCGTGGTGGTAGATCCCCTCCTCTTCGTCGATCTGGGCGCGGCGGAGGAATTCGATCAGGCGGGTCCGGGCCGAGGCGAAGTCTTCGCCCCCCAGGCGACAGAGGCATTGCAGGGTCAGCGCCGAGGCGTAGGTCCGGAAACTCTGCCGGTGCGGATGCCCGAGAATTGCGCCGTCCGCTCCCTGAAAGCGGAGGAGGAAGCGCAGCCCCTCGGCGAGTCGGTCCGCGCGCCGCGCCCGCAGGGCTTGGGGGAGGCCGGCCAGGGCCCGCAGGCAGAGGGCGCTCAGGGGGACGTCGAAGGGCTCCCGGAGCCCCTTGCGGCGCCAGCCTCCCTCGGGCCCCTGCCGCTGGGCGAGGAACTCGGCGCCTGTGGCCA
Organism: Planctomycetota bacterium; assembly: GCA_003695705.1. Lineage (GTDB taxonomy): Bacteria > Planctomycetota > J058 > J058 > J058 > J058. Next base: position 17,817 of record RFHU01000478.1, read on the forward strand.
GCGCGCGCGCGCAGAGTCTGCGCACGTCCCGGGCCTCGACTGCGATCCGGAGCTTGCGCCGGCGTTCGCCGGCGAGGACGTCCAGCACGAGGCGCTGGCCGGGTCGCGCGGCGTCGAGGGCACGCTGGAGGGCGGCCGGGCCTTCGAGGGGGCGGCCGTCGAGGGTCAGGATCGCTTCGCCGCGCCGGAGACCGGCCCGCGCGGCGGGCGAGCCCGGGACCACGTTGAGCACGCGCGCGACGCTGGGGTCGGCGGGGTCGGGACCGAAGGCGAAGCCCACCCAGCCGAGCGGAGTCTCGGTTCGGGGCGCCCGCTGAGGACCTCCCGAGCCCGCGGGGCCGGGGGGGCCGCTCGGTTCTTCTTGGGCGCGCAGAGGCGCCGCGAAGCAGAGGAGGAGCGAGGCGGCGGCGCCGACGCGGCCCACTCCCTGGAGGAGGGCGCTCACCCCGGAGGCGCGCTGCAGGCGGTGGTTCGAGCGGATCACGGGGCGGCGGGAATCGTGCCGGGCTCCCCGCTCAAGAAGGCCTCGCCTTCTTCGAGGACCTCGAGGGGGTGCTTGAGGTAGAGGGTGAAGCCCGTGAGCACCGGCGTGCACCAGCCGGGGCCGATCAAGGAGACGTTCCAGGTCGTGCCCACTCCACCCCCGGGGAGCTGGCCGGCGCTCCCGGCGCTGAGGTTCGTTCCGGGTGGGCGGTAGCCGTGCACCGCGCAGGCGGCGGCCGAGTAGCCGGCCGGGACGGGGAGGGTGAAGGCGACGCTGCCGCTCGTGGCGTAGCGCCAACTCCGCGGGCGCAGAAGGGCGGAAGCGGGGCTGAAGCCCGTGTAGAGGAAGACGTCGTCCATGAGCGCGTTGGTGTAGCGGTGCTGGAGTCCCGTGAAAACTCCCGTGGCCCGGACGGTGTCGCCCGTGCCGCCGCGGCTGAATCCTCCAATCCGCGCGGCGTCCAGGTCGAGGGGAACCGAGGCCCGCTTCCCCAGCCGGTAGTTGGTGCTCTTCTTGGTCACCCCCTCGAGGGTGAACCATTCGCTCCCCTCTTCGAGGGCGGCGAAGCGGAAGAGGCCGCGGGAGGGGCCCACGTTGCCCGTGCTGGCGATGGTGATGCGGCTCGAGGGGTCCGAGACGATGGGCGTCCCCGCCGCCGCGGCGACCCAGTCCTGCTCGCTGTTTTCCCAGGAGACCGCGACGTGGTGCCACTCGCCGGCCTTCCAGTTGATGTCCTGGTAGACCTCCATGAAGCCGTAGACGTAGCGCGAGACCGCGCCGTCGTTCGATCCCCAGTAGAACCAGGTCGCCCGCAAGGTCTTCTTGAAGCGCTCGACCTTGACCGTGCAGCCGATGATCGGAGGCGGCCCGTAGGAAGCGAGTGCGGCCGTGATGGCCGCGGTGGGGTAGGACGGCGTCTCGTTCATGGTCAGGGTCACGAGCGGCTCGTCGGTGCCGAAGTCGGCGTCGTCGGCGAGCTTGATCCAAAAGGAGAGCGAGCCCTCCTGGCTGAAGTTGGCGGCGGTGACTCCCGTCGCGCGCAGGGTGGCGGGGCCGACCCCGGGCGCGGTCCCCGCCCAGCCCTCACGCCAGACGGTCACCCCTTCGGGGCTGAAGTAGCCTTGCTCGCGGAGAGGCTTGTTCGCGGTCGGCCCGCTGAGGGCGAAGTCTCCGCCGGGGTCCGCCGGGTCGCGGAAAGGCGCGGTGATGCTGCCCGAGACCACGCGTTGCTCGCTGCTGAGCCGGTAGTATCCCGTCACCGGGTCCGGGGAGAGGAGCTCGGGCATGCTCTGGATCCTGGTCGGGTCCGGTACGCTGGCCATGGAGTCGAGCTCTTGCTGGGAGCCGTAGTCCACCGAAGTGAAGCAGCGGACCACGCGCGAGGCGTAGGCCTCGGCCAAGATGTTGTCGTCGCGGTCGGTGACCCAACCGTGGGCGCGCACCTCGAAGACGCCGCTGGGGCCGAGGCTGAACTCGGTAGTCCAGGCGTCGAGGCCGCCGCGGTCGAAGAGTCGGCGCGGGTCCCCCCGGCGCAGCTCGCGGTCGGGGTTGTAGCCGAGGATCTCGGCTTCGCCCCGGCAGATGCAGAGGATCAGGGCCCGATGGTCGGCGCTGACTCCGGCCGCCGCGAGGACGCGCTCGTCGAGGTCTTGCCAGCTGGTGAAGGGCCGCGCGGCGACGATCCGGGCGGCGAGGTCGGCGGCGGCGGCGGCGCCAATGGACACCGACGCGCCCGTATGGGCGCGCCCGCGTCCACCCGCGAGGCTGGCGTTCAACCACTCGCCGCCCGGGAGGCTGCCTGCGTCGTCGAAGATGATGGGCCTTCCCGAGAGGCCGGCCAGCACGGCCTCGATCACCTTTTCGGGCGCGGCGTTGATGTTCACGGGCGCGCTGTTGCGGAGGCCGCCGCTGTATTCGATGGGCAGGTCTCCGTTGGTTCCCGTGAGGTCGGTGGTGGGGGTGGTGGCCTCGTGCACGGTGAGGAGGTCGCGCACCGAGAGCCAGTTGGCGAAGCCGGTGACGGGGTCTCCGGCCGCCGCGATGATGAACTCCTTGAGCTCTTCCCGCGAGCGGAAGCCGCCGCGGTTCAGGGCTTCGGTGTTGACCGCGGCGGCGTTGCCGAGGCCGAGGGCGGAGAGCGCGGTCACGATGTTCGGTGTGTTGAGGTTGACCGAGAGGCGGGTGCCCGCGTCGAAGCACTCCACCGAGTAGTAGACCCGCCCGCCGAAGGGGTTGGTCTTGAGGACGTAGCCGTTGGTGGGGCTCCAGGCGCCGGGGGGCTGCTTGGTGCCGTCGACCCACCACTGGCCGCCGGGGGAATACCAGTCGCTGTCCACGGTCGTCTTGGCCTGGTCGATGGCCAGCGCACAACCGGCCTCGGCGGCGAGCCGGGCTTCGACTTCGAGGACGTAGTTGGCCGAGGCCTGTCGTTCGAGGCGGCACACCGAGGTCAAGGTGAGTGCGAACAGGGTGAGGAGGGCGAGCATGGCCAGCGACACGAGGAGGACCGAGCCCTCCTGGCCGGTGGGAGGCCGGGCCGGTTCCCGGGCGGATTCGCCTCTCTCCAGCCCCGCAGGTCGGCGGGGTGCGCCCATTCTGCTGCGGCGAGCGGTCATTGCCCCTCCCTTCCGTCCGGTCCGGACGTCCTCCACCCGAGGTAGACGACTCCGGAGCGCCGGGCTTGCAGCGGGCCCCGTCGAGTACGCAAGCGGCGTCGGAGTCAGCGTTTGTCCTTGGGCTTCCCGGTCTTGCCGTGGTCCCCGTCGCCCGCCTCGTCCGAGCGCATGAGCTCTTCTTGCAGCTCGCGCTCCTTCTTGAACTTAGGGTGATCGAGGACGCGGAAGGTCTTGTTCGTCTTCTCGAAGACGGGGATCCAGTCGTTCTTCACCGAGTCCTCGGCGAAGCTCATCATGTTGTAGGTCCGCTTGTGCCAGCGGCAGAAGAGCGAGTACTGCAGGACGAAGAAGGTCGTTTCGCCGGCCTTGATGGTGAAGCGCATTTCTTGCCCCGGGCGCTTCTTCTTGGGCATGGTGGGGTCGGGGGGGCTGATCCGTTTGATGCTGATCAACTCGAAGCCCGGGTAGCGACTCCGGGTCGAACGCTCCTCGAGGCGCGCGAGGTCGGCCATGCTCTCGGCCATGGTGTAGTCGCGCAGCTCCACGCCCATGACGATCTTCTTGGTGAGTTGCTCGCCGCGGTAGCGCATGCGTATGCGCATGGCGGGGTTGGTTGCCCCGACGTCGAAGAACCACTTGGGCCCCGGCTTCTTCACCGTGAACTTCGATACCGTGCTGCGGAACCAGTCGCCGTTGATGTCCTTGGAGCTCTCAGGGATCCCCGATTCGGCCAGGGCCCAGCTCAGGGGCTCGAGCCCTAGGTCCTCGTAGACGCGCGCGGCGAGCGGGACGAGCTTCTCCTTGAGTTCGCCGGGGTTGAACCCGCTTTTTTCCTCGAGCTCCTTGGGGAGTTCGAGGCCGAGGTTCTTGTAGATCACCGCGGTCAGGCTCGCGTGCCAGCGCTCGAGGGTGGTGATGATCTGGGCCACGTCCCCGTCGGGTCCGGGGAAGTAGCCGAGCAGGAAGTATTCGGAAAACTGCTTGTGGTCGAAGCGGAGGGTGGGTAGGTCGCGCTCGAAGACGCGCGTGAACTTCTCCCACTCTCGGAGCACGCGGGCCGCGGCCCGCTTGGGCACCCGGCCGCGGTGGTTCAGCTTGACGAGCACGCTCTGGGTCGCGATCGAGCTCCCCCATTGGGCGAGGCCGAGGTAGAGCGCGTAGAGGCCCTCGAGCAGGTCTTCGTACTTCTTGCGGATCTTCTGCTTTTCGTTGCGGGCCTCGGCCGGAGTGCCCACTTGCAGCGCGGTCGCAGCGGAGGCGGAGGCTTCCGCGCCGAGGGCCTTGGCCACGGCGAGCTTCTGCACCCGGGGGTCGACGGCGACGCGGACTTGGTAGGTACCGGGGAGGAGTTTCTTCTCCGAGGGACCGAAGGAGATCCGGAAGCGCTCGCCAGCGACCTGGGCGTAGTTCACCAGGCCGGGGAGGTCGGGGAAGTGGAGTTCGGCGGTTACCGTGGTCCCGTCGGGCGCGCCGCGGATCGCTCCGGTCACCTCGACCCAGCTTTCCCCCTCGGCGTTCTGCTTCCATTCGGCCTTCAGCGCGGCGATCTCAAGCCCGGCGGGGCTCGCGAAGGCCGCGGTGGAGACGGCGCTGCACAGCGCGGCGACAGCGAACAGACTCCCTCGCATGAACTCCTCCCGCGGGGCAGGGTACCAGGCGCGGGCGAGCGGGCCAACGGGGGCACGGGCGAACGCGGTGGAGCGGTGCTCAGCGATTGCCCGCAGGGGAGCGCCGCCGCCTCGCGGCGCGCAGGAGGGCGCGGGCGCGCTTGGTGAGCGGATGCTTGGGGCCGGCTTTCTCTACGAAGGCCCTCAGGTCGGCCTTCCAGGAAGGGTCGCCGAGTCGTTCCTTGCAGCGGGCGCGGAAGAAGTAGGGGTCCGCGAAGGAGGGATCGCGCGCGATGGCCCGGTCGTAGTCGGCCTTGGCTCCTTGCCAGTCCTCGCGCTTGAGGAGGATGGAACCCCGGCTTACGTAGGCGCGCAGGTAGCCGGGGTCGGCCCGGAGGGCGGCGTCGAGGTCGCGGAGGGCTGCCTCGAAGTCGCCGCGCTGCGCGCGCAGGACCCCCCGGCTCTCGAGCGCCTGGGCGTTGTAAGGGTCGAGTTCGGCGGCCTTGGTGTAGTCGGCGAGCGCTTGGTCGGGCTTGCCGCTGAGGTTGAACAGATCGCCGCGCAGCTTGTAGCCGGCGGCGTTGTCGGGCTCCAGCTCGATGGCGCGGTTCAGGTCGGCGAGGGCCTCCTTGGTGTAGAGCTTGAGCGTGAAGGCTTGCCCCCGGAGCCGATAGAAGGAGGCCCGCTGCGGGTCGAGTTCGATGGCGCGGTTCAGGTCGGTGAGGGAGCGCTCCATTTGGGCCAGGTTGAGGTAGACCCGCCCCCGCGCTCCGTAGAGGAAAGCGTCGTGCTGGTTCTTCTGAATGGCCTTGGTGTACTCGGCGATCGCGGCCCGGTGCTTCTTGAGCGCTTCGTAGCAGCGTCCCTTGCCGTCGATGTACTCGGGTACGTCGGGGGTGAGTCGCAGGGCCTCGGTGAAGTCCGCGAGGGCCTCGGTGTAGGAGCGTGCGTCCAGGCGCAGCCAGCCGCGCGTGGCCCGCAGCGCCGCGTCGTTCGGGGCGAGACGGATCGCGAGGTCGATGTCGGCGAGGGCCTCGGGGTAGCGGTGCGCGGCGCGGAGGGCTTCGGCGCGGACCCTGAGGGCACGCGGGTCGCCGAGGGCGACGCCTTGGGAGGCGTCGGCGACGGCGGCCCACGGACGGCGGGCGGCGAGCCAGGCGCGGGCGCGTGCGATCCACGCGGCGGGCTCTTCGGGGTCCAGGGCGATGGCGGTCTCGAGGGCTCGGCGAGCGCCGTCGGGGTCTCCGAGGGCGAGGAGGGCCGTGCCGAACCGCGCGAGGAGGACGGGGTTTTCGGGGTCGAGCGCCAGGGCAGCCTCGAGGTCCTGCTTCGCCAACTCGCCGTTGCCCTGGGCGAGGGCGACGGTCGCGCGCGCGAGGCGCGCCGTGAGGCACCCAGGATCGCGCTCGAGGGCCTGGTCGCACTCCGCCCGGATGGTCGCGGCGGTGCTCCCGGCGAGCAGTTGCGCGAGGGCGTGCTCTCCGAGGAGGTGGGGGTCCCCGGCCCGGAGTCGCAGTGCACGCTGGTAGTAGCCTTGCGCCTTGACGGGACGTCCGCGGGCGAGCAGGAAGAGGGCCTGGCGGCGGCTCGCGTCCGGGCCTTGGCCTTTGGCCGTCAGGCGGCGCTCGCTGGGAAGGCCTCGGGCCAGGTGGGAAAGGAAGGGGCCGGGGGCGCCGTAGCGCAGCAGCGCGCGCTGCAGGAGTTCGCGCGCCGGCTCTTGGTCCTCGTGTTCGGCGAGGAGTGCGCCAACGGGGACCGCGAGCAGGGGGTCTGCGCACGCGCCCAGGTAGGCGTCCGCGGTCGCAAAGAGTTCGTCGCTGGGGCGGGCACGCCCCAGCGCGGCGCACACGCTGCGTACGGTCTGCCGCCAGGCGGCGAACGCGGCCCGCTGGCGGCGGGCGACGAGCTGCTCGGCCCGCACGACCGGGCGTCGGCCCTCACGCTCCGCGAGCACCTTCTCGCGTGCGAGGAGGCGCCGGCTGGCCTCTGCTAGGGCGGCGGGGGGCTTGCGGGCGGCGCGGGTCAACGTGTTGCTCGCGATCGACGCGAGCGCCTCTTCGAGGCGCGGAAGTGGCGGGCTCGCCTTGCCGTCGAAGGGTTCGAGGGCGGCGCGGTAGGTCTCCGCCTCGGCGGCGCGGAGCACGGCGGTGGCGCGCCGCAGGCGTTCGAGCAAGGCGCGGCAGACCTCGGGGGCTTGGCCGGCGAGGGCGCGGAGTTCCTGGGAAATGCGCTGCTCCGCGCGGGCGGAGGGGAGGCGCTTCTCCTCGAGTGCTTCGAGGAGGCGCGTGGCCGCTCCGAGCAGTTCCGCGCGGTGTTCTGCCTCGGCGCGGACGCGCTGCGCGCGCGCGGCGTCGACCGCTTGGGCGTCGACCGCCAGGGCCGCGGCGCGGGCCAGGGCGGCGTCGGCGGCGAGCCAGTGGCGCTGGGCAGTGTGGACCCCTGCGACGGCCAGGTAGGCGTCGGCAAGGGCCGCGCTGGCCTCCGGCGAGTCGGGGGCGCGCTCGCGCCAGCGGGCCGCCGCTTCGACGGCCTCCTGCGCGCGCGCGAGGCGCTCGGTGGGCGAGCCTCCTGCGTCGAGTTCTCCAAGGAGCCGGCGCGCGGTCCTTCGCGCGTCGGAGGTGGCCCGGAGTCGCTCGGACGCGTTCGCCCGCAGGCGGAGGCCGAAGGGGAGCGCACCCAGCAGGAGGGCGGTGGCCCCGACCGCGACCAGGCGTCCTCGGCCTCCCCCGCCGCGCGAGGCGCTCGCGGTGCGCGCGCGTGCGCCGCGTCGCGGTGCGGGCGCGCGGACGGCCGAAGCCTCGGGGGTGCTCTCGCCGAGGTCGTCGAGGGTTTGAGGGACCGGGGCGGGCGGGGGAAGGTTGAGGCGCTTGCGCCCGCCGGCGCCTCCGGCGGTCGCGTCGGGCTGCGTGTCGAAGTGCGCGCGGGCGGAGGGATCGGAGGGCGGGGCGAAGGCCGTTCCGTGCGGTCCGAAGGGGGCGGGTCCCCCTCCGAAGGCCGACGCCGAGGCGGCGGGCTTGGTTCCCGTGGGGCCGGCCCGTCCCCAGGCCGAGCGGCTCGGGCCTCCGCCGGAGGCGGCGGGCTCGGTTCCGGTGGGCCCGGCCCGTCCCCAGGCGGAGCCGGCTGGGTCCCTGCCAAAGGCGGAGCCCGAGGCGCCTGCGAAGTCGCCCCCCGGCGGCCCGAAGGCAGTCTGTCCCGGTCCGCTGCGCCGTGGTGCCGCGGGCACGCCGGCGGGGCCGAAGGGGCCCGGGCCGGCGAAGGCCGACCCGCCGGCGGGGCCGAAGCGCCCCGCTCCGCTTCCCGCGGCCGAGTCGCGGGCGAAGCCGTCCGGGGCACCGCCTCCGGAGGAAGGAACGCCGCCTGGGCCGGCGTGGCCCGCCGCAGAAGGGGTCGCGCCCGCCGGAGCGACGAGGTCCCCAGGGGCGAAGGGGCTGCGCAGGTCGGTCACCGTGGCTTGGTCGGGGTCGATGGTGGCGG